>NZ_JANMWL010000279.1:0-6387 GCF_031393925.1 Methylibium sp. | reverse complement strand
GACGAAGCGCTGCGCGCGGCCACGAGCCCTGTGCTCCTCAGCGCCTCGAAGGCGCGCTGCCGCCTGCCCGGACGCGCCTTTGCAAACACCCGTGGTCTTCAACCTTGCAAAGACCGACGCCGTGGTCGCGGTGCGCTCGGCGGGGGCGTCTGCCATGGGGCGCCTTTGAGATGCGGCGTGGGTTCTCGCCGCGCACCCCCTGCCGCGTCCCGCGAACCTCCCGAATGACCCGACGCCGGCCGCGCTCAGGAATGGGCGATCTGCGCACTACAGGTCTTATTCGATTGAGTTCGAATCCGTATCAGAGCTTGTTGACCGGAATCTTCAGGTAGGCCACACCGTTGTCCTCCACCGGCGGCATCGCGCCCGCCCGCACGTTGACCTGGATCGCCGGCAAGATCAGCGTGGGCATGCCCAGCGTTGCATCGCGGGTCACGCGCATGGCGACGAATTCGTCCTCACCGACGCCGTCGTGCATGTGGATATTGCCTTGCCGCTGTGCCTGGACCGTGGTCTCCCAACGCGGCTCGCGACCACCGGGCGGGTAGTCGTGGCACACGAACATGCGCGTCGCCGCGGGCAAGGCCAGCAGCTTGCGGATCGAGCGGTACAGGGCGTGCGCATCGCCGCCCGGAAAGTCGGCGCGTGCGGTGCCCACGTCGGGCATGAAGAGCGTGTCGCCGGTGAACACCGCGTCGCCGACCAGGTAGGCCATGTCGGCCGGCGTGTGGCCGGCAACGCCGAGCGCCCGGGCGCTCAATTCGCCAATGCGAAACGCCTCGTCCTCGGCGAACAGGTGGTCGAAGTGGCTGCCATCGGGCTGGAAACCGGCCTCCAGGTTGAACACCTTCTTGAACACGCCCTGCACCTTGCGGATGTGCTCGCCGATGGCGATGCGCCCGCCGAGCTGGCGCTTGACATGGCGCGCCGAAGACAGGTGGTCGGCGTGCGCGTGGGTCTCGAGGATCCACTCCAAGGTCAGCTGCTCCTCACGCACGAAGCGGATCAGGGCGTCCGCCGATGCGGTGCTGGTGCGGCCTGACTTCGGGTCGTAGTCGAGCACCGGGTCGATGACGGCAGCATGACCGGCGGTGTGGTCGTAGACGACGTAGCTCACGGTCCAGGTGGCCGTGTCGAAGAACGCCTTGACTCGAGGCTTCATGAGGGGGTCCTTCTAAAATGCGTAATCGATTGATCAATAATATATTAATCAGTATAGTGTATGCAAACAAGGCACCGATCTGCTCGATGAATACGCGTCAACAACTTCAGTCTCCGGTCGATATCGCCGGCATGCGTGCGGCTGCTGCCCGGACCACGCAGCTGCTGCGCACGATGGCCAATGAAGACCGGCTCCTGCTGCTGTGTCAGCTCTCGCATGGCGAATGCTGCGTCAGCGATCTCGAGGAGCTGCTCGACATCCGCCAGCCCACCTTGTCGCAGCAGCTGGCGGTGCTGCGCAACGAGGAGCTGGTGAGCACGCGCCGCGAGGGCAAGCACATTCACTACCGCATCACCGACGAGCGCGTGCTCGCGCTGCTGCGATCCTTGTACGACCTTTTCTGCAACGACCAAAGGATGTCTTCATGCTGATCGACTGGAATCATTTCACGCCATGGTCTTCACTGGCCGGCGGCCTGCTGCTCGGCGTGGCCGCCGCCATGCTCTTGCTGCTGAGCGGGCGCGTGGCCGGCATCTCCGGCATCGTCGGCGGCTTGCTGCGCCCCAAACCCGGTGACGCCGGCTGGCGTATCGCGTTCATCGTCGGCTTGTTGCTGGCGCCCGGGGCATGGCGCTTGTTCGCTGCCTTGCCGCCCGTGCGCATCGAGGCGAGTTATGGCGTGCTGGCGGTGGCCGGCCTGCTGGTGGGCTTGAGCACGCGCTATGGCGCTGGTTGCACGAGCGGCCACGGCGTGTGCGGCCTGGCGCGTCTGTCGCCACGCTCGCTGGTGGCGACCCTGGCCTTCATGGCCACCGGCTTTGCCACGGTCTATGTGGTGCGGCACCTGATCGCCGCCTGAATCCAAGCGCACCGGAGACTTTCATGAACCGCATTGCTTCGTTTGCCTCGGGCCTGGTGTTCGGCCTTGGCCTCATCCTCGCCGGCATGGCCGACCCGTCCAAGGTGCTCGCCTTTCTCGACCTCGCGGGTCGCTGGGATCCGTCGCTCGCCTTCGTGATGGGAGGCGGCGTTCTGGTGGGCCTGGTGGCCTTCGCCGTGGCCAGGAAGCGCACCACGTCGTTGCTCGGCACGGCCATGCAGTTGCCGACCTCGCGCGACATCGACCGGCGGCTCGTGGGCGGCAGCCTCGGCTTTGGTGTGGGCTGGGGTCTGGCTGGCATCTGCCCGGGCCCGGCGATCGTGCTGCTGGGCAGCGGCGCTGCGCAAGGCTTGCTGTTCGTCGTCACCATGCTCATCGGCATGGGCCTGTTCGAGGTGTTCGAGCACCGTCGCCGGTCATCCGCGGCCAGCATCGCGACCGAGTGAGCCGGGCGTTCGACATGCGCGGTTGGCCTCTGCGCGTCGCGGGCCTGCCCGCCTGGTTGCGCCATTACCGGCGCGATCAGGCGCTGCGGGACGGCGTGGCCGGCCTGGTCGTGACCGTGCTGCTGGTGCCGCAGAGCCTGGCCTACGCCATGCTCGCCGGCCTGCCGCCGCATGTGGGCATGTATGCCAGCATGCTGCCGCTGCTGGCCTACGCATGGCTCGGGTCGAGCATGACCCTGGCCGTCGGCCCGGTGGCCGTGGCGGCGCTGATGACGGCATCCGCGCTCACGCCGCTGGCCGCGCCCGGATCTTCCGAATACCTGGTCCTGGCGGTATTGCTCGCCCTGCTGGGCGGGATGCAACTGCTGGTGCTCGGGCTGCTGCGCCTGGGCTTCGTTGCCAACCTGCTGAGCCATCCGGTCATCAGCGGCTTCGTCAGCGGCTCGGCGCTGCTGATCGCGATCGGGCAGCTCAAGCCGCTGCTGGGCATTGGCGCCAATGGCCACACTGCGCTCGAGCTGGCCGCGTCGCTGCTGGCCAAAATAAGCCACATCGAGCCGGCGACCGCGGCCGTCGGCAGCGTCGCCGTCGTGCTGCTGTGGGGATCGCGCCGCCTGCTGCCAAGGGGGCTTGCCGCCGCGGGACTTGCACCGCAAAGCGCCGACCTCCTTGCCAAACTGGCGCCGATGGCCGTGGTGTTGCTGAGCGTGCTGGCGGTCTCGGTGGGCGAGCTCGACGCACGGCACGGCGTGGCAGTGGTGGGCAACATTCCGCAGGGCCTGCCGTCACTCCGACTGCCGTGGCCTACCCTCGAGCAGGTGAAGCTGCTGTTCGTCCCGGCTTTCGTGATTGCGATCGTGGGCTTTGTAGAAAGCGTGTCGGTGGCGCAGTCGCTGGCCATCAAGCGCGGCGAGCGCATCGATCCCGACGCCGAGTTGCGTGGCCTGGGCGCAGGCAATCTTGCGAGTGCCCTCTCGGGCGGCTTCCCGGTCACCGGCGGGTTTGCCCGCAGCGGCGTCAACTTTGCCGCCGGTGCGCAGACGCCGATGGCCGGCGTCATCTCCGCGGCGTTGATGGCGCTGGTGCTGCTCGGGCTGACGGGATTGTTCGCCAAGCTGCCGCTGGCCGTGCTGGCCGCCACCATCATCATGGCGGTGCTCAACCTGGTCGACCTCGAGACGCCGCGCCACGCCTGGCGCTACGACCGCTCCGACGCGCTGGCCTGGGCCGGCACGGCCCTGGGCGTGCTGGCGCTCGGCGTGGAGGCCGGCATCGTCATCGGCATCGCGCTGTCGGCCGGGGTGTTTTTGTGGCGCGCCAGCCGGCCGCATGTGGCGGTGCTCGGTCGCGTGCCCGGTACCGAGCACTTCCGCAATGAACAGCGCTTCGCGGTCGAGACACCGCCGCGCGTGCTCTTGCTGCGCGTGGACGAGAACCTGTTCTTTGCCAACATCGCCGCCGTGCTCGACCGCGTTCAGCTCGAACTGGACCACCGGCCTGGAACCCGGCACCTGGTGCTGGTGCTGTCCTCGGTGAGCCACGTCGACCTGACCGCACTCGAGGCGCTACAGCGGCTGCACCTCGAGCTGCAGCGACGCGGTGTGGACCTGCACCTGGCAGAGGTCAAGGGGCCGGTGCTCGACCGCCTGGAACGCAGTGCTTGGCTGCCGCTGCTCGCGCGCAGCCCGTTCGTGAGCGCGCATGCAGCGGTGCAGTCGCTGGCGGCCTGAAGCGCGCCGGCAGCGTCGGTGCACCACCCTGGCCAACGAACGACGGAGAGACCAACCCATGACGCCCCATTCCTGGCTCATCGCATGCGGGATGGCCGCGGCCGCGCTTGGCGCCAGCGCACAGACGGCCAGCTTCGAGACGCGCTCGCTCACGCCGGAGGCGGCGCTCACGGCGGCGCGCGCGGCGCTCGAGCATTGCCGCAAGGGCGGCTTCCAGGTGGCCGTCGCGGTGGTTGATCGCGCGGGCGTGCTTCAAGTCATGCTGCGCGACCGCTACGGCGGCGCCCACACCGTCGAGATGGCGCAAAACAAGGCCTGGACGGCCGCCAGCTTCAAGACATCAACCGCGGCACTGGCCGCCCAGACGCAGCCGGGCAAGCCGATGAGCGGGGTGCGCAATCTGCCCCGCGTCATCGCTGCGGGTGGCGGGCGAGCGGTGGAGGCCGGCGGTCAGCTGCTCGGCGGCATCGGTGTCTCCGGCGCGCCGGGCGGCGAGGCGGACGATGCCTGTGCGCAGGCCGGCATCGCGGCGATCGCCGACGCGCTCGAGTTCTGAGCGGGTGCGAACGCTGTGCGAGCCGGGCATGCGGCGCCTGCGCGCCCGGCGCGCTCAGGCCAGCATGTCGGCCCAGATGTTGTCGGCCCAGCCCAGCGCATAGCTGCCCTCGAGTTCGGTCGGACCCGGCGATACGCCGCCCGAGCCGGGCACCGTCAGCATGGTCTTCTTCTCGGCGTCGTACTGGTGAACCGAGGCGACGTGGATCACGTTCTTGCCGTCCACGAAGCTGTAGCAGGTGTTCATCACCACCGGTTTCGCGTTGGGCGTGCGACCCGCCAGCAGTTCGATGATCGCCGCCGCCGCGACCTTGCCGTGCTGGTTGGCCATGTGGCCGCTCTTGGGCATGAGCGGCGTGATCTGGATCGAGTCGCCGATGACGTGGATGCCGGGGTGCACCTTGGACTCGTAGGTCATGTAGTCCACATCGCACCAGCGGGCGTTGATGTTCGCCAGGCCGGTTTGCTGGGCGATGGTGCCGGCCCGCATGCTCGGCAGCACGTTGAGCACGTCGGCCTTCACGTCGTCGTTGACGTCAAACTTGACCGTGTTGGTGCTGGCGTCGACCGCAACCGCCTTGTGCTTCGGCCGGTACTCGAGGATGTCCTTGTACTGCTCGGCCCACACCTTCTTGAACAGCGGCCCCTTGGAGGTGACGTCGGCATTGGCGTCGAGCAGCAAGACTTTTGACTTGGGCTTGGCCTGCTTGAAGTAGGCCGCCACCCCGCTGGCACGCTCGTAGGGGCCGGGCGGGCAGCGGTAGGGCGCTTCGGGAATGGTGAGGGCGTAGACGCCGCCGTCCGGCATGGCTTCGAGTTGCCTGCGCAGCGCCGCGGTCTCGGCGCCGGCCTTCCAGGCCTGCAGGATGCGGCCCTCCTGGCTGGCCGCCTGCAGGCCCTGGACGCTGCTCCATATCAGGTCGATGCCGGGCGAGACGACGAGCCGGTCGTAGGCGAGCGTGTCGCCACCGGCCAGCTTGACGGTCTTCTTGGCCGGGTCAATGGAGGCGACCGTGTCGTGGACGACCTTCACGCCATGGCGGCGCGACAGGTTGTCGTAGGGCACGGTGATGTCGCTCATCTGCTTGTAGCCACCCACCACCAGGTTGGAGATCGGGCAGGAGATGAAGCTCGTGTTGGGCTCGACCAAGGTCACGTCGATGCGCTTGTCGCTCCACATGCGCAGGTACTTGGCAGCGGTCGCACCACCGTAGCCACCGCCGATCACGACCACCTTGCCCATGCTGCCTGCAGCGCCCAGCGGCGTTGCGCAACCGGTCATTGCGACCGTGGCCGCTGCGCCGCCGAGCACGCTCACGAAACCGCGGCGATTGATACCCGTGTGTTGCTTCATCGTGGCTCCTTCAAGGCTTCTGGCTGGCGAAATGGGTGGCGATCAGATCGACCTGCTCGTCGGTGTAGCCCTTGGCGATCTGATGCATGATCGTCGCGGGCCGCTTGCCTTCCTTGAAGGCCTTCATCTGCGTGACGATGTTGTCCTTGGACATGCCGGCCAGCGCGACCATCGGAGCCTTGGCGACGCCATTGGTGCCGTGGCAGCCGGCGCAGGTGGCCGCGTAGGAGCGGGCCAAGGTCGGGTCGGCCAGGCTCGGC
>NZ_JANMWL010000221.1:0-1955 GCF_031393925.1 Methylibium sp. | reverse complement strand
AGTTACCTGCTCGGGCTGCAGTCGCGCATCGTTGCCGCGCTCGAAGCCGAGGACGGCGGCGCCTTTCTCGCCGACGCCTGGGTGCGCGAACCGGGCGGCGCGCTCGAAGGCGACGGTCTCTCGCGGCTGATCGAAGGCGGCACCTTGCTCGAGCGCGGCGGCTGCAGCTTCTCGCACGTCAAGGGTCGCGCGCTGCCGTCCTCGGCCACGCAGCACCGCCCCGAACTCGCTGGCGCGCCGTTCGAGGCGATGGGCGTCTCGCTGGTCTTGCACCCACGCAGCCCTTACGTGCCCACGGTCCACATGAACGTGCGCATGCTCGCGGCGCACCCACCCGGCGGCGAGGTCGTCACCTGGTTCGGCGGCGGCATGGACTTGACGCCCTATTACAGCTTCGAGGAAGACGCGGCGCACTTTCACACCACCTGCCGCGATGCGCTCGCACCCTTCGGCGCTGCGCTCTACCCGCGCTTCAAGCAGTGGTGCGACGAGTACTTTTTCTTGCAGCACCGCAATGAGCCGCGCGGCATCGGCGGCGTGTTCTTCGACGACTTTGCCGAGCTGGGCTTGGAGCGCAGCTTCGCGGTGATGCGTGCCGTGGGCGACGCGCTGCTGCACGCCTACCTGCCCATCGTGCAGCGCCGCAAGGGCATGGCCTGGGGCGAGCGCGAGCGCGAGTTCCAGACCTACCGGCGGGGCCGCTACGTCGAGTTCAATTTGGTGTGGGACCGCGGCACCTTGTTCGGCCTGCAGTCGGGCGGGCGCACCGAGTCCATCCTCATGTCGATGCCGCCGGTGGTGACGTGGCGCTACGACTGGCACCCGGAGCCGGGCTCGCCGGAGGCGCGGCTGTACAGCGAGTTCTTGCGGGTGAGGCAGTGGTGTTGAGCAGCGCCCCGCGCATCGGCCTGTTCGGCGGCAGCTTCGATCCGCCGCATGTCGCGCACATCGCGCTCGCGCGCACCGCGCTCGAACATCTGCGCCTCGACGAGCTGCACTGGATCCCCGCCGGCCAGCCGTGGCAAAAGGCGCGCCAGCTCGCCAGCGGCACGCATCGCGCCGCTATGGTCCAGGCCGCGGCTTGTGGTGAGCCGCGCTTCGTGCTCGACCGCAGCGAGCTCGACCGCCCCGGCCCGAGCTACACCATCGACACCGTGCGAGCGCTGCAGGCCGAGCGGCCCGAGGCCGAGTGGTTTCTCGTCATCGGGGCGGACCAGTACCTGCGGCTTTCCAGCTGGCGCCAGTGGCAGGAGCTGCTGCTGCGCGTGACGCTCGCGGTGGCCGGCCGCGACACTGCGCCGCCGACGCTGCCGCCCCACGACGTGAGCGCCTTGCCGCACCGCATGGAGCGCCTGCCGATGGCGCCCATCGACGCCTCCTCGACCGCCATTCGCGCCCACCTGGCGGCCGGTCGCCCGGCGGCCGAGCTCGAGCCGACAATATTGACCGCCGAAGTCGCACGCTATATTGACCGTCACGGTCTCTACAGATCCCCCCCCACCCCGGAGCCCGCCAGGAGCTGAATGGACATCCGCAAATTGCAACGCGCCATCGTCGATGGCCTCGAGGACGTGAAGGCCCAGGACATCGTGGTCTTTGACACCGAGCACCTTTCCGCGCTGTTCGAGCGCGTGATCGTCGCCTCGGGAACGAGCAACCGCCAGACCAAGGCCTTGGCAGCGAGCGTGCGCGACGCGGTCAAGTCGGGCGGCTTTCCGGTGCTGCGCACCGAGGGTGAAAGCAACGGCGAATGGATCATCGTGGACTGCGGCGCCGCCGTCGCGCACATCATGCAGCCCGACATCCGGCGCTACTACCACCTCGAAGAACTCTGGGGTGACAAGCCGGTGAAGATGAAGCTCGGCGCGACCGGCAAGGGGCTCGTCAAGGCCTCCGAGGGTGGCGACGACGAAGACGCCGCGCCGAGCCGGCCGGTGGCTCGCAAGGGCACCACG
>NZ_JANMWL010000189.1:0-4635 GCF_031393925.1 Methylibium sp. | reverse complement strand
GAAGTTCTTCAAGCCAGGCGCGCGGCTCAATCTGCCGGTGTACCTGGAGGCCGAGGTGCAGGACTACTTGCCGCCCGCGCCAAGGCCCGCGGCATCGAGGTCGGCCAACTCGTCAATGAGCTGCTCGAGAAGGACATCGAGTTGATCGAGGCGGCACGGTAGAGCCGCGCCACGCGGCCAGGCGATGAGGTCGCAATTTGCGACCTCATCGATGCCGTGGTGGCTCTCGGGTGGGTAGAGCGGTTGCTGGTACGCATCCAGCTCGTCGATGAGGTCGAGCACGTCCGGCGGGCCCGGGCTTTCAATGGTGATGCGCATGGGCGTGCTCGACGGTTCAGCGCGCCATCTGCCCGGCGAGCCCGACGCAAGGATCAGGCCGCGAGACGGCCGCGGTCGGCCAGGTTTCGTCAAAGCCCGGCGTTGCATCGCCTGCCTTCGCGCCGGCCGCGAGCCTCACGGTGTACAGGCGGTCTACGGGCGGGGCCGCGCGCAGGTGCAGCGGTACGCCACGGCTCGCGTCCACATGGTTGGCGCCCGCCACCAGCAGCACCACGCGGCCTGGCCGTGCCAGTGCGCGCAGCGTGTCAGCGAGCGTTCGGTCGCGGGCGATCTGTATGCGCGTCATGCCGGGCAGTTGTGCGTCGGGCAGCAGGCCGCAGTGGCCGTCGCGCACGTCGGTGCGCAGTCGCTCGCGCACGGCGGCGGGCACCGCGTCGTCGAGCGCCGGGTCTCGTGCCGCATCGCGCAGGGCGGGGCGCGGCAGGTTGGCGCCGACCACCGGCACGCCCTGGCGCACGGCGCTCATCACGATGGGGCCGTAGGCCTGCCACGGCCAGCCGCGTTCGTCCCATACCAGCGCGGCGCGCGCCGCTGCGTCACTGGCGTCGGTGGGCAGGCCGACGGTGCTGCGGCCCTGCTCGGCCATTTCGATGGCCACCGCGGCCAGGCGCTGATGCGCGGCGAGTTGCGCGACCACGCGCGCGGCGAGCCGCTGGTGATCGGGCGCGTCGTGCTGCTCGCCGAGCAGCAGCAGATCGGCCGCCGGCCAGGCCAAATCGTGCTCGAACGGCAGGCGCGGCGGCATTTGTGCGCAGCCGGCCAGCCACGCCAGGGCGCACGCCGCGCCGGCCCGACCCGCCCGGCCGAACACGCCGGGCTCACGCCGACCACCGCCGACCACGCCGCGCACGCCATACACGCCATACACGCGCGCCGCGCCGCTCATCGGTGCTTGGCCATGACCGAGCGAAACAACTCGCCGATGCCGACGTCGCGCGGGCCGGGCACCAGCTCGAACGCTTCACCGGCGGCAATGAGGCCCGGCACGCGCACCGCGAGGTAGCAGCCGCAGTAGCCTGAGCGCACCATCAGCCGGGTGGCCTGCGCGAAACCCATCACCGCATCGAATTTGTAGCAGGGCTGACGCGGCGCGGACACGGCCAGATCGCAGCGCGCAAAGCGCAGCACGTCGCCCACCCACATGTCGCCTTCCAGCAGGCCGCCGAGCGTGAGGTTCTCGCCCATGAAGCCGCCGGGCAGTGCCTCGCCCCAGGGCTGCAGCCCGGCCTGCGCGCGCACGGTTTGCCAGAACGCGTAGTGCTCGACCGGGTAGGCGTAGACGGCCTTCTCGAGCCCGCCATGCACGCTCGGGTCGGCCTGCTCGTCGCCGGCCAGGCCGAGCGGCGCGAAGCGCACGTCGCCTTCGACGGCGCGCTTGCCGATGCCGCTCAGCACGCTGCGCCCGCCGCCGACTTCCAGCGGCTGCGCGCTGCCCACATTGACGCTGAGAACGCGGCGATGGCTCATCGGCGGGCCTTCATGCTGCGCACGCCGGTGTTCGCCGTTCGGGCGGCCGTGGGGGGCGCGGCACCGCCACGGCACTGAGAGCCTGCATGCAAAACGCATTGCCGCCGACGGCATTGCGGCGCGCGCGATACGGCGTCACGGTGTGACCGGTGCCGCTCGCCTTGTTGCCGTCATGGGTCATCGCGGGCCTTGCTCGTCATGGACCGAAGCGGCGCGGCCCTCGACCGCCACCGCCTTGAAGCTTGCCACCAAGCGCTGGCCCGCCTGCACGCCGAGGGTTTGCACCGAGCGCTGCGTGACCAGCGACCACAGCCGCTCGCCGGCGCGCGCGCCCTCGGCCAGCGCCAGCTCCACCGCGGCATACGGCGGGTCGCGTTCGAGCACGCGCAGCACCTGGCCTGCGAGCTGGTTGCTGGCGCTGGAGCCGAACACTTCGCGCTGCAGCGCCACGTCGCGCGCGCGGATGCGCAGGCGCACGGCGCTGCCGACCGGCGCGGCGATGTGCGGCACGGTCACGCGCTGGCCGGCGACCTGCACCTCGCTCAACTGCCACTCGGGCAGTTGCCGGGCGAGCGTGCCGGCGAGCACGCTGCCGGCTTCGAAGCGGCCGACCAGCGGGCCGAGCGCCAGGTCGGACAGCACGTCGAGCGCGGCACCGCTGGCGGCGACGCGACCTTCGGACAGCAGCACCACGCGGTCGGCCAGGCGCATCACCTCGTCCATCTGGTGCGTGACGTAGAGGATCGGCAGGTTCAGGCGTGCCGGCAGCGCGGCCAGGTAGCCGAGCAATTCCTGGCGCCGCGGCGGGTCGAGCGAGGCGAGCGGCTCGTCCATCAGCAGCGCGCGCGGCTTGGCGAGCAGCGCGCGGCCGAGCGCGACCCGCTGGCGCTCGCCGCCGGAGAGGCTGTGCGGGCGGCGCGCCAGCAGCGGGCTCAATTCCAGCAGCGCCACCACTTCGTCGAACTGCGGGCCGGTGGCGTTGCGCGGCGCCCGGCGCGCGCCGTAGTCGAGGTTGCCGCGCACGCTGCGGTGCGGGAACAGGCGGCCGTCCTGGAACACCACGCCCAGGCGCCGCGCCGCGGGGGGCAGGTCGGTGGCCATGGTGGCGTCGAACAGGGTCACGCCGTCCAGCCGCACCGTGCCCGCGGCCGGCCTGAGCAAGCCGGCCGCGGCCTGCAGCACGCTGCTCTTGCCGGCACCGCTGCGGCCGATGAGCGCGGTGATGCCCTGTGGCGGCACGTCGATGCGTGCGGTGATCATGGCGTCGCCACGCGGCACGCTCACGTCAATGACGAGGCTCATGGCGTGGCCTGCCCGAGCCAGCGCGCCAGGCGCCGGTGGCCCCACTGCGCGAGCGCCAGCGCGGCCAGCGCGAGCACGATCGAGATGCCCACCAGCCGCGCGGCGGCGGCCCCGCCGTCGGCGCTTTGCAGCGCGCTGTAGATCGCCAGCGGCAGGGTCTGCGTTTGCCCGGGGACGTTGGACACGAAGGTGATGGTCGCGCCGAACTCGCCCAACGACGCGGCAAAACCCAGCACCGCGCCCGACAGCAGCCCGGGCGCGGCCAGCGGCAAGGTCACGCTCGCCAACGCGTCGAGCCTGGATGCGCCGAGCGTGCGCGCCGCGTCCTCCAGCCCGCGGTCCACCGCCTCCAGCGCCTGCCGAACGGCGCGCACCATCAGCGGCAGCGCCATCACGGCGGCGGCCAGCACCGCGCCGCGAAAGGTGAACACGAAGGTGATGCCGAACCACTCGTGCAGCCAGCTCCCCAGCGGCCCCTGGCGGCCAAAGCCGACCAGCAGCGCATAGCCGATCACCACCGGCGGCAGCACCAGCGGCAGGTTCACCAGCGCTTCCAGCAAGGCCTTGCCGGGCCAGCGCCCGCGTGCCAGCGCCAGGGCCAGCGCCACCGCCACCGGCAGCGACACCAGCGTCGCCACGCTGGCCACCTGCAGGCTGAGCCACAGCGCCTGGCGCTCGACCTCGGTCATGCCGCCACTCGCAAGGCCGCGGCGGCGCGCGCGCGCTCGCACACGCCGTGCGTCGCCCGCGCCGAGCGTGTCGAAGCGTCAACGCGAGCGCTGAGCTGGTCCGAGGCGACCCGGCGTCGATTCATCGGGCGTCGGGCGGCTCGAAGCCGGCCTGGCGCAGCAGCGCCTGGGCCGCGGGCGTGAACAGGTGGTCGTGAAAGCGCCTGGCCGCCGGGCCGGCGCCGCGCAGCAGGGCGACCGGGTAGCGCACCGGCGGGTGGCTGTCGGCAGGAAACAGCGCCAACACGCGCACGGCGCGCGATTGCAGGGCGTCGCTGCGGTAGACGATGCCGAGCGGCGCCTCGCCGCGCTCCACCAGCGCGAGCGCGCCGCGCACGTTGTCGGCGCGCGCCAGGCGCGGCGCAACCGATGTCCACAGGCCGAGCGCGGTGAGCGCCGCTTGCGCATAGCGGCCGACGGGAACATGCGCCGGGTCGCCGGTGGCGATGCGCGCGTCGGCGCGGGCGAGCGTCGAAGCGATCAGGGCACGCACCGCCTCGGCGTCTTGCGGCGGCGCGGCCGGCTCACCCGTGCCGGGCCCGACCAGCGCCAGGCGGTTGCCGGCCAGGTCGCGCCGCGTGCCGGGCTCCAAGCGCCCGGCCTGCTGCAGCGCGTCCATCCACGCTTGGTCGGCGCTGATGAACAGATGCGCCGCTGCGCCCTGCTCGATCTGGCGCGCCAAGGTCGAGCTGGCCGCGAAGGAAAAGCGCAGCTTGTCGAAGCCGCCCTGTCTTGCCACGGCCTGCAGCACGTCGGTCAGGCTGGCCGCGGCGAACACCACGGCCTCGTCGTCGGCCGC
>NZ_JANMWL010000182.1:0-6630 GCF_031393925.1 Methylibium sp. | reverse complement strand
GGCACGACAACGCGCCCTGCGACCACGTGCTCGGGCAGGCCGACTTCGCCAAGGTCGACAACAACCAGTCGCTGTACTGGCCCAACGCGGCCAGCCTCAACATGCCCTACGGCCTTAGCGCGGCGGGCGACTGGCTGGTCGTGGCCGACACCGCCAACTCGCGGCTGATCGGCTGGCACGCGGACGACTGCCGCACCGGCGCCGCGGCGCGGGCGCTCGCCGCCCAGCCCGACTTCGGTGCGAAGGGCGACAACCGCTGGCAGGCGGCCGAACGCGACAGCGTGTGCTGGCCGTATGGCGTGGCCGCCTGCGGCGAACAGGTGGTGGTTGCCGATTCGGGCAACAACCGCGTGCTGCTGTGGCGGCTCGCGGCGGGAGTCGGCGCATGAATGCCGCGGCAGAACTCGGCGCCGAACTCGCCTGCGGCCTCACCCCCGAGCGCACCCCCGAGCGCGCCGAGTTGATTCGTGTGCGCGGCCTGGTGCAGGGCGTCGGCTTTCGCCCGACCGTCTGGCGACTGGCGCGTCGCCACGGCCTGCGTGGTTGGGTCGCCAACGACGCGCACGGCGTGCGCATCCATGTCTGTGGCGCGGCTGACGCGGTCGACGCCTTTGCGCACGCCCTCTCGGCCGAAGCGCCGCCGCTGGCGAGGGTCGACGCGGTCGAGCGCGTCGCGGCCCGGCCGCTGCCACCGGGCGCGGCTTTCGAGATCGTTGCCAGCATCGGCCCGCGAGATGCGGGCGCTGCGGCCGACGCGGCCGACACGGCGGTCCACACCGGCGTCGTGCCCGACGCCGCCACCTGCGCCGCGTGCCTGCAAGAAGTGCTCGACCCGTTCGCGCGGCGCTTTCGCTACCCGTTCACCAATTGCACGCACTGCGGACCGCGTTTGTCGATCATCGAGCGGGTGCCCTACGACCGCGCTGCGACGACGATGCGCAGCTTCCCGATGTGCGCCGCCTGCGCGGCCGAATACCGCGACCCCACCGACCGGCGCTTTCACGCGCAACCCATCGCCTGCCACGCCTGCGGGCCGCGCGCCTGGCTCGAGCGGGCCGACGGCAAAGCCATCGCGGTCGACGCGCTGACCACCCTCGATGCGGTGGATGCCGTGTGCTCGCTGCTGCAGCGCGGGCAGATCGTCGCCGTCAAGGGCCTGGGCGGCTTCCAGCTCGCCTGCGATGCACGCAACGAAGACGCGGTGGCGCGGCTGCGCCAACGCAAGCACCGCGAGCGCAAGCCGTTTGCACTGATGGCGCGCGACCTGGGCGTGGTGCGGCGCCATTGCATCGTGAGCGACGGCGACGAGGCGCTGCTGACGAGTGCCGCCGCGCCGATCGTGATCATGCAAGTGCAGGGCGGTGCGCCGCTCGCGGGCAGCGTCGCACCGGGCCTCTGCACGCTCGGCGTGATGCTGCCCAACACGCCACTGCACCACCTGATGCTGCGCCGCATGGACCGGCCCATCGTGCTCACCAGCGGCAACCGCGCTGATGAGCCGCAGTGCATCGACAACGACGAGGCCCGCGCGCGCCTCGGCGGCATCGCCGACTACTTCGTGTTCCATGACCGCGACATCGCGCGGCGCGTCGACGACTCGGTGGCGCGCGTCGTCGCCGGCAAGCCGCGCGTGCTGCGGCGTGCCCGCGGCCTCGCCCCCGCGCCGCTGGCGCTGCCGCCCGGCTTCGAGGCCGCGCCGCCGGTGCTGGCAATGGGCGGTGAGCTGAAGAACACGTTTTGCCTGCTGCAGTCCTTCGGCGGGCGCGGCCAGGCGATCCTCTCGCACCACATCGGCGACCTGGAGAGCGCGCCGACTCACGCCTCCTACCGAGCGGCGATCGATGCTTACCGACAGTTGTTCGAGCACACGCCGCAGGCCGTCGCCATCGACCTGCACCCCGAGTACCTGTCGGCCAAGCTCGGCCAGGAACTCGCCGCGAGCCAGGCGCTGGCGCTGGTGGGCGTGCAACACCACCATGCGCATATCGCTGCGTGCATGGCCGAGAACGGCGTGCCGCGGGGCGCGCCGCCGGTGCTCGGGGTGGCGCTCGACGGGCTCGGCTACGGCGACGACGGCGGCCTGTGGGGCGGTGAATTCCTGTGCGCCAACTACACGGCGTCGGTGCGCCTGGCCACCTTCAAGCCGGTCGCCATGCCCGGCGGCGAGCAAGCGATGTTCGAGCCCTGGCGCAACACCTATGCCCATCTGCTGGCCGAAATGGGCTGGGCCCGCTTCACCATGAACTACGCCGAACTGGACCTGCACCGCTTTCTCACCGCCAAGCCGCACGCCTTGCTCCACAGCATGATCGAAGGCGGCGTCAACAGCCCGCTGGCGAGTTCCTGCGGACGGTTGTTCGACGCCGTCGCGGCGGCCGCCGGAGTGTGCCGCGAGCACGCGCTTTACGAGGGCCAGGCCGCGGTCGAGTTCGAGGCGCTGGTCGATCGCCGCACCCTGCTCGACGAAGACGACGAACTCGCCTACCCGTTCGCGATTCCGCGCCTGAAGGCGAGCCGCCTGCCTTATGTGGAGCCGCTGGCCATGTGGGAGGCGCTGCTCGGCGACCTGATCCTCGCCACCCCCGTGCCGGTGATCGCCGCGCGCTTTCACAAGGGCCTCGCGATCGCGATCGTGCGCATGGTCGACAAGCTGGTGCAGCGTCGCTGCGAGGAGGGCGAGCCGCTGACCACGGTGGCGCTATCGGGCGGCGTGTTCCAGAACCGCGTGCTGCTCGAGCAGGTGTTGCAGCGGCTCGAACCCCTGAAGCTGCGCGTGCTGACGCATGCCCGCGTCCCCGCCAACGACGGCGGCCTCTCGCTCGGCCAGGCCACGGTGGCGGCCGCGCGACTACTGATGAAGGAGAGCGCGCCATGTGCCTCGGCATCCCCGGACTGATCGTTGAAGTACACGACCCGGCGCGCAAGCTGGCGATGGTGGCCGTCGGTGGCGTGCGCCGCATGATCAACATCGCCTGCATCGTCGACGCGGCGCACCCGGCGGCGGCGTGCCTGGGCGACTGGGTGTTGGTGCATGTCGGTTTCGCCATGAGTCGCATCGACGCCGACGAGGCCGCGCGCACCTTGGCGCTGCTCACCGAGCTGGGCGAGGCGCAGGCCGAGATCGAAGCGATGCGGGCGTCGGCCTGATGACGATGCGGAGCGGTCATGGGACATGAAGCCTTGCAGTCGCTCTACCCGTTCTTGCATGGCGGCAAGCAGGACGCGGGCAAGCTCGAAGCGGCCTTGCTCGACGCCGTGCGGCTCAAGGCCGAAGACAGCGTGGCGGTCAAGCGCGCCTTCTTCGAGCGCAACGGCGCCAAGGTCGTCGCGATGGCGCACGCGCTTGCCGCGGTCTACCAGCAAGGCGGTCGCCTCTACACCATGGGCAACGGCGGCTCGAGTTGCGACGCGACGCACATCGCGGTCGAATTCGGGCACCCGATCACCGCCGGCCGCCCGGCGCTTGCGGCGGTGAGCCTGGTGGCTGACACCGCGATGCTCACGGCGGTGGGCAACGACGTCGGCATCGACCACATCTTCGTGCGCCCGCTGATCGCGCAGGCGCGCCGCGGCGACGGACTGATCGGCGTCTCCACCAGCGGCAATTCGGCCAACCTGCTGGCCGCCTTCTCGACTGCCAGGCGCCTGGGTGTCGCGACCTTCGGCTTGTCGGGGCACGACGGCGGCGCCATGGCCCGCAGCGTCGACCTCGACCACTGCCTCGTCGTCGAGAGCGACAGCGTGCACCGCGTGCAGGAAACGCACGTGGCGATCTATCACATCCTGTGGGACCTGGTGCACACGCTGCTGGCCGACGAACGCGGCGGGCTGGAGGCCAAGCCATGAAATACGTCGACGAGTTCCGCGACCCGGTCAAGGCGCAGACCCTGGCGCGCGAAATCCGCGGGCTGCTCGCGGGCATCGTGCGCGCCAAACAGCGCCCGCTGCAGATCATGGAGGTGTGCGGCGGGCACACGCACTCGATCTTTCGCTATGGCATCCAGCAGCTGCTGCCCGACAGCGTCGAATTCGTCCATGGCCCCGGCTGCCCGGTGTGCGTGCTGCCGATGGGGCGGGTGGACGACTGCGTGGCCCTGGCCGAGAGGCCCGAGGTGATCTTCACCACCTTCGTCGACGCCATGCGCGTGCCCGGTTCCATGATAAGCCTGTTGCATTCCAAGGCCGAAGGCGCCGACGTGCGCATGGTCTATTCGCCGCTCGACGCCCTGAAGCTCGCGCGCGAGAACCCGAGTCGCGAAGTCATCTTCTTCGGCCTGGGCTTCGAGACCACGATGCCGAGCACGGCCATGACGGTGCTGCAGGCCCACGCCGAGGCGTTGAGCAACTTCTCGCTGTTCTGCAACCACATCACCATCATCCCGACCATCAAGGCGATCCTCGATTCGCCCGACCTGCAGCTCGACGGCTTTCTCGGCCCGGGGCACGTGAGCATGGTGATCGGCACCCGGCCGTTCGACTTCATTGCGCAGCACTACGGCAAGCCGATCACGATTGCGGGCTTCGAGCCGCTGGACGTGCTGCAGTCGATGTGGATGGTGTTGAAGCAGATCGCCGAGGGGCGCTGCGAGGTCGAGAACCAGTACGCGCGCATCGTTCCCGAGGCCGGTAACGCGGCCGCGCTCGACGCCATCCAGGAGGTGTTCGAGCTGCGCGAATTCTTCGAGTGGCGCGGCCTGGGCTCGATCGACCATTCCGGTGTGCGCGTTCGCGAAGCCTACGCCGAGTTCGATGCCGAGCGCCGATTCAGCATCCCCAACCTCAAGATCGCCGACCCCAAATCGTGCCAGTGCGGCGAGGTGTTGAAAGGCGTCATCAAGCCGCACCAGTGCAAGGTATTCGGCAGCGCCTGCACGCCCGAGACGCCGCTCGGCTCGCTGATGGTGTCCAGCGAAGGCGCCTGCGCGGCCTACTACCAGTACGGGCGCATCGATACCTCGGGCTTGAGGAAGAAGGCGGTGGCGGCATGAGGGCGACGGCGGGGGTGAGCGCGGCTTTCAAGCCGCATGCGGCGAGCCCGCGCGGCGATTTCGGCTTGCAAGCCGCAACGCGCACCGCAAGTGAGGGCGAGCGCCCAGGAGCACAGCCATGAACGATCGCGCTCGCGCCGTCGCCGTCGAGCCGCGCCGCCGCGCGACCCTGCGCGATGCCCACGTCACCCTGGCCCACGGCAGCGGCGGCAAGGCGATGCGCAACCTGATCGAGGACGTGTTCCTCGGCGCCTTCGACAACCCGCTGCTCAGCCCGCTCGAAGACCAGGCCGTGATGCCCTTGGCCGGCCTGGCCGAGCACGGCGACCGGCTCGCTTTCACCACCGACACCTACGTCGTCTCGCCGCTGTTCTTCAACGGCGGCGACATCGGCACCTTGGCCGTGGCCGGCACCGTCAACGACCTCGCGGTCAGCGGCGCACGGCCGCTTTACCTGTCGTGCGGCGTGGTGATCGAGGAGGGGCTGCCGGTCGAAACCTTGCGCCGCGTGGTGGCGAGCATGAAGCGCGTTGCCGCCGAGGCGGGCGTGGCCATCGTCACCGGCGACACCAAGGTGGTCGAGCGGGGCGCTGCCGACAAGCTCTTCATCAACACCGCCGGCATCGGCGTGGTGCCCCGGGGCGTGGCCATTTCAGCGGCCAACGCGCGGCCGGGCGACGTGGTGATCGTCAACGGCACGCTCGGCGACCACGGCACCGCGATCCTGATCGCGCGTGCGCAATTGGCCCTGGAGTCCGACGTGCCGAGCGACTGCCAGCCGCTCTACAGCCTGGTCGCCGCGATGCTCGCCGCCTGCCCGGACATCCACTGCCTGCGCGACGCCACGCGCGGCGGCGTGGCGACGGTGCTCAACGAGTTTGCCGAGAGTTCGCAGGTGGCCATTCGCATCGACGAGACCTCGCTGCCGCTGCGCGAAGACGTCAAGGGCGCCTGCGAAATCCTCGGCCTGGACCCGCTCTACCTGGCCAACGAAGGCAAGCTCGTGGCGATCGTGGCGCCCGAGGCGGCGCCCCGAGTGCTGGCGGCGATGCGCGCGCACCCGGCCGGCCGCGGCTCGGCAGTGATCGGCCAGGTGGCCGAAGAGCCGCGCGGCATGGTCGTGCTGCGCACCGGCTTCGGCGGCGATCGCATCGTCGACATGCTCGTGGGCGAGCAGCTGCCGCGCATCTGCTGAAACCGCAAAGCGCCGCCATGCACGAACTCGGCATCACCCGCAGCGTGGTCGCGATCTGCACCGAGCATGCCAAGGGCGCAACGGTCAAACGCGTCACGCTCGAGATCGGCCAACTCTCGGCGGTGCTGCCCGAGGCGGTGCGCTTTTGCTTCGACATCTGCGCCAAGGGCACGCCGCTCGAGGGCGCGACGCTCGACATCATTGAGGTGCCGGGCGGCGCACTGTGCCGCGACTGCGGCGCCACGGTGGCCCTTGCGGCGCTCTACGGCCGCTGTGGCTGCGGCAGTGCGAACCTGAAGCTCGTCGCGGGCGAGGAACTCAAGGTCAAGGAAATGGAGGTGGCGTGATGTGTACGACCTGCGGTTGTTCGGACGGCAATGAAGTCGTCCTCACCAATGCCCAGACCGGCGACGCGATGACGATGCTGCGCGAAACGACCATGACGCA
>NZ_JANMWL010000142.1:0-4103 GCF_031393925.1 Methylibium sp. | reverse complement strand
GGTGGCACAAATCATCGCCCGCATCGACATCCCGGTGCGCCAGGTGTTGATCGAAGCTCGCATCGTCGAGGCGACGGATACCTTCGGTCGCTCGCTAGGGGTCAAGTTGGGAGTGAACCAGGTGGTGCCCGATCGACATATCGCTTTTGGCGGGAACTATCTCGGCGTCGGCGAGACCACCGGGCAAACTCCGCCTAACCCAGGAGGGTACGTGCCCAACACGTTCTTGGTGAACCTGCCGGCAATTGGACGCAACTCCTACACCCCGGCAAATTTCGCGATTTCGTTGTTCAATTCCGCGATGACTAAATTCGTAAACTTGGAAATCTCCGCCTTGGAGGCTGACGGCAAGGGCAAGATCGTCTCGAGCCCGCGCGTGGTGACCGCCGACCAGGTCAAGGCGCTGATCGAGCAGGGCACCGAGATCCCGTACCAGACCGCCACCTCAAGCGGCGCCACGGCCATCCAGTTCCGCAAGGCGACCTTGAAGCTCGAGGTCACCCCGCAGATCACGCCCGAAGGCAACATCATTCTCGATGTGGATGTGAACAAGGACAGTCTGGGAGCCACAACCGCATCCGGCATTCTCATCAACACCAAGCATGTCAAGACACAGGTTTTGGTCGAGAACGGCGGGACCGTCGTTATCGGCGGCATCTTCGAGCAGACCGAACAGGAAGACGTGACCAAGGTACCGCTGCTGGGCGATGTGCCGTTCGTAGGGGCGCTGTTTCGCACGAAGACCCGCACTGCCAACAAGACCGAGCTGCTGGTGTTTTTGACGCCGAAAGTGGTGTTGGACCGCGCGGCCTCGACACGCTGAGAGGCGTGTAGCGCACTTGCAGTGCATCCATCGCTAGCGCTGGCGTTGATTGGGTTGCCGGGGTCAGGCAAGTCGTCTGTCGGTCGCCAGCTTGCTCGTCGTCTGAGAATCGGCTTCACGGATTCCGACGTCGTAATCGAACAGCGGATCGGTGAGCCGATCCGCTTGTTTTTCGAACGCGAGGGTGAACTCCGGTTTCGTGATCTTGAAGAGACCGTGATCGCCGAACTTTGTTCCGGAGGCGATGGCGTGATTGCCACCGGCGGTGGCGCAGTGCTCCGTGAGGCCAACCGCCGTGCCTTGCAGCAAAGTGCCACCGTCGTCTACCTACGCTCTTCGCCGGAAGAGCTGCACCGGCGCTTGCGTCGCGATACCCAGCGCCCGCTGCTGCAAGTGG
Organism: Methylibium sp.; assembly: GCF_031393925.1. Lineage (GTDB taxonomy): Bacteria > Pseudomonadota > Gammaproteobacteria > Burkholderiales > Burkholderiaceae_C > Methylibium. Next base: position 2,883 of record NZ_JANMWL010000142.1, on the reverse strand, counting down.
CCGACCCGCGCGCCCGGCTACAGCAGCTCTACCGCGAGCGTGATCCGCTCTACCGAGAGACGGCGCATTTCGTCATCGAAACCGGCCGGCCGAACGTGCAGAGTCTGGTCGGCATGATCCTCATGCAACTCGAACTGGCCGGCATCGTCGACCCCATGCAGGTGCCTTCGCCGGTAGAGCCGCAGTCACCACGTTGAGCGTGACCGCCGCGTCACAGGTGCCCCCGTACACTGGCGCCATGCCCGCGCTTCCCTGCACCGTTGCCGCCGGCAACGAGACCCTCCGCATCGACCTCGGCGAGCGCAGTTACCCGATCCTGATCGGCGCAGGACTGCTCGGCGACCCGGCCAGTTTTGATGCGGTGCCGCGCTCGGCCAGCGCGCTCGTGGTCAGCAACACGACCGTCGCGCCGCTCTATGCCGAGGCCTTGCTCGGCCTGCTTCGGCAGCGCCACGCCCGGGTCGAATTGCTGGTGCTGCCCGACGGCGAGGAGCACAAGCACTGGGCCACGCTCAACCTTGTCTTCGATGCATTGCTCACCCAGGGAGCCGATCGCAAGACGGTGCTCTACGCGCTCGGCGGCGGCGTGGTCGGTGACGTGACCGGCTTTGCCGCCGCGAGCTACATGCGCGGCGTTGCCTTCGTCCAGCTGCCGACCAGCCTGCTGGCGCAGGTGGACTCCTCGGTGGGCGGCAAGACCGGCATCAATCATCCGCGCGGCAAGAACATGGTGGGCGCCTTCCACCAACCGCTCGCGGTGATCGCCGACTTGGACGTGTTGGCAACGCTGCCCGAGCGCGAGCTGCGCGCCGGCCTGGCCGAGGTCATCAAGTACGGGCCGATCGCCGACGCCGAATTCTTCACCTGGGTCGAGCGCAATCTCGACGCGCTGCTCGAGCGCGACGCGCTCGCCCTGAAGCATGCCGTGCGCCGTTCGTGCGAGATCAAGGCGGCGGTGGTGGGCCGCGACGAGCGCGAGTCGGGACTTCGCGCCATCCTGAATTTTGGCCATACCTTTGGCCACGCCATCGAGGCGGGGCTGGGTTATGGGAAGTGGCTGCACGGCGAGGCGGTGGGCTGCGGCATGGTGATGGCCGCCGAGCTGTCGGTGCAGCTCGGCCTGCTGCCGGCGCATGACGCGCGCCGGCTCACCACGCTCATCCAGCGCGCCGGCCTGCCGGTGCGCGCTCCGGCTCTGGACTCCGCGCGTTGGCTCGAGCTGATGCGATTGGACAAGAAGGCCGACGCGGGTGAGATCCGGTTCGTGCTGGTCGACGCGATCGGGCATGCCGTCGTTCGCGGCGCGCCCGACGCCGACGTGCGCAGCGTGCTCGAGCGCTGCTGCGCCTGACGCGCACGTCCTTCGGCGCATGCCGCTTGCGCCCTACGCCAGTGACCCGACGCGCACGCGCGGGCGCCGCCACCCCGAGCCTGCGGCGCCCACGCGCGACGACTACCAGCGCGACCGCGACCGCATCGTCCATTCCACCGCCTTTCGGCGCCTGGTCTACAAGACGCAGGTGTTCCTCAACCACGAGGGCGACCTGTTCCGCACGCGGCTCACGCACTCGCTCGAGGTGGCGCAGCTGGCGCGCTCCATTGCCCGTGCGCTGCGGCTCAACGAAGACCTGACCGAGGCGATCGCGCTCGCGCACGACCTCGGGCACACGCCGTTCGGGCACGCCGGCCAGGACGCGCTCGACGCGTGTTTGCGACGCGCCGATCCCGCCAGCACCGGCTTCGAGCACAACCTGCAGTCCTTGCGCGTCGTCGACCGGCTCGAGGAGCGCTACGCCCAATTCGACGGTCTGAACCTGAGCTGGGAAACCCGCGAGGGCATCCTCAAGCATTGCTCGCGGCGCAATGCCGAGGTGATCGAGGCGGGTGAGCCAGGCGGTGTGGCCCGGCGCTTTCTCGACGGCACGCAGCCGGGCCTGGAGGCGCAGTTGTGCAACCTCGCCGACGAGATCGCCTACAACGCGCACGACATCGACGATGGCGTTCGCTCGGGGCTCATCAACATCGAGCAATTGCGGGGCGTGCCGCTGGTCGCTCGGCATCTGCAGGAGGCAGCGCGCGCTTACCCGCGGCTCGCCGGCCGTCGGTTGTTGTTCGAGACCCTGCGCCGCCTGTTGTCGGCGCAGGTCTATGACGTGATCGACGCCAGTCGCGCGCGTCTTGGCGAAGCTGCGCCGGCCGACGCGCAGGCCGTGCGAGGCACGCTGCCGCTCGTCGTCTTCAGCGCGGCAATGCGCGTCGAAAGCACGCAATTGAAACGCTTCCTGTTTGCCCATCTCTACCGCCACCCGCATGTGATGGCGAGCACCGCACGCGCGCAGGTCGTTGTCAGCGAGCTGTTCGCGGCCTATCGTGACAGCGCCGCGGAGCTACCGGGCGCCCACCACGGCCTGCCGCGGCACCGTGCGGTCGCCGACTACATCGCCGGCATGACCGATCGCTTTGCACTGCGTGAGCACCGGCGCATCACTGGCCGCATTGCCTTCGACGAGATCGATAGCGGCGGGCTCGAGGGTTTGTGAGCAGGCCTCTCTGATTGCGTGAAGACCCGGTGTCGGGCATGAAGGGGGATCGATAGGATTCCGCTTGTCAGCCCCAAGGCTTGGCTAGGTAGGCGATGGCGATGAAGTTCGATGCGGTGCGAAAGCCCCGCGTGGCGCGCTTGGCTTGCTGCAGCAATCCGTTCATAGCCTCGACGAAGGCATTGGAGCGGTTGTCTGTCATGCCGCGCACGACGGCGTCGACGCGCTCAGTGATCGTCTTGGCCAACGTCTTGAACGGCTCGAGTCGGCTTCGCCTGGCCCAGCTCAACCAGGCGTTCAAATCGGTCCGAGCGAAATGCGCGTCGTTGCTGGCTGCGGCCCG
>NZ_JANMWL010000101.1:0-25131 GCF_031393925.1 Methylibium sp. | reverse complement strand
GGTTCAACCGGCTGTCGATGACGAGCGGGGCCAGCTTTATCTGCGCGCCTATACGGACGCCGGCAGAGACACCAAGGTGCATGACCGGTACCTGTTGAGCCTGCATGGGGCGATTCGCTTCGAGCACGGATTCCAAGAGTTGACTGGCAGGAGAACGGCAAACGTGGTCCCGGAATCTCGGAGCAGTCACCTTCAACTGGTCAGCCTGTTTCTTGACGGTAAGCACGATTTGGGGGTTGAGAGCCTTGCGATCGTCCCGTCGTTGCAGTGAAAGGGCGACTGCACCCTCCCCAACTAACGTCATCTCTGCTCAGAGAGGTCAGTCAACGACCTACGGTTCACGGCCGCTATGCCCCTTGAGCAATCCCCCTCTGGCGACGGCCACGTTGGCCACGATCGGCAAGCTCAGGAGTTGAGGCCGCCTCGTCGCAGATCGTCGAACCGTCGTACTTGCTTGCGTGAGACGATGCGTCCACGGTGGCTCACGGTGGGTTCGTGGGCGGGGGCGAGGCTAGCCCCTGCACGGCGATTCGCTTGCTCGGAACAGAAAGTCGACCCCCGCATCCCCTAGCCTCTGACCCCACGACACCGCCGCCATGAGCAGCCCCCTCAAGAACGCCACCTTCCGCCAGCTCGCCGCCTTCCATGCCGTCGCGCGGCTGGGCAGCGTGTCGCGCGCGGCCGAAGAGATGCACCTCACGCAGCCGGCCGTCTCCATCCAGCTCGGCATCCTGGAAGACTCGGCCGGCACGCCGCTGCTGCGCCGCACCGGCCGCGGCATCAAGCTCACCGACGCGGGCGAGCTGCTCGCGGGCTACGCAGAACGCATCCTGGGTCTGTGGCGCGAGGCCGGCGAGGCGATGTCGATGCATTGCGGCGAAGTGGCCGGCCTGCTGCGCGTGGGTGCGGTCACCACCGCCGAATACCTGTTGCCGCCGCTGCTGCTGGAGTTCGTGCGCGCGCACCCCAAGGTCAAGGTCAAGCTCTCGGTCGGCAACCGCGCCGAGATCGTGCAGCAGCTCGCCACGCAGGAGGTCGACCTGGCCATCATGGGCCGCCCGCCGACCGAGCTGAAGACGGTGTCGGCCGCGTTCGCCAAGCATCCGATGGCCTTCATCGCCGCGCCGACGCATCCGCTCATGGCGGTTGCCGACCTTCGGCTGGCCGCGCTCAACGACGCCAACCTGCTGGTGCGCGAGCGCGGCTCGGGCACGCGCACCACGGTCGAGCAGCTGTTCAAGGAGGCGGGCGTGGCGCCGGTCATCGGCTCGGAGATGTCGAGCAACGAGGCGATCAAACAGATGTGCGCGGCCGGCTTCGGCGTCGCCTTCCTGTCGCTGCACGCCTGCGTGCATGAGCTCGAGTCGTCGCTGATCAAGCTGCTGCCGCTGGCCGACAACCCGATCGAGCGCGACTGGTACGTGATGCACCTGGCGGCCCGGCCGCTGCCGCTGGCGGCCTCGGCGTTCGAGAGCTATCTGTGCGAGCACGGCGAGGCATGGATCCAGCGGCGGCTGAAGCATTTGCCGCACCGCAGCCCGGCGGCTTCGGTGCCGAAGGGGGACGAGGGGGTGAAGTCGGCTTTGGCGGTGCCGCGCAAAAAGGCGACGAGATCGGCCGCTTGAGACGGGATGGGAGTGGCTCCTTCCCCCGCTGGGGGAAGCTTGGGATGGGGGGGCCGCTCGCTAGCCTGCGCTGGCCCCCACCCCGGCCCTCCCCCAGCGGGTGAGGGGCAAATACGATCCCTCGCCCTTTGGGGAGGGAGACGATTCGATCAGCCTTTGGTCGCCGCGCTGATCACATTCGCCTTGGCGATCAACGCCTCGGCCATGCGGATGCTGGCGATGTCGATCAAGCGGCCGTCGAGCGACACCGCGCCCTTGCCTTCCTTGGACGCCTGCGCCATCGCCTCGAGGATGCGGCGCGCCTTGGTCACTTCGGCCTCCGACGGCGTGAACACCTCGTTGCACAGCGCGATCTGCGACGGGTGGATCGCCCACTTGCCCTCGTAGCCCAGCACCGCCGCGCGGTTGGCCGCGGCCTTGAAGCCGTCGGCGTCGCCGAAGTCGCCGAACGGGCCGTCGATGGGGCGCAGGCCGTAGGCGCGGCAGGCCACCATCATGCGGGTCTGCGCGGCATGCCAGGGGTCGGTCCAGAAGGTCTGGCGGTTGCCGTTCTCGTCCTTGTCGGACAGCACCACCGAGTCCTTGTTGACGCCGCCGATAACGGTGGTGCGGGCGCGCGTGGAGGCCGCGTAGTCGGCCACGCCGAAGCTCATGGCTTCGAGGCGCTTGCTCGACTGCGCGATGGCTTCCACGTTGGCCATGCCGAGGGCGGTTTCGATCAGCACTTCAAAGCCGATGCGCTTGCTGCGTTTGTAGGCGTTCTCGATCTGCGTGACCATCATGTCGACCGCGTACACGTCGGCCGCCGTGCCGGCCTTGGGGATGAGGATCATGTCCAGCCGCGGGCAGGCTTCGACGATGTCGACCACGTCGCGGTACATGTAGTGGGTGTCCAGGCCGTTGATGCGGATCATCATCGTCTTGGTGCCCCAGTCGACGTCGTTGAGCGCCTGCACGATGTTCTTGCGCGCCTGCGGTTTGTCGTCGGGTGCGACGGCGTCCTCGAGGTCCAGAAAGATGATGTCGGCAGCGCTCGCCGCGGCCTTCTCGAACATCGCCGGGTTGGAGCCCGGCACGGCGAGTTCGGAGCGGTGCAGGCGCGGGGTGGCCTGGTCGATGATGGTGAAGCTCATGGTGGTTCCTTGTGCGTGAAGTAAAAAAGTTCAGCCGGTGGCGCCGAGGCCGGCGGCCGCGCAGTTGATCGACAGCAGGAACGCAGTGCGCACGTCCTCGTCGCCGCCCTGGCGCAGCCGCCGCAGCAGTTGCACCTGCTCGCGGCTCACCTGGTTCATGGTCTGCAGCCGCCGCGCCAGGCGCCGGCGGAGTTGCGGGAAGCGCTCGGCAATCCCGGTGCCACCCGAGACACGCAAGACCGTTTCACAGGTCAGGTGGTATTCGAGTTCGATGGTCTTGAAGATCGGATCGCGCACCTCGGTCTCGTCGACCAGCCGCGCGAATTCGCGTGCGATGTCGAGGTCGACCGTGAGCAGCGTCTTCTCCACTTCGTCGATCACGGTGCGAAACAGGCGGCTCTCGCGGAACATGCGCTGCAGCAGCTCGAGGCCGCGCTCCTTGCGCACCTCGACAAAGGCCGCCAGGCCGCTGCCCAGGCCAAACCAGCCCGGCAGCATGTGGCGGTTTTGCGTCCACGAAAACACCCACGGGATGGCGCGCAGGTCGGCCAAGGTGCGCGCCTGCGTGCGCCGCGCCGGGCGCGAGCCGATGTTGAGCATGGACAGCTCTTCGAGCGGGCTCGAAGCCTGCAGGTAGGCCAGCAGGTGCTCGGACTCCATCAGCTTGCGGTAGGCCGTCCACGACACGCCGGAAATCGCTTCCATTGCCTCGTCGAACTCGTGGCGCGGCACCAGCGCCGACTCGCGCTCCGACAGCAGCACATGCTGGAACACCGACGACGCCAGCAGCTCCACCTGGTAGTGCGCGGTGCCGCGGTTGGCGTACTTGTACGAGACCACTTCGCCCTGCTCGGTGACGCGAAAGCCGCCGCGGATCGAGCCCGGCGGGAGCGCGGCGATGGCGCGTCCGGTGGGCGCGCCACCGCGGCTCACCGAGCCACCGCGGCCGTGAAAGAAGGCGATCTGCACGCCGAGTTCTTCGCCCAGGCGCGTCATCGTGCCCTGCGCCTTGGCCAGCTCCCAGTTGGCGGTGAAGTAGCCGCCGTCCTTGTTGGAGTCGGAGTAGCCGATCATCACTTCCTGCACGTTGCCGTGGCCGCGCAGCGAGCGCTGTACCAGCGGCACGGCGAGCAGTTCCTTCAGGATGGCGGGCGCGCGCCGCAGGTCGGGAATGGTCTCGAGCAGCGGCACGATCGGCAAGGTGCAGCGCTCGACGGCCGCAGCGTCGTTGAAGAGGCCGGCGTGCTTGGCGAGCAGGTACACGCCCAGCACGTCGGCGGCGCTGTGCGTCATCGACAGGATGAGCGTGCCGAAGGCCTCGCGGTCGCAGTGAACACGCATCTCGGCGACGGTGCGGAAGGTGGCGAAGGTTTCCTGTGCGTCGGCACTCAGCCTGGCGACCGCCACGGGCGCGTCGCCGGGCTGGCGCGGCTTGCCGAGTTCGGCCAGCAGCCAGTCCTTCCAGGCCGGTGTGTCGACCTCGGGCGCCTGCGCGGCGCCCTGCGAGGCGCAGTACAGCTCGGCCAGCGTGGCGTTGATGCGGATCGTGTTCTCGCGAATATCGAGGCGCACGGTCGCGAAGCGAAAGGTCTTGACCTCGCGCAGCAGCGGCGCAATGAACGACCGCGCCAGCGGCCCGGCCCCGGCCTCGTGCATGGCGTCGTGCATCAGCTCGACGTCGGCGACCAGTTGGTCGGCGTTGGCGTAGCCGCTGCCATCAGTCACCGGCGCCTGCCGCTCGCTGCTCGCGATGGTCGCGTCCAGCTTCGCGAGCATGCAGGTGATGAACTGCCGGAACAGCTCACCGGGGTTGCGCTGGGCGACCTTTTCGCCCTCGGGGTGCGCGGCCAGCGCCTCGGCCACCGCGGTGCGAAAGTCTTGCGCCAGTGGCATCGCGCGCTCGCTCACGCTCAGGTTGCGCCCCAGCTCGGTGAGCCGGCTGCGGTAGCGGCGCAGGCTCGCCAGGCGCATTTGCCAGAGCGTGTTGCGCGTCACCGCACTGGTGACGAAGGGGTTGCCGTCGCGGTCGCCGCCGATCCAGGAGCCAAAGCCGAACACCACCGGCAGCTCCACGCTTTCGCCCGGAAACTGGTGCGCAAAGGCGGACTCGATGCGGCCGTAGAGCTGGGTCACCACGTCGAACAGGTTCTCGTCGAAGAAGTACAGGCCCCAGGCGACCTCCTGGTCAACGGTGGGCTTGTCGAGCTTGAGCTCGCCGGTGAGCCAGAGCAGTTCGATTTCGTCGCTGATTGCGCGGGTGAGGTCGTCGCGCTCGCGCGCCGTCCAGCGCGGCGACTCCAGGTCAAACAGGCGCAGGTAGATGCGGCGGTGACGCTCGAGCACCGTCACGCGCTTGGCCTCGGTCGGATGCGCGGTGATGACCGGGCGGATGCGCAGCGCGCACAGCGCCTGGCGGATTTCGCCAAGCTCCAGCCCGGCTTCCACGGCCGCGCGGAAGACATGCGCAAAGGTGCCACGCACGTCTTCGTGGCCGCGCGCGCGTTCGACCTCGCGGCGCCTGCGCATGTCGCGGTTCTGCTCGGCAATGGCCAGCAGCTGGAACCAGATCGCCTGCGCCTGGATCGTGCGCGCGAGCAGCTTGGTGGACATGCGCGAGTGGCTGGGCTCGCCTCGCAGAATGCGCGCGGCGTCGGGCTCGTGGCGGTCGAGCACGCCGAGCAGCGCGGCGCGCAGCAGGTCGGAGCGCGCCAGCGAGTCGGCGCGCTCGGCCACCGCCGCCGACTCGTCGGGGTCGGCCAGGTCGGCGTGCAGGCTCTCGCGTGCGGTGGAGTCGGCGGACGTGTTCATGGGGTCACCTCGGACGGCTCCTTCCCACTCTGGGGGAAGCTTGGGATGGGGGCCGCTCGCTAGCCTGCACCGGCCCCCACCCCAGCCCTCCCCCAGAGGGGGAGGGAGCGGAGCGCTGTAGGTCGGTCTGGATGCGGGCGGCAAGCACGCTCACCGCCCTTTCGACAGCGCCTGCGCCACGGTGGAGCCGAGTTCGGCCGCACTCGGGGCCACCAGCAAACCGAAGCTGAGCATGATCTCGGCCTTCTCGCCGGCCGTGTCGCCGACCGCCGAAATGATCGCGCCCGCATGCCCCATGCGGCGACCCTTGGGCGCGGTAAGGCCGGCCACGTAGCCGACCACCGGCTTGCTCATGTTCGCCTTCACCCAGGCCGAGGCCTCGGCTTCCTGCGGGCCGCCGATCTCGCCGATCATGATCACGGCCTCGGTCTCGGGGTCGGCCTCGAAGCGCTCGAGGTGGTCGAGGAAGGAGCTGCCGTTGATCGGGTCACCGCCGATGCCCACGCTGGTGGTGACGCCGATGCCCAGCGCCTTCATCTGCGCCGCGGCCTCGTAGCCGAGCGTGCCCGAGCGCGACACGATGCCGACATTGCCGCGCTGGTAGATGTTGCCCGGCATGATGCCGAGCATGGCCCGCCCGGCCGAGATGATGCCGGCGCAGTTAGGGCCGACCACGGTGGTGCGCGTTTCCTTCGAGTAGCGCCGCAGGTAGCGCTTGACGCGCATCATGTCCTGCGCCGGAATGCCGTCGGTGATGATGCACACGAGCTTCAAGCCCGCGTCGGCCGCTTCCATCAGCGCGTCGGCCGCGAACGGCGGCGGCACGAACAGGAGGCTGGCTTCGGCGCCGGTCGCCTTGACCGCTTCCTTGACGGTGTTGAACACCGGTCGGTCGAGATGCGTCTGGCCGCCCTTGCCGGGTGTCACGCCGCCGACGACGTTGGTGCCGTAGGCGATCATTTCCCTGGAGTGGAAGGTGGCCTTGTCGCCGGTGAAGCCCTGCACGATCACGCGGGTGGTTTCGTCGATGAGGATGCTCATGTGTTTACCTCTTCAGTGGTCAGATGGCGGCCGGCCTGTAGCGCCTTGCCCGTTTGGGGAAAGACCGGGATGGGGGCAAGGCAGTGGCCCGTTCCGGCTGGGGCCCCACCCCCAGTCCTCCCCCAGCGGGGGAGGGAGCAACACATCGTGGTGAGGGCGCTCTTCATGCCGGGACGTGCGCTCTCGCAGCCGCAACGGCCTTCTGCGCCGCGTCGGCCAGCGAGTCGGCGGTGATGATGGGCAGGCCGCACTCGCGCACGATCTTGTTGCCCTCTTCGACGTTGGTGCCGGCCAGCCGCACGATCAGCGGCACCTTCAGGTTGCGCGCGGCCTGCACCACGCCTTGCGCCACCCAGTCGCAGCGGTTGATACCGGCGAAGATGTTGACCAGGATCGCCTTGACCTTCTTGTCCGACAGCACCAGGTTGAAGGCCGTCTGCACGCGCTCGGGCGAGGCGCCGCCGCCCACGTCGAGAAAGTTCGCCGGCTCGCCGCCCGCGTACTTGATCATGTCCATGGTCGCCATGGCGAGGCCGGCGCCATTGATGATGCAGCCGATGTCGCCTTCCAGGCCCACGTAGTTGAGGCCGTGCTGGCTGGCCTGCGCCTCGCGCGGGTCTTCTTGCGCCACGTCGCGCATCTCGGCCACCTTGCGGCGGCGAAACAGCGCGTTGTCATCAAAACTCATCTTGGCGTCGAGTGCGACCACGCGGTCGTCCTTGGTGACCACCAGAGGATTGATCTCCACCATGGTCGCGTCGAGGTCGCGAAAGGCGCGGTAGCAGCCGAGGATGGTCGTCACCGCCTGGCTCACCTGCTTGATATTGAGGCCCAGCCCAAAGGCCAGCTCGCGTGCCTGGAACGGCTGCAGGCCGACCGCCGGCTCCACCTCGATCTGCAGGATCGATTCGGGATTGGAGTGCGCAATGTCCTCGATCTCCATGCCGCCTTGCGCCGAGGCGATGACGCGGATGCGCTCGATCTTGCGGTCCAGCACGAAGCCCAGATACAGCTCGCGCGTGAAGGGCTCGGCCACTTCCACGTACAGGCGGTTCACCACCTTGCCCTGCGGCCCGGTCTGGCTGGTCACCATGGTGGCGCCGAGCATGGCCTTGGCGGCGGCGGCCACTTCCCCGTAGGTGCGGCAGAGCTTGACGCCACCGGCCTTGCCGCGCCCGCCGGAGTGGATCTGCGCCTTGACGGCCCAATGCCAACCGCCCAGTTCAGTGGCGGCATAGACGGCCTGGTCGGCGCCGTAGGCGACGCTGCCGCGCGGCACCGGCACGCCGAAGCCGGCGAGCAGTTCCTTGGCCTGGTATTCATGGATGTCCATCTGGTTCTCCTATTACTTGATTCGACTTGATTCGATTTAGGTCCTGAGCTGCTCTCGGCCCTTTGCCGGGGCCGCCCTCAACCCATCTTGGCCACGACAGCGTCATGCACGCGCTCGCTGAGCGGCCCGCATTCGGCGAGCAGGGCGTTCAGCTCGTTGATGGCGCGGTCGGCAAACCCGCGGTCCTTGATCTGCGGTGCGTTGATGCGCACGTTGAGAGCGGCGCTGCGCAAGGCCGCCCATGAAGCCAGCACGCCCACGCCGACGTCGCTGATGACATTGAGGTTGCCGTGCTCCACGGCGCGGGCTGCCAGCCGCACGCCCTCTGCACACGCACGAGCGCAAGCCAGCGGCGCCTCGGTGGCGAGCACGAGTCCGCGCTGGATGGCGGCGCTGCGCGCGGCCTTTTCGTCGTCCGTGCCCTTGGGCAACTTGTAGCCGGCCATGAGCGAATCGAAGGCGGCCACGTCCTCGGCCACCATGGCGGCGAGCTTCGTGCGCAGCGCTTCGGACTCGGCCAGCAGCTGGCGCATCCCCGGCTCGACCGCTTCGTAGCCCTTCTTGCCGATGGTGAGGTTGGCGACCATCGAGACGAGGGCCGCGCCCATCGAGCCCATCACCGCCGCGGCGCTGCCACCGCCGGGCGTGGCGCTGCCGCTGGCCAGGGCGTCGAGGAAGGCTTCGGTGGTGAGTGTGTCGATCATGTCGTCGTCTCTTTGCTTTGCTGCCTAGGGAGGAATTCAACCGACCATCGTCTTGGCGATGGCGTGGATCTCCTCGCCATCGAGCACCAGGTCGTTCTGCTCGAACATCCTCGCGATGCAGGCGCGGTGCAGCGCGATCTTCAAGGCGCCGAAGCCGATCGCGCCCCACACCGTCTTGCCGTGGCGCTCCTTGCCCTTGTCCATCATCTCGATGCCTTCGATGCCGAGCGCGGGTGTCGCATTGGCGTCCGACAGCAACTCGAGCTGCGGTGCGTCCTTCCAGGCCGCTTCGTCGAGCAGCGCCACGCCGGCCGCGCCGGTGGCAAACACGATCTGCGCGCCCAGGATAGCGCGCGCGCGCGCCGCGTTGTCCACCGCCTCGATGGCTTGGACCTCGACCTTGAAGCGCTCGGCGATGGCCTGCGCCGCCGCCTGCGCACGCACGAGCGCGCGGCTGGTGATGGCGACGCGGCAGCCTTCCCTGGCCAGCATCACCGCGACGCGCTGCCCGACCGGGCCGGTGCCGGCCAACACCACCGCGCGCTTGCCTTGCAGTACACGGCCATGGGCGAGCCAGGCCACGCCAGCTGCGGCGGTCGTGTTGGAACCATTGCTGTCGAGCATCACCGAGACGCGAAAACCGGCGAAGAACTTTTTCTTCACGGCCTTGAACAGCGCCTCGCCCTCGGCCATGTTGGAGCCGCCGACAAAGATCGCGGTGAACTTCTTGTCCTTGGGTGCGCGCGTGAAGATCGTGCCTTCGACCAGCGCGCCCACCGTGGCCGGGGTGAGCGCGCCGTAGGCCGTCACGTGGTCGGCGCCGCCGTCGTAGGCGACGACGTTGTCGAACACGGCGGGGTGGGTGTCGGTGTCGAACTGGTAGAGCAGCTTCTTCATGTTGATCGGTCTCCAAACTCGCTGTCCTGGCGCCCTCCCCCGTTGGGGGAGGGTTCAATGCATCTCCTCCAGCGAAGGAGGATCGAACACCTAGCCCAGCGGCGGCGGGTTCAGGGGTTTCTCCGCCGAAGGAGGCGTGTAGCCGGAGTCGGTCACCAGATGCTGCGGCGCGCCCGCCGCCCAGGCTTCGATGTTGTCGATCAGTTGGTCGGCCAGGAACTGCATGGCGCCGTCCGAGGCCCACGCGATGTGCGGCGTGAGGATGAAGTTGCTGCGTCGCACGTCGAGCAGCGGGTGACCGTTCTTCGGCGGCTCGACCGTCAGCACATCGAACCCGGCCCCGGCGATCAGCCCCTCGTCGAGCGCCTGGATCAGCGCCGCTTCGTCCACCAGCCCGCCGCGCGAGGTGTTGATGAGCAGCGCATTGCGCTTCATCTTCTTCATCTGCGCCAGGCCGATGAGGTTGCGCGTGCTCGGCGTGAGCGGGCAATGCAGCGAGATCACGTCCGACTCGACCAACACCTGCTCGAACGGCGTGAACTCCACGCCCGGCATCTTGGGCGGCTCATGGTCGGCGAACATCACCTTCATGCCGAAGCCGCGCGCAATGGCCGCGGTGCCCTGGCCGATGGCGCCTTCGCCGACGATGCCCAAGGTGGAGCCGTGCAGGTCGCCGATGTCATGCGTGAAGAAGCAGAACTGGTCGGACTTCTGCCAGACGCCCGCTTCCACGTCCGCCCGGTAGGCGAGCAGGTTGCGGCGCAGCGCCAGGATCATCGCGAAGGCGTGCTCCGGCACCGTGTGGACGGCGTAGTTGCGGATATTGGCCACCGCGATGCCGTGTGCCTTGCAATAGGGCACATCGACCACGTCGTAGCCGGTGGCGGCCACCGCGATCATCTTGAGCTGCGGCAGCTGCTTCAGGGCGTCGGCGCGCAACGGCACCTTGTTGGTGATCGCCACCGTCGCGCCCTGCAACTTGGCGACCACCTCGTCGGCCGAGGTCTTCTCGTGCTCGACATAGCTTTCCGCTCGCGCGGGCTTGCGCACCTTCGCCTTGAGCGAGGCGCGATCCAGGAAGACAACGGTGTGGCCCATGGTGGCGTCCTTTAGACCGTGGCGCCTTCGTTGGACCCGGTCGACTGCGAGGCGTACACGACCTCGCTGCGCGCGACCTTCTTCTTGGGCGTCGGGTCGTTGCTGCGCATGTAGCGCTGCGCCGCGGCCACACCGCTGCCCGGCTCGATCTTGATGCCCACGTCGAGCATGGCCATCTCAGAGCCGGCGATCGCGCCCAGCACCATCAGCTCGTTCAGGTCGCCCAGGTGGCCGATGCGAAACACCTTGCCGGCCACCTTGGAGAGGCCCGCGCCGAGCGACAGGTTGTAGCGGCGGAAGGCCACGTCGATGACGTGCGCGCCGTTGATGCCCTCGGGCACGACGATCGCCGAGACGGTGTCGGAGTACCACTTCGGGTGTTTGGCGCAGAGCTTCATTTTCCAGCCCTCGAGCACCGCGGCACGCACGCTCGCGGCCAGGTAGGTGTGGCGCGCGAAGACGTTCTCCAGGCCCTCTTCCATCAACATGGTGAGCGACTCGCGCAGGCCGTAGAGCAGCGGCAGGCAGGGCGTGTAGGGGAAGTAGCCGGTCTCGTTGGCGCGGATCATGTCGCCCATGTCGAAGAAGCAGCGCGGCTGCTTGGACGTTTCTCGCGCCTTGAGCGCCTTGGAGCTCATGCAGACGATGCCCAGGCCGGCCGGCAGCATGAGGCCCTTTTGCGAGCCGGCGACGCAGCAGTCCACGCCCCACTCGTCCATGCGGAAGTCAATGCTGCCCAGGCCGCTGACCGAGTCGACCATCAGCAGGGCCGGGTGCTTGGCCGAGTCCATCGCCTTGCGCACGGCGGCGATGTCGCTCGTCACGCCGGTCGCCGTCTCGTTGTGGGTGGCGAGCACGGCCTTGATCTTGTGCTCCTTGTCCTTCTTCAGGATCTCGGCGTACTTCTCGGTGGGCACGCCCTCGCCCCATTCACAGTCGACCACCTCGACCTTGAAGCCAAGGCGCGTGACCATGTCGATCCACAGGTGGCTGAACTGGCCGAAGCGCGAGGCCAGCACCAGGTCGCCGGGTGAAAGCGTGTTGGTGAGCGCGGCTTCCCAGCCACCGGTGCCGGTGGAGGGAAAGATCACCGGCGTGCCGGTCTCGGTCTTGAAGATTTTCTTCAAGTCGACGAGCACCGCGCGCGTCAGGTCCGGGAACTTGGACGAGCGGTGGTCTTCCATTGAAACCACCATCGCGCGTTGCACGCGCTCGGGCACGTTGGTCGGTCCGGGAACGAAGAGGAAATTGCGACCAGCCATGAGAAGTCTCCTGAAGTTTGAAAGGGTGTTGCGCTGAGGGCTCGCGCGCGGTGGACTGTTCGGGTGAGAAAAGTCAGTGGGCAAATTTCGGTCCGTAGACCGGGAAGCGCTGGCACAAGGCCGTAATCTCGGCCGCCACACGGTCGATCACCGCGTCGTTCTCCGGCGCCTCGAGCACGTCGGCCATCAGATGGGCGATGGTGCTTGCTTCGGTGGTGCCGAAGCCGCGCGTCGTCATCGCTGGCGCTCCGATGCGGATGCCGCTGGTGACGAAGGGCTTTTCGGGGTCGTTGGGGATGGCGTTCTTGTTGACCGTCATGTGCGCACGGCCGAGCACCGCCTCGGCGGCCTTGCCGGTGATCTTCTTGGCGCGCAGGTCGAGCAAGAACACATGGCTCTCGGTGCCGCCCGAGACGATGCGCAGGCCGCGCTGCGTGAGCGTGGCGGCCATTGCCTTGGCATTGGCCTTCACCTGGCCTTGGTAGAGCTTGAACTCCGGCGCCATCGCCTCCTTGAAGGCCAGCGCCTTGGCGGCGATGACGTGCATCAGCGGGCCGCCCTGGATGCCCGGGAAGATCATCGAGTTGAGCGGCTTCTCGAACTCGGCCTGACTCAGGATCAGGCCGCCGCGCGGGCCGCGCAGAGTCTTGTGCGTGGTGGAGGTGACGAAGTGCGCGATGCCCACCGGGCTCGGGTAAACCCCTGCCGCGATGAGCCCGGCGTAATGCGCCATGTCGACCATCAGATAAGCACCGACGCGGTCGGCGATGTCGCGAAAGCGCTGCCAGTCGATCACCATCGAATAGGCCGAGGCGCCGGCCACGATCATCTTGGGCTTGTGCTCCTGCGCCAGGTCGGCCACCTGCGCGTAGTCGATGGTTTCGGTCTCGGGCTCCAGGCCGTAAGAGACCGATTTGTAGAGCTTGCCGGAAAAGCTGACCTTGGCACCGTGCGTGAGGTGGCCGCCGTGAGCAAGCGACATGCCCAATAGGGTGTCGCCCGGCTGGAGCATCGCCATGTAGACGGCGGCGTTGGCCTGCGAGCCCGAATGCGGCTGCACGTTGGCGTATTCGGCGCCGAACAGGCTCTTGGCGCGGTCGATGGCGAGCTGCTCCGCCACGTCGACATGCTCGCAGCCGCCGTAGTAGCGCTTGCCCGGGTAGCCTTCGGCATATTTGTTGGTGAGCACCGAGCCCTGCACGCGCATGACGTTGGGCGAGACGTAGTTTTCGGAGGCGATCAGCTCGACATGGTCTTCCTGGCGCTGCAGCTCGTGCTGCAGGGCGGCGGCCAGTTCGGGGTCGGCGTCGTTGAGGCGCAAGTCAGGGTCGAACACAGTGGGCTCCGGCGAAAGGTTTGCTCGGTATTAGTCTAGGAGCCTAAGCTCGAAATTACTCATTAGTCTTTTTGGCGGCGGACCCAAGAAAGACCAATGAATCAGCGCGACGCGCGCGCCTAAGATCATCGGCAAGAGATTGCCTTTTTGACAAATCAATATGAGCGAAAACAAGGGTCGCCGGCTGCTGATGCAGATGTTCGAGGCCGCCGTCGCCGAGGCGGCGCCCGCGCGCTGCCTGGCTGCGCACCTGCCGCCGCCGCCCAAGGGGCGCACCCTGGTCATCGGCGCCGGCAAGGCGGCCGCCTCGATGGCAGCGGCGCTCGAAGCGGCCTGGCCCGCGCCGCTGGAAGGCATGGTCGTCACGCGCTACGGGCACGCCGTGCCGACCCGTCGGATCGAAGTGGTGGAGGCCGCGCACCCGGTGCCCGACGCAGCAGGCCGGGCGGCGGCGGGCCGCATGCTCGGCATGGTGCAGGGGCTGACTGAAGACGATCTCGTCATCTGCCTCATCTCCGGCGGCGGCTCCTTGCTGCTGGCACTGCCAGCCGCTGGCCTGACGCTCGAAGACAAGCAGCAGATCAACCGCACCCTGCTCAAGAGCGGCGCCAACATCACCGAAATGAACTGCGTGAGGAAGCACCTCTCGGCCATCAAGGGCGGGCGGCTCGCTGCGGCCTGCGCGCCCGCGCAGGTGCTCACACTCACCATTTCCGACGTGCCGGGCGACGACCCGTCCGTCATCGCCTCGGGCCCGACCGTGGCCGACACGACCACCTGCGCCGATGCGCTGGCGATCCTCGAGAAGTACAAGATCAGCGAGCCGCGTGCCGCTGTCGAGCACATTCGGCGCGGCCACGACGAGACGCCCAAGCCCGGCGATGCGCGCCTGGCACGCACCCGCCAGGTGATGATCGCCACGCCGCAGCTGTCGCTCCAGGCCGCCGCCGCGGTGGCTAGCAGGGCGGGCGTCACGCCGCTGATCCTGGGCAATGCGCTCGAAGGTGAAGCGCGCGAAATGGCGCTGGTGCATGCCGGCATCGCCCACCAGGTGGTGCGCCACGGCCAGCCGCTCGACATGCCCTGCGTGCTGCTTTCGGGCGGCGAAGGCACGGTCACCGTGCGCGGCAAGGGCCGCGGCGGGCGCAACGTGGAGTTCCTGCTCGCGCTGGCGATCGCGCTCGACGGCAACGTGCATGTGCAGGCCATTGCCTGCGACACCGACGGCATCGACGGCACCGAAGACAACGCCGGCGCCGTGATCGTCCCCGACACGCTGGCGCGCGCGCGCGCCCTGGGCCTGCATGCGCCGGCCTTGCTGGCCGACAACGACGGCTATTCCTTCTTTGCGGCCATCGGCGACCTGGTGATGACCGGGCCGACGATGACCAACGTGAATGACTTTCGGGCGATCCTGATCGGCTGAAGGCCATGCCCGCGACACCCCCACCGGCCTGACTCCTTCCGACGCCCCCTTTCCAATTCAACCGACGAGACCCAAGATGGCATCCGACATCGACATCGCCCAGGCCACCACGCTGCAGCGCATCACGAAAGTGGCGCTCGACAAGCTCGGCATCGCCGACGAGCACCTCGAGCCCTACGGCCACTACAAGGCCAAGCTCTCGCTCGACTACGTGGACTCGCTGAAAGACCGCCCCAACGGCAAGCTGATCCTCGTCACTGCCATCAGCCCCACGCCGGCCGGCGAAGGCAAGACCACCACCACGGTCGGTCTCGGCGACGCGCTCAACCGCATCGGCAAGAAGGCACTGGTCTGCCTGCGCGAACCCTCGCTCGGCCCGGTGTTCGGCATGAAGGGCGGTGCGGCCGGCGGCGGCCATGCGCAGGTGGTACCGATGGAGGACATCAACCTGCACTTCACCGGTGACTTCTCGGCGATCGCGCTGGCCAACAACCTGCTGGCCGCGATGATCGACAACCACATCCACCACGGCAACGAGCTCGACATCGACGTGCGCCGCATCACCTGGAAGCGCGTGGTCGACATGAACGACCGCGCGCTGCGCGACATCACCTGCTCGCTCGGCGGCCCCGGCAACGGTTATCCGCGCGAAGACGGCTTCGACATCGTGGTGGCCTCCGAGGTGATGGCGATCTTCTGCCTGGCCACCTCGCTGAAGGACCTGAAGGAGCGCCTGGGCAACATCGTCATCGGCCACACCAGGGCGCAAAAGCCGGTGACCGCGCGCGAGCTCAAGGCGCATGGCGCGATGACCGTGCTGCTCAAGGACGCACTCAAGCCCAACCTCGTGCAGACGCTCGAGAACAACCCCGCCATCCTGCACGGCGGCCCGTTCGCCAACATCGCGCACGGCTGCAACTCGGTGATCGCCACGCAGACGAGCCTGAAGCTGGCCGACTACGTGATCACCGAGGCCGGCTTCGGTGCCGATCTGGGGGCCGAGAAGTTCATCGACATCAAGTGCCGCAAGTCGGGCCTGCGCCCCGACGCCGTGGTGCTGGTGGCCACCATCCGCGCGCTCAAGTTCCACGGCGGCGTCGATGCGCGCGCACTCAACACCGAGAACCTCGACGCGCTCGGCAAAGGCATCGCCAACATCGAGCGCCACGTGGCCAACATCCGCGACCACTACGGCCTGCCCTGCATCGTCGCGATCAACAACTTCACTTTCGACACCCCGGCCGAGCTGGCGCTGCGGCAAGAGCGCATGGCCGAGCACGCGGTGCCGGTGATCGTGGCGCGCCACTGGGCCGAAGGCGGCAAGGGCGCCGAAGACGTGGCGCGCGCGGTGGTGGCGCTGGTCGAGGGCGACAAGAAGCAGGCGGTGTCGGGCTTCAAGTTCGTCTACGAGGAGTCGCTGCCGCTGATGGACAAGATCACCGCGATTGCGACCAAGATCTACGGCGCGGCCAAGGTCACCGCCAGCGCCAAGGTGGCCGAGCAGATCAAGAAACTGCAGGAGGCCGGCTACGGCCACTACCCGGTGTGCGTGGCCAAGACGCAGTATTCGTTTTCCACCAACCCGAATTCGCGCGGCGCGCCGAGCGGTCACACGCTCGACATCCGCGAAGTGCGGCTCGCCGCGGGCGCCGAGTTCGTCGTCATGGTCTGCGGCGACGTGATGACCATGCCGGGCCTGCCCAAGGTGCCGTCGGCCGAGAAGATCGACCTCGACGACCAGGGCAAGGTCGTCGGGCTGTTCTGACGCCGCGCGTTGCCCGCCATCATGCTCACCCCGATGCGTGCCCCTGCGCCGGTGCGGCCGCGCGCACGCCGTCCGGCGCGCGCCGATGACCTGGCCGGCTGGCTCGCCTTTGCCGACGCTCTACATCCGCAGAGCATCGACATGGGGCTCGAGCGCGTCGCAGTGGTGCGCGACGCCCTCGGCCTGGCGCCCGAGTTCCCCATCATCACGGTGGCCGGCACCAACGGCAAAGGCTCCACCTGCGCGATGCTCGAGTCGGTGCTGCGCGCCGCCGGCCACGTGGTCGGTCTCTACACCTCGCCACATTTGCTGCGCTACAACGAGCGCGTGTGCATCGACGGCGTTGCGGCCGGCGACGCGCTGCTGGCGGCCGGCTTCGCGCGGGTCGACGCGGCGCGCGGCGACATCGAACTCACGCCCTTCGAGTTCGGCACCTTGGCGGCGATGTGCGTGTTCGTCGAAGCCGGCCTGGACGCCGCGGTGCTGGAGGTGGGCCTGGGCGGGCGCCTGGACGCCGTCAACGCCTTCGACGCCGACTGCGCCATCGTCACCAGCATCGGCATCGACCACGTGGAGTACCTGGGCCACACGCGCGAGGCCATCGGCTTCGAGAAGGCCGGCGTGTTCCGAGCGCGCCGCACCGCCATCAGCGCCGACCCCGACCCGCCGCCCACCATCGCCCGCCACGCCTGGCAGATCGGCGCGCGGCTGCTGCAAAACGGCCGCGATTACTGGGTGAGGCGCAGCGGCGACGAGTGGGCCTTGGTTCACCCCGGCGGCGAGATCAGCGGCCTGCCGCTGCCGGCGCTGGCCGGCGACTTCCAGCTCGACAACGCTGCCGCCGCCCTGTTGGCGCTGCACACGCTCGGCCCCCGCTTGTCGGTCGATGCAGACCACCGCCGCGAAGGATTGCAGCAGGTGCGGCTGGCCGGGCGCTTCCAGCGCATGCGACGCGATGCGGTGTCGCCCGAGATCGTGCTCGACGTTTGCCACAACCCGCATGCCGCGCTGCAACTCGCCGGCACGCTGGCGCAGCACCCGGCCGAGGGCCGCACCCTCGCGGTGTTCGGCATGCTGCGCGACAAGGACATCGCCGGCACCGCGCGCGCCGTGGCCGAGCACATCGACGGCTGGTTCGTGGCAGGCCTGGCCGAGCGGCGCGGCGCCACCGCCGCGGAGATGGCGGTCGCGCTCGACGCGGCCGAGGTGCATGCCAGCGTGCGCCTGGCCGCCACGCCGGTCGACGCACTGCGGCTCGCGCTGCACAGTGCCACCGCCACCGACCGCGTGCTGGTGTTCGGCTCGTTCGCCACGGTGGGCGCGGTGCTGCGCGAACTGCAGGCCGAAGCGGTCGCGGCTGCCTGAGCACGATGGCTCCCCCTCCCTCTGGGAGAGGGTTGGGGTGAGCGCTGCCGGCGACCGCGAGCGGGATCTCCGCGGCCGGCCTCTCCAGCTCTGGCAGCATCGCGGCCATGACCCCCACGCTGACCGCGCGCGCCCTCTGGATTTACAGCGGCTTCACCGTCGCTCTGATGGCGCTGTCGGCCTGGCGCGCGCACGGGCTGGGCACCTGGGCGATGGAAGTCGCGCCGATCTGGATCGTGGTGCCGGTCCTGCTCGCCACGCACCGGCGCTTTCCGCTCATCACCCTGCTCTACGTGCTGATCGCGCTGCACGCCGCGGTGCTGATGCTCGGCGGCCACTACACCTACGCGCGCGTGCCGCTGGGCTTCTGGATGCAGGACGCGTTCGGCTTCGAGCGCAACCACTACGACCGCATCGGCCACCTCATGCAGGGCTTCGTGCCGGCGATCGCGGCGCGCGAACTGCTGCTGCGGCTCACGCCGCTGGCGCGACCCGACATGCGCGGCGGCTGGCTGTTCACGCTCGTCACCGCCATCTGCCTGGCCATCAGCGCGATCTACGAGCTGGTCGAATGGGGCGCGGCGGCGGCCCTCGGCGCCGGCGCCGACGACTTTCTCGGCACCCAGGGCGACCCCTTCGACACGCAGAAGGACATGTTCTGCGCCTGGATCGGTGCGATGGCGGCGCAGTGGCTGCTGGCGCGCTGGCATGACCGGCAGCTGGCGGTGCTGACGCGCCGGGCCTGAAGCGCACCGGGGCAGACCGCCTCGTCACGTCGCCTTCAACAGGTGCGTGGCCGCATGGATCGCCAGCCCGACCAGCCCGCCCACCAAGGTGCCGTTGATGCGGATGAATTGCAGGTCGCGGCCGATGTTGCGCTCGAGTTCCTGCGTCATCTCGCCCGCGTTCCAGGCCTGCACGCGCGTGACGATGTACAGGCGTATCTGCTCGCGATACTGCTCCACCCAGCGCGGCGCGGCGTCCAGTAGCTGCTGGTCGATCCAGTCTTGCATTGCTTCGTCCGCGCGCAGCCGCTCGCCCACCGCCATGACGGCCGCGGCGGTGTGCGAGCGCAGCACCGAGGCCTCGGCGTCGAGGTCGCGCTCCACCGCACTGACGAGGTCGGACCACAGCGCCTGCAGAAACGCCGCCAGCGGCGCATGGCCGAGCAGCGCGTGCTTCACGTCCTCGACCCTGGCACGCAGCGTTGCGTCGTCCTGCAAGCGCACGGCGAGCTCGCCGACATAGCGATCGAACTTGCCGCGCAAGGGGTGCGCCGGGTCGTCGGCCATTTCGCCCATCAGGCGGATCAGGCCGGCCAGCATCTTGGCGGCGGCGTAGCGACCGGCCAGCTCGTCCAGGCCCACCACGCGCAAGACCTTCACCTCCGCGGCGATGAGCTCTGCGACGCGCTGCTTGAGGTCGTCGTCGTCCAGCACCGCCCTGAGCCGGCGCAGCACGCTGGCGAGCACCGCCTGGTGGCGCCCCTCGGCGGTCGCCACTTCAATGAGCTGGGCGCCCAGGCGCGCCACGTCGATGCGGCCGAGCTGCTCGATCAGCGCCGCGCCGACGAAGCGCCGCACGCGCTCGTCGTCGAAGCTGCGCAGGGCATAGCGCAGCACGGCACTCGCGTGGCCGGCCAGTTGCTCGGCGTGCCGGCGCTCGGCCAACCAGTCGGCCAGGCGCCGCGCGGCACCAAAGCGCCGCAGCTTGTCGAGCACCTGCTCGGTGCCGAGGAAGTGGGCGCACAAAAAACTGGCGAGGTTGCGGCCGATGCGGTCCTTGTTGGCCGGGATGATGGCGGTGTGCGGTATCGGCAGGCCGAGCGGGTGGCCAAACAGCGCCACCACCGCAAACCAGTCGGCGATCGCGCCCACCATCGCCGCCTCGCCAAACGCCGCGGCGTAGCCCCAGGCCGCGTGGCGCGGCTCCAGCAGGGTGGCGCCGACGTAGAGCACGGCGGCGGCGGCCAGCAGACCGAGCGCGGTCCATTTCATGCGGTCGAGGTCGGAGGGGGCGCTCATTGCGGGTCGCGGCGGGGCAGGCGGCTTCAGTATCGCGGGCGGGCTCGAGGGTCGCGTGGCACACTGCGCCGGCCTTTTTTCCAGACCCGCGTCCCTCACGCACATGCCCACCAGCCAGCGCAGTTCCCCCGCCCCCGGACGGGTGGCCTTGATCGAGGCTTTCTGGCTCGACTACCAGCGCGAGCGCGGCGTCAAGGTCGAGGGCTTTTCGGCCAGCGCGCTGGGCCACACGCGCGCGCTGGCCGACACACTGGCCGAGTTGGTGGCCAGCGGCATCAAGCGCGCGCACGCCAGCCTGCGGCGCGATTTCCAGCAAAGCCTGGAGCCGCTGCCGCAGCCGGGCGAACACCTGGTGGTGCTCGACGGCGACGGCCGGCCCGCTGCGATCGTGCGCACCACGCATGTGGAGCTGCGCCACTTCAACGAGATCGACGACGCCTTTGCCTTCGACGCCGGCGAGGGCGACATGACGCTCGCGTGGTGGCTCACCGCGCACCGGCAAGACTTTGCCGAGCGTGCCGAACGCGAAGGCTTCGAGATCGGCGAGCAGACCGAGCTGGTGCTCGAGTACTTCGAGCGGGCCTGGCCGCCGGACTCGCCGCTCGCGCCGGGCGCGCCAGGCACTGAAGCTGGGTCGCCGGGCGCGTCAGGCAGCTGAGGCTCAGGCGCTCAACGACCTCGGCGCGCGCAGCGCCTGCGCCAGCGCGTCGGCGGCGGCGGCATTGGGCAGGGCCAGTGCCAGGTCGATGCAGCCCACGCGCGCGAGCAGCTGCGCGCTGGCGTCGTCAGGGCGGTACAGCGCCAGCTCATCCACCGGCACCACCACGGCCTCTGCCGCTTGCGTCTCTGCCAGCGCCCGCTCGGTGGGCCGCGCACCGCCGAGCGCCTGCGCGCAGGCCATCAAGGCGCGGCTCATCAACTCCACGCCGGGGGCGTTGAGCTCGAGCGGAAAGATCTTGCCGTTGGCCATGGACATTTCGAGCAACACGGTGCTGCCGTCGCCCGACAGCACGGCTTGCCTGATGCCGACGCAGCGAAGTGGGTCCATGGTGGTCATGAGAGGTGCCGATGCAAGTGAAAGGGCTCGCATGCTGCCACGGGCAAACCGGCATTCATGGCCATAACTACGCCGTGTTTTCCCTGGGAAGACGGATGATTGCTGCATCGCAACAATGGTTTTAAGAAACATATTTACGTCGCATCCAAGTTTGAAACTAGGGTATTCCCTAGTAATCGACGCTGCATTGCAGCATCGACCGCCCAAAGCCGAGTTTTCACCTTCAGGAGTTGTCAATGAGAACCTCCCCCTTGCGTTTCGCGCTCATCGCCTTGACCGCCCTTGCGACCACCGGCGTCGCCCAGGCCGGTGACGTCGGTCAGCACCCTGCCGTGTTCTCGCCGCGCAGCCTGCCCGGCATCGAGGCGGCCAACTTCATCGTCGGCCACCCGGCGCAGGGCGGCGCGCAGCGCAGCCACGCCAACCACGAGCACCCCGCGGTCGAGGCGGCGCGCCGCGAGCGCATCATCGACACCAACGGCTATCTGGTGCAGCCACCCGCAACGACGCAGTGGACGCTCGGCGTGGCTGCTGCACCGAGCGCGACGCTGACTGCATGAGCCCGCACGGCCGCCCGAAGGCCTAAGACTCCCCGCTCGGCGGGGCAGCGCGCAGCGCGATGGGTGTCCCATGAGCGCATGACGACGTGAGGGCACGCGCGTGAACGTGGCAGGCGATCGGCCTGCGGCATCATCGAGCGATGCCCGTCACGCTCGACGACCTGCGCCGCCATGCGGTGGCGCGCACCCTGTTCCCCCTGACCACGCTGGCGCGCGCGATTGAGCGGCTTGGCTTCGTGCAGGCCGACCCGATCCGCGCGCCGGCTCGGGCGCAGGACCTGACCTTGCGCCACCGCGTCGCCGCTTATCGCGTCGGCGACCTCGAGCGCCGCTACGCGCGCCTGGCCATCGACGAAGATTGCTTCGTCAACTACGGCTTTCTGCCGCGCCGTCACTTGGCACTCATGCACCCCCGCACGCCCAAGCGGCCGTGGGACGCGACAACGACGCAGCGCGCAGCCGAGGTGCTGGCCTTCATCCGCGAGCGCGGCGCGACGCATCCGCGTGAGGTCACGGCCGCGTTCGACCACGGCCGCGTCCCGGGCTACTGGGGCGGCACGCTCAACGCCACCACCCACCTGCTCGACGGCATGCACTACCGCGGCCTGCTGCGCGTGGCGCGGCGCGAACAGGGCACGCGCGTGTATGCGGTCGTCGAGCGCGATGCCGACGAACGCGGCGACGCCGAACGGGCGCGCGCGCTGCTGGCGCTGGTGGTGGCCAAGTACGCGCCGCTGCCGGCGGTGAGCCTGGCCTACCTCGCGCGCCTGCTCGAATACGGCGCACCGCAGTTGCGAGCGACGATCCAGGCAGCCCTGGTGCAGGCCCGCGAGGCGCTGCCCAACGACACGGCAGGCGGCGTGCGCTGGTACTGGCCCGAGGGCGAGAACCCCGCGTCCGCTCGCCATGCGGCGCGCTGCGAAGGCGTGCGGCTGCTGGCGCCCTTCGACCCGATCGTGTGGGACCGGCGGCGCTTCAAACTGCTGTGGGACTGGGCTTACAAGTTCGAGGCCTACACGCCGGCTGCACGGCGCCAGCTCGGCTACTACGCGCTGCCGCTGCTGTGGCGCGAGCGCGTGATCGGCTGGGCCAATGTGAGCAGCGGCGCGCTCGGGCTGAAAGCGGAGTTCGGCTATGTGGCGGGGCGGGCGCCGCGGGAGGCGGCCTTCAGGCGCGAGTTGGAGGCGGAGATGCAGAGGCTGCAAGAGTTTTTAGGCAGCGACCTCGTTGGTTGAACCGGCCGACCCTCACCCCCACCCTTTCCCAGTGGGAGAGGGAGCGAGACGAGCGGCATGCAGCATTGCAGGGCTTGGCTCCCTCGCCCCTCTGGGGAAGAGGGTGGGAGTGAGGGGCCGCGCGGCCCCACAACCCCCTCAGGCCGCCTGCTGCAGCGCCAGCCCCGCGTGCTCGCGCAGCGGATGGAACACCACCAAGGGGTGCCGCTCCTGCGTGAGCCGCAGGTCGTAGGGCGAGGTCATCAGATAGGCCAGCGTGTCGGCCGCGTCCAGCGCGAGCTTGGAGGCCGCCTCGTCGGTGAACTTGCGCATCGCCGCGTCGTCGTCGCAGGTGACCCAGCGCGCGCCGTGGAAGCGGCTGCCCGAGAGGCGCACGTCGACGCCGTACTCGGCCTTCAGGCGGTGCTGCACCACTTCAAACTGCAACTGGCCGACGGCGCCCAGCAGCATCGCACCGCCGACCGTCGGTCGAAAGACCTGGATCGCGCCCTCCTCGCCGAGCTGCAGCAAACCCTGCTGCAGCTGCTTGCTCTTGATCGGGTTGGCCAGCTCGACGGTCTGGAACAGCTCGGGCGCGAAGAACGGCAAGCCGGTGTAGGTGCCAAAGCCACTGCCCGTGTCGCCGTCGGTGATGGTGTCGCCGAGCTGCACGCCGCCGTGGGTAGTAAAGCCGATGATGTCGCCGGCATAGGCCTCGTCGACCGCCTCGCGGCGCTGCGACAGGAAGGTCACCACCGAGGTCGGGCGCAGCTCCTTGGCGTTGCGCTGCACGCGCAGCTTCATGCCCGAGCCGTACCGGCCCGAGTTGACGCGCACGAAGGCAATGCGGTCGCGGTGCGACGGGTCCATGTTGGCCTGCACCTTGAACACCACGCCGGAGAAGCCTGGCGCGGCGGGATCGATTTCGTCGGTCTGCCCGTCCGGGCGCGTGACGTGGCGCGCGGCCGGTGGCGGGGCCAGGTCGACCAGCGCGTCGAGCACCTCCTGCACGCCGAAGTTGTTGACGCCCGAGCCGAAGAACACCGGCGTCTGGTGCGCCGCGACGAAGGCTGCCGCGTCGAAGGCGGGTGCGGCCTCACGCAGCAGTTCCATGTGGCCCTCGGCCTGTTCGTAATCGTGGCCGAAACGCTGGCGCAAGGTCCCGGCCTGGGCGAGCATGACGAGCTCGTCGCTGCCTGCGCCTGATTGATCGTTGCGCTTGTCGGCGCCGGCCTTGAACAGCCGCATCTGGCGCTTGCGCAGGTCGACGATGCCGCCGAAGGCCTTGCCCTGCCCGACCGGCCAGGTCATCGGCACGCACGGCATGCCCAGCTCCTGCTCGATCTCGTCGAGCAGTGCGAGCGGCTCCTTGCCCTCGCGGTCCATCTTGTTGACGAAGGTCATGATCGGCGTGCCGCGCTGGCGGCAGACCTCGATCAGCCGGCGCGTCTGCGGCTCCACGCCGTTGGCCGCGTCGATCACCATCAGCGCCGAGTCCACCGCGGTGAGCACGCGGTAGGTGTCCTCGGAAAAGTCTCGGTGGCCGGGCGTGTCGAGCAGGTTGATGACGCAGTCGCGGTAGAGCATCTGCATCACCGAGCTGGCGACGGAAATGCCGCGTTGCTTTTCGATTTCCATCCAGTCGCTGGTGGCGTGACGCGTCGCCTTGCGCGCCTTCACGCTGCCGGCGATGTGGATGGCGCCCGAGAACAGCAGCAGCTTTTCGGTCAGCGTGGTCTTGCCGGCGTCGGGGTGGGAAATGATGGCAAAGGTTCTTCTTCGCCTCACCTGCTCTGCGATTTGACCTTCTGACATCAGAACTCTTTCCCGGTTAAGTCACCGCTATGTACGCATTCGCCAATGTGCTCATGGCCTGCGGCACATCGCCTCTTCAACATGGTATCTGCTGGTGAATTGCTGTTCGCATCGGTGATTCATGACCGCCCGCAACAAGCTGCTGGCCGCGCCGCCCTATCTCGTCGAACAGACGCTCGAGCGCCTGGGCGCGAACCTGCGCACGGCGCGTCTGCGGCGGAACCTGACCATCGAAGACGTGGCCGAGAAGTGGCGTGCTTGGTCACGCGAACGAGGCAATCCGCTCCCGGCATATCTCAAGTGTTCGGGTCACCGCAGCCTCGCCGGACGGCCCGTAGCCGGGGAGCTTGGGCAAAGTGATCGCGGCAACGGCAGCCCGCATCCGTTCCAGAACGTCATCGATCGCGGCATTGGTGTCCGACGCCCGAAGTCCGGCTATCGCAGCGACCGCGAGGAAGTCGGCACGCTTGAGCCGCTCGTCCTTGCCGCCCAGCTTCAGCGCCATACGGTCATGTTCAAGGCGGGGAAAGACACGTGTGGTCAGCGTGTCGTAGACGGACGCAAGCCGAACGCTGCGGAAGGCCGGATTGCCGGGTTCGCCGATCTTCACAACGGCCATGTTCTTGAGGTGCATGTCGCCGTCGGCGATGAGCCATGCGAACACCACG
>NZ_JANMWL010000071.1:0-13046 GCF_031393925.1 Methylibium sp. | reverse complement strand
AGTTCAAGGGCCTCGATTCGTTCAAGGGCAGGGCCTACCACACGAGCCAGTGGCCGCACGAAGGCGTCGATTTCACCAACAAGCGGGTCGCCGTCATCGGTACCGGGGCCACCGCGGTCCAGGCCATTCCCGAGATCGCGCAGCAGGCCAAGCACCTGACGGTGTTTCAGCGCACCGCCAGCTACTGCGTGCCGGCGCGCAACGGCAAGGTCGATCCCGAGGTGGCAAAGGCCCGCAAGGCCGACTACGACGGCGTGGTCAAGCGCACCCGCGAATCCTTCTTCGGCCACGAGCTCCACTTCATTCAGCAGTCGGCGCTAGCCGCCACGCCCGCGGAGCGCGAGCGCGAGTTCGACAGGATGTGGGACGCGGGTGGCTTCCCCTTCTGGCTCGGCAACTACAAGGACATATTCGTCAGCCAGGAAGCCAATGAGCTGTGCGCCGACTACCTCAAGGGCAAGATCCGCAAGGCGGTGAACGACCCGGCCGTGGCCGAAAGACTGATCCCCAAAGGCTACCCCTACGGCACCAAGCGCCAGCCGCTGGACACCAACTACTTCGAAACCTTCAACAAGGACAACGTGCTGCTGGTCGATGCCAGCACCGACGGCCCGATCGAGGAGGTCACGCCTAAGGGCATCCGCGCCGGCGGCAAGGAATACGAACTCGACATCATCGTCATCGCCACCGGCTTTGACGCGTTGACCGGCCCGCTGAAGAATCTTGGCATCAAGGGCCGCGGCGGCAGGTCGCTGACCAAGGAGTGGGAGGACGGCCCGGAGACCTACCTCGGCCTGACGGTCTCGGGCTTCCCGAACCTGTTCACGATCACCGGCCCGCAGAGCCCCTCGGTGATGTCGAACATGCCGGTGTCGATCGAGCAGCACGTCGAGTGGGTCACCGACTGCATCGACCACATGCGCCGCAACAAGCTCACGACGCTCGAGGCGACGCCGCAGGCGCAAGAGCAATGGGTCGCGCATGTCGCCGAGACTGCCAACATGACGCTGATGATCGGCGCCAACTCCTGGTACATGGGAGCGAATATCCCCGGCAAGCCGCGCAGGTTTCTGCCCTACCTTGGCCCGGAAGGCGTCGGCGGCTACCGCAAGAAGTGCGACGAGGTCGCGGCGAACGGCTACGAAGGCATCGCGTTTTCTTAAGCCGCCGAATCGAAGCGCCCAGCCCGTGAGGGTGCGTATCAAACTTTGCATGAGCCGCCCACTGCGAACCTGCACGGTGGGTGGTCGGGGGCTGGGGGCTAGAAACCCCCGGCTACCCGGCGTTCTTTCGCCCGCGCCAGTAGGCGGGCTTTTGCGCAAACGGAGCAATGGCCGAGACGACGAGTTCAGACGCCAAGACTGCAGACCGGCGCAAAAGACTTACTTCGCCGTCGGCATCGCAAACTCCGCCCCTTTGGGCGTGCTCTGTGGCCAGCGCTGCATGACCGACTTTTGCCGCGTGTAGAAACGCACGCCCTCCTCGCCGTAGGCGTGGGTGTCGCCGAACAGGCTCTTCTTCCAGCCACCGAAACCGTGCCAGGCCATCGGCACCGGAATCGGCACGTTGATGCCGACCATGCCGACCTCGATGCGCCGCGCGAACTCGCGCGCGACGTGGCCGTCGCGCGTGAAGCACGCCACGCCGTTGCCAAACTCGTTGGCGTTGACCAGCGCCACCGCCGCGGCGAGGTCGGGCACGCGCACGCAGCAGAGCACCGGGCCGAA
Organism: Methylibium sp.; assembly: GCF_031393925.1. Taxonomy (GTDB): domain Bacteria; phylum Pseudomonadota; class Gammaproteobacteria; order Burkholderiales; family Burkholderiaceae_C; genus Methylibium. The sequence goes on along the minus strand of NZ_JANMWL010000071.1, from coordinate 11,319 downwards.
AATTTCTTCGCGGTAGACCGTCATCGCGGGCGTGACGTGGTCAAACAAGGTGCCGCCGGTGAAGAAGCCCTCGGTGTGGCCCGCCACCGCGAGGCCGCGGCCGTCGACCACCAGGGTGGCGCCTTCGGCCACGCCCTGGGCGATGCAGCCCTCGATGCGCTGCTTGGCCTCGCGCGTGATCACCGGGCCCATCTCGATGTGCGGCTCCATGCCGTTGCCCACCGCCAGCGCCTTGGTGCGCGCGGCCAGCGCCGGCATGATGCGATCGGCCACGTCGCCCACCAGCACCGCGACCGAGATCGCCATGCAGCGCTCGCCGGCCGAGCCGTAAGCGGCGCCGATGAGCGCGTCGACGCTTTGCTCGAGGTCGGCGTCGGGCATCACCACCATGTGGTTCTTGGCGCCGCCGAGCGCCTGCACGCGCTTGCCGTGGCGCGCGCCGGTTTCATAAATGTGCTGCGCAACCGGCGTCGAGCCGACGAAGCTGATCGCCTTCACGTCCGGGTGCTCCAGCAGCGCGTCGACCGCCAGTTTGTCGCCTTGCACCACGTTGAACACGCCCGCCGGCAGCCCGGCGCGCGCGAGCAGCTCGGCCATGAACAGCGAGGCCGACGGATCGCGCTCGCTCGGCTTGAGGATGAAGGTGTTGCCGCAGGCCAGCGCCACCGGAAACATCCACATCGGCACCATCACCGGAAAGTTGAACGGCGTGATGCCCGCCACCACGCCCAGCGGCTGGCGCAACACCCAGTTGTCGATGCCGGTGGAGACCTGGTCGGTGAAGCCGGTCTTGAGCAAGTGCGGCGCGCCACAGGCGAACTCGACGATCTCGATGCCGCGCGTGACCTCGCCCTGCGCGTCGCTGAACACCTTGCCGTGTTCGGCGGTGAGCATCGCCGCGAGTGTGTCGCGCTGCTCGACCAGCAGTTGCAGGAACTTGTTCAACACGCGCGCACGGCGCAGCGGGGGCGTGTCGGCCCAGGCCGGGAAGGCAGCGTGCGCCGCCGCCACCGCGGCCTTGACTTCATCGGCGCTCGCAAGCGCCACGGTGCGCGCGACCTTGCCGGTGGCCGGGTTGAACACCGGCTGACTCCGCCCGCTGGTGCCAGGCACCGTGCGCCCGGCGATGAAGTGGCCGATCTCGGCGGTGGCGATAAAAGCTTCGGGCGCGCCCATGGTCCAACTCCTCGAGGTGCAATAGCTTTCAGGGTAGGCGCCGCCGCGTCGTCTGAACAGGCCATAAACGTGACTTCATTGTTCGTTTGGATGAACAATCGGGCATGAGTCCGTACCGCCGCCCGCAGGGCGAATGCTCCCGCGCGGCGCGACAGCGTGCAGCGCCAAGGGTGCATCGGTGAGCCTTCCTGCTGCGCCGCTGTGGCCCCATGTCCACGCCCTGGGCGTGATCGCGCAGCTCGGCAGCTTCACCCTTGCTGCGGCGCGGCTGGGGCTGTCCAAGGCGGCGGTGAGCCAGCGCGTGAGCGACCTCGAGCGCGCGGTCGGCGTGCCGCTGCTGCAGCGCACGACGCGCAGCGTGCGCCTCACCGAGGCCGGCAAGCAGCTGGTCGACGAGACGGCGGCGAGCTTTGCGCAGATCGAACAGAGCCTGCACGGCGTGCGCGACCTGGCCCTCGAGCCACGCGGCCTGGTGCGCGTCACCGCGCCGGTCGCGCTGGGCCGTCAACAGCTCGCGCCGCTGCTCGACGCCTTCTTGCGCGCATGGCCCGGCATTCGCGTCGAGCTAGATCTGTCCGACCGGCTCGTCAACCTGGCGCACGAGGGCTTTGACCTGGCCGTGCGCCACACCAGCGCGCCGCCCGACAGCCATGTGGCCTGGAAGCTGTGCGCCTCGCGCACGCTGCTGGTGGCGTCGCCCGCCTACCTGAAGCGCCGTGGCACGCCCGGGCATCCCAGCGAGCTGGCCGACCACGATTGCCTGCCCTACCTGCGCCCGGGGCCGGCGGTCTGGCCTTTCGAGCAGAAGCTTGCCAAGGGCCGCGCCGCTGGTGCCAAGCCCGCGCCCGAGCCCGAGCGCGTGCGCGTCACCGTCAGCGGCTCGCTGCGCGCCAACAACTCCGAGGTACTGCGCGACGCGGTCATGGCCGGCCTGGGCATCGCCTTGCTGCCCGACTTCAGCGCCGCGGCGGCGCTGCGCGCCGCGCGCCTGCGCGAGTTGCTGCCGAAATGGCGGCCGATCGGCTTCTTTGGCGAGGGCATCTATGCGCTGCGGCCGTGGAGCCCGCAGGTGCCGCGCGCCGTGCGCACCTTGGTCGCGCACCTCCGGCGCGGCTTTGGTGAAGGCTTCGGCGCATGAAAAAACAGCCCACCCGGTGAGGGGTGGGCTGGGGGAAGTCTTTCCGGAGAAAGACCTCGTTGCGACCGGTTGCGGCGTGCGGCTCGGGGATCCTTTGGTGGGTCGCCGGCTGCCCCGCAGGCCTGCCGAGCCCCCGCGGCGACCCGCAGTGCGTGGCTCAGCGCGCTACGCGCCCCAAGCCAAGGCGCTGACCGGTGGCAGGTGCGTCGACAGCGCCTGCCACCGATCGCCACCGTCTTCGCTGACCCAGAGGTTGCCGCTGGTCGATGCCATGGCCAGGCGCTCGCCGCTCTCGTCAACCACCAGCGCGTGGCGGTACACGAGGTCGTAGGCGGGTGCAGTCGGCAGGCCGCGCGCGAGCGTCTCGAAGCTCGCGCCGTGGTCGCGCGTGCGGGTCACGACGAGCCGGGCGTCGACCGGCACACGGCATTCGTCCTTGACCGCCGGCACGAACCAGGCGGTGCCCGGCTCGCGCGGGTGGACCGCCACCGCGAAGCCGAAGCTCGATGGCGCCACGCCTTCGATCTCGTGCCATGCACGGGCGCCGTCGCGGCTCAGGAAGATGCCGTTGTGGTGCTGCGCCCATAGCGTGTCGGGCGCGGCGGCGCATTGCACGACGCGGTGCGGGTCCTGCACGTTGGGGTTGTCGGCCACCTCGGGCGGCAGGTAGGCCGCGCGCATGCCGTCGGCCGCCAGGGACCAGTTCGCGCCGCCGTCCCGGCTGCGCCACACGCCGCCGCACGAGATGCCGAGCAGCAAGTGCTGGCTGTCGCGCGGGTCGACCAGGATGCTGTGGATGCCGGGGTGGTCGTAGCCGCCGCCGAACCATTCGCTGCGCTCAGCACGGTGCCAGAGCGACTCGACGAGCTGCCAACTGGCGCCGCGGTCGGCGGAGCGAAACAGGCCGCCCGGAAGGGTGCCGGCCCAGAGCACGCCGGGCTGCTCGGTGCCGCCCGCGGCCAGGCACCAGATCAGCTTCAGATCCCAAGGCGTGGGGTCGGCGCTCGCGGTCGGCTTGGCCGGATAGGCGGGTGCGGCGACCTCCTGCCAGCTCGCGCCGCCGTCGTCGCTGCGGCGCAGCTTGCAGCCGAAGTGGCCGAGATTGAGCGCCGCGTACACCGTGCCGTCGCGCGCATCGACGAGCACCTGGCTGACCGGGTCACCGAGAAAGTGCTCGCCCTCGGGCGCCCAAGTGCGCGCGCCGCGCTTGTAAGGCAGCAGGCCTTTGCGCGTGGCGACCCAGAGTTGATCCGACATGCTGCTTCTCCTTGCGGGGTGCGTGCTTCGAAGCTTGCCTCAACCGCCCGTCAATGCCTGCAACACATGCACCTCGGCGCCGGGCCGCAGCGCATCGCCGAGCCGAAGGCGGTCTTGGGCACGCCGACCGTCGATGAACACCGCCACATGCTGGCGCAGCGCACCCTGGTCGTCGAGGATGTAGCTGCGCGCCTGCGGCTGGTTCGCGAACACCTGCTCGAGCGCGTCGCCGAGCGTCGCTGCGTCGACCTGGTGGCGCGGGCAACTGAAGTGCCGCTGGAGGTGGGCGGTGAAGGTCAGCGTGACCATGGTCCGGCCATTGTGCGAGCGCCAAACGAGCCCGGCCAGAGCCGGCCGCGTCGGTGGTCGAGGAAGCACGAACGGGTCGCGCCCCATGGCGCGGCGCTTTCCTATTGCGTCTCGAGCTTCGCGAGCGCCGCCGCGTGCAGCTCGCCGGTGAAGAACTGGAAGTTGTTCCTGCCCCGGCGCTTGGCTTCGTACATCGCGGCGTCGGCGTGGCGCAGCAGGTGGTCGGCGCTGTCGCCGTCGGCGGGGTAGACCGCGATGCCGATGCTGGCCGTGACGAACAGCTCATTGCCGTCAATGATGAACGGCTGGGCGATATTGGCGGTCATGCGCCGCGCCACCCGTGCCGCATCGGTGCTCTGTTTCACATCGGCCATCAAGACGGTGAACTCGTCGCCGCCGAGCCGCGCGACGACGCGCCGCTCGGCCGAGACGGCTTCGTCGATGCTGTCGGCCCACACCGACTCGCGGCTGACGACGTCGGCGCCACGCACGCACTCGAGCAGCCGCTCGGCGGCCTGGCGCAGCAGTTCGTCGCCCACGCCGTGACCGAGGGCGTCGTTGACGCGCTTGAAGCGATCGAGGTCGATGAACATCACCACCACCGTGGAGCCGGCGCACCTGGCACGCTCGATCGCGTTGCGCACATGCTCCTTGAAGAACACCCGGTTGGGCAGGCGCGTCAAGGGATCGAACAAGGCGAGCCTGCCAAGCTCGCGAATGCGGTCCTCGGCCTCCTTGCGCTCGGTGATGTCCTGGATCGAGCCGAACAGGCGCACCACCCGACCCTCGGCATCGACTTCGGAGGCGCCCTGGTGCATGACGATGCGCTCGCCGGTCTGCGGATGGACGATGCGATGCTCGATCGCGAAGCGCCGCGGCCCCGCGCGCAGCAACGCGAGCTCGGCGCGAAGCTCATCGCGGCCAGCGGGAACGATCTTCGCCAGGAAGCGGTGCCAGCTCGGGCGGATCGAGCCGGGCTCGAGGCCGAGGATGCGGTACATCTCGTCGGACCAGTGGGCCGAATCGCGCTGCGGCTCCCAGCTCCAGTTGCCCAGGTGCGCGAGCTGCTGCGCCTCGGCAAGGCTGCGCTGGCTCTCGTTGAGTTGCACGATCTTTTGCTCCAGACCGTGCCGTTGCCGCTGGGCATTCTTGCGGTAACGGTCCAGGCTGCCGCTCATGCGCCACAAGGAGCCAAGCAGGTTGTCGATGTCCGAGCGCGCCTTGAAGTCCGCAGCCGAGACGGCCTCGCCCTTGGTGATGCGCCTGGCCACGCGCACCGCTACCTCGAGCGGCTCGGTCAGCCCGCGAATCATCTGGACCACGAAGGCTGCGGCGAGGCAGCTGATCAGCAGGGTGGCGACGATGACGACGCGCGTGTTGCGACTCGATTCTTCCAGGGCGCTGGCGATCGACGCGTTGAGCGTTCTCTCGGTGTCGACGTAGAGCGCGTCGATCTGTTGGCGGGCGCGCGTGACCTGCTCTCGCCGACGCTGCAGGTTGTCGATGCCCGGGTCGGCACTCACCGCGCCGTGGAGCTCGTCGAGGAAGGTGGCAAGGGCCCGCGTCGGTAGCTGGGACGTGTCGAGCTCGAACAGCCCGCGCGCGTGCGCCGCCGCCTCGCGCAGTTTGCCGGCTCGGGCCTTGGCCGGGCTGCCGGAATCGACGGCATCGGTCACGCCGTCGAGGAACGCGCGGTAGGAGTCGCGCAGCGCCCCCGCCTTGCCGTGTGCCTCGACGCGCTGATGCAGCTCGGCATCGCGATGCACCGCGTTCGCCGTCTGGAAGGCGAGCAGGGCCACCATCGGCAGCAGCAGCACGGCGAACTGCACGACGATGCGCCACTTCAATGAAGTGACCCGGTGGCCGGCACGCAGGGCCGGGCCGCTCAAGGCAGGGCTCCGATCACCCGCACATCACGCGGCACCAAGGTGTTTGATGCGGCCACGTCGGTCTGGGCGTGGCTCGCGCTTGCGCAAAGACCACCCGCCAGCGCGAGAGCCGCAGTGAATTCGACGTGCTCCAGTGGCCCCTCCCCTTTCAGCCGAGGGCCTGCATCTCCGTGCGGCCTCCGTGACGAAACTATACGTTTTCAAGCCTCCGGCCCGGCACGGCTTTGCTCCTGTCGACCGAGCAAAGCCGCACGAAAAAGCATTGCAAAGCGCCCGTTCGCGGCGCCCCGCAGCGAACGCCGAGCCCTCACGGTCGCGCCGGCTCGCGCGAGGGCGCGGGCCGCTGCGGCGAGGGGCCCGGCTTGCTTGCTTCTTTGGAGGGCAGCGCGTTGCCGCGCGCGGTCGGCGCGTCGGCGCGGACGCCGACGGTTGGCGGCCCGAAGCGCCAGATCGAGGCCTCGTCCCGCGCCGCGGCCAACAGCACGGCGCTGGCGACCGCGGCTGACACGGTTCCCCAGGTAAGAGCTTGCAGCGAGGCGTAGTTCATGGCGGCGTGTCGACCCCTGCGATGCGCGCTGGCGATCGATACCGAGCCTAGGCGATCGACCGGCTTTGTCCAAGCGCGCGGCGCAGAAGATAGTGACGAAATGCAGCGTTGCACAGCGTGCGCCCGCCGCAGCCCCGCGAGCACCACAATCGCGCCCACCATGCAACGTCGCGACCTTCTTGCCGGCCTGGGGCGCGGCGCCGCGGCACTGGCGCTCAGTGCCCTGTTTACGCGCGACGCCGGCAGCGGGGACGAGCGCGCCGCGGCGCTGTCTTCCCAGGATGATCCGTTCACGCTCGGCGTCGCCAGCGGCATGCCGCGACAGGACAGCGTGGTGCTGTGGACGCGCCTGGCACCGCGGCCGCACGAGCCGCTCGGCGGCCTGCCCGAGGCGCCGATCAGGGTGCAGTGGGAGCTGGCCGAAGACGAACGCTTTTCCATCGGTCTGCGGCGCGGCGACGTGCTCGCGCGTCCCGAGCACGCGCACAGCGTGCATGCTGAAGTCACCGGCTTGCCGAGCGGGCGCGAGTTTTTCTACCGCTTTCTCGCGGGCGACGCGGCCAGCCCGATCGGCCGCACCCGCACCGCACCGTCGGCCGATGCACCGGTGGACCGCCTGCGCATCGCGCTGGCCTCGTGCCAGCATTACGAGCAGGGGGCATTTCGGCTGCAGCGCGAGATCGCCGAGCGCGACCTCGACTTCGTGCTGTTCGTCGGCGACTATCTCTACGAGTCGAGCAACGCGCGCTACCGGGTGCGTGCCCACGAGGGCCCGGCGCCCACCACGCTCGACGGCTACCGCCAGCGCCACGCGACCTACAAGCTCGACCCGTCCCTGCGCGCCGCACATGCCGCGCATCCCTGGGTGCTGACCTGGGACGACCACGAGGTCGAGAACGACTACGCGAACGACGCCTCGCGCCGCCCGGGCGTCGATGCGCGCGCCTTCCTGCAGCAACGCGCCGCCGCCTACAAGGCCTACTTCGAGCACATGCCGGTCTCGCCCGCAATGCGCCCGGACGGTGCGGCGATGCGCCTGCACGAGCATTTCAGCTGGGGCCAGCTCGCCGACTTGTGGACGCTCGACAACCGCCAGTACCGCTCGGTGCAGGCCTGCAACCCACCAGGGCAGGCGGGCGGGCGCATGCTGCTCGACTGCGAGCGGCTCGGCGACGCCGAGGCCAGCATGTTCGGCGCCGCGCAGGAGCGCTGGATCGAAGCCGAGCTGGCGGGGAGCCGGCGCCAGTGGCGGCTGCTCGCACAGGGCACGCAAATCGCCCCCGGCGGCATCGAAACGACGCTCGGCCGCAGCCTCTACAGCGACGGCTGGGACGGCTACCCCAAGGCTCGCGCACGGCTGATGGAGGCCATCGCCGCACAGCCGCAGGGCGACGTGGTGTGCCTGGGCGGCGACATGCATCGCCACGTGGCGGCGCGGCTGCGCGCCGACCCGCTGGACCCCCACTCACCGGTGGTGGCCAGCGAGTTCGTGTGCAGCTCGCTCACCTCGCGCGGCGTCTCCGAGGCCGCCAACGCGCTGATCCAGGGCAGCAACCCCGACTTGCTGCACGTGCGCGGCGATGAACGCGGCTACATGCTGCTCGAACTCACGCCCGAGCGGCTGGCGTGCGAGATGCGTGCGACCGCGTTTCCGGTCCAGGCCGAAGCGAGGGTTCACACGCAGGCACGCTACGTGGTCGAGCGGGGTCGCGCCGGGCCCGAGCGCGACGGCTGAGCAGAACGGCTCGTCCCGACAGCCGGGTGTGCCTCCCTCCCCCGCTGGGCGAAGGCGGGGATGGGGGCCAGCCGATAGCGGCCACGGCGCCAACACCCGAGCGCTCCCCGATCTGCGCCGTGTCTCTCACACCGTCACGCACAACAAGCCGTCGTGCCCTTCGGCTTCGCCCTTGAAGGCGTGGCCGCGCGCGTTGCTCACGACGCGCGTTCGTGCGCGCCGCCTACCAGGTGGGTGTTCGACGACATAGTCCTGACGGCAATGCAGGTGGCCGTGCAGCCACAAGTCGGCATGGGCAAGCAGCTCATCGTCGGCATTGCAAAAACTCGCGGTGCTCGACTGCCGACCATAGCGCGGGTCGGCGCTGCGAAAGCTGGGCGCGTAGTGAGTGATCACCACCGTGGCATCGGCGTCGCTGGGGCGGGCGAGTGCTTCGGCCAACCATGCACGGCAGGCCAGCGCCTCGTCGCGCACCGCGGCGGGATCGAAGGGCTGGCCGTCGCGCGTGGCGCGCATCACCTCGACGAAATAGCGCGCGGCGCGCTGGCAGCGCTCACGCCGTGGCTCGCCGAACAGGTCGAAATCGCACCAGCGAATGGTGGCGAGAAAGCGCACTCTGCGCCCGTCGCGGCCGGTCAGCGTCAGCTCCTCGCGCTCGAGCAGGGTGATGCCGAGTTCGGCGCAGCGCGAGCGCAGCGTGGGCCATGTCTCGCGCAGTTCGCGCCGGTCGAACTCATGGTTGCCGGCCACGAACACCACCGGCACCGGCCAAGCGTCAAACCGTTCCAGCGCGCGCCACGAGGCGTCGATGTCGCCGGCCAGCACCAGCAGTTCGGCATCTGCCGCCGGTCTTAGCGCAACGTCCTCGGTTTCGAGATGCAGGTCCGACAGCAGTTGAAGGCGCATCGCGCGCGGCCCCGGCTCAGAACAGGCCCGCGCTGGGCCGCCCCCAGAGGATCGGGCGCTTCAAGAGCCCCGCAGTGGCCCGCGCGGGGCCAGTACGACGGTCCGTCCTAGGCGTCGCGCCCATGGCACTGCTTCCACTTCTTGCCGCTGCCGCAGGGGCAGGGGTCGTTGCGGCCGACCTTGGGGCCGGTGCGGCGCACCGTCTCCACCTTGAGCCGTTCGCCGCGCGCCAGGTCGGCCAGCGCAACGACGTTGCCAACCAGGTCTTCGATGGCTTCGTCCATGCCGCGCAGCGGATGCTCGGCATCGAGCGCCTTGGCGAACGCGAGGTCGTCGCCGCTTTGCTCGGGCAGGTGACGGCGCACGCAGGCGAGCAAATCCGGCAGCTCGGAGTCTTCGAGCGACTCGAGCGCAGGGAACTGGTTGAGCGCGTGTTCGAAGCCGATCGCCCAGGGCGCGAACGCCGGTCCGATGGCGGCACGGCCTTCGATCGGCTTGCCTTCATCGTCATCGGGCTGCATGACCAGCGGGTCGAACCAGGCGTCTTCGCGCAGTTGACGCTCGAGCACGGCGTGATGACGCGCCAGCAGCGCGAGCAGCCGCTCGTGCTTGGCGGCATGCCAGCCGGGGGTGTCAGGCGTGAGCGCGGGCGGGGCGTCGGGCCGCTCGGTATCGCCGAAGTTCCAGTCGAGCACCGGCGGCAGCCACTGCTCGATGTCGATGACGAGTGGCTGCGCGAGCACGCCGCACAAGTAGCCGTCGAGCATCACCGCGTCGAGCGGCTCGCGCGGCTCGGGCACGGCCGCGAGCAGGTCGTCGAGCTCGGTGATCTCGGGGTCGGTGAGGGGCGCGGGCGAGGAGGGCGATGACATGCGACGGATTGTCCTATGGCGCATGACCAAGGCCGCTCGGAGGCGGCCTTGGTCATGCGCCTGCGTGGGCTGGCGCTGGCGGGCGCAGTGGTGGTTACCGGCGGGCTCGGCCAGGCGTTGGGAACCGTTAACGCTCAGGCGGACAGCCGCCGCTCGATCTTCTCGCGCGTGGCCGACAGTTCTGCGGGCAGGTGGTAGGCGAGCTGGGTGAACAACTCCTTGTGCAACTGCATTTCCTGCTGCCATGCCGCCTTGTCGATGCCGATCACGCTGTTGAACTGCTCGGGCGTGAAGTCCATGCCGCGCCAGGCCAGGTCTTCGTAGCGCGGGCTGGTGCCAAACACATGCTCCACGCCCTCGGCCTGGCCTTGCACGCGGCCGAGCATCCACGCGAGCACGCGCATGTTCTCACCGTAGCCGGGCCAGACGAACTTGCCGTCGGCGCCCTTTCTGAACCAGTTGACGCAAAAGATCTTCGGCAAGGTCGCGCCGCTCGCCTCTAGCTTGTTGCCCAAGCTCAGCCAGTGCTGGAAGTAGTCGCTCATGTTGTAGCCCATGAAGGGCAGCATCGCGAACGGGTCGCGGCGCACCACGCCCTGAGCGCCGGCGGCAGCGGCAGTCGTCTCCGAGCCCATGGTGGCGGCCATGTACACGCCTTCGACCCAGTCGAGCGCCTCGGTCACCAGCGGCACCGTGGTCGAGCGCCGGCCGCCGAAGATGAAGGCGTCGATCGCCACGCCTTCGGGCGAGTCCCAGTGGTCGTCGAGCACCGGGTTGTTGGTGGCGGCCACGGTGAAGCGCGCGTTCGGGTGCGCCGCGGCTCGTGGCTTGCCACCCACGCCGGTGTCCAGAGCCAGGGCCGGCGTCCAGTCCTTGCCCTGCCAGTCGATCAAATGGGCGGGCGGCGTGTCGGTCATGCCTTCCCACCACACGTCGCCGTCGTCGGTGAGCGCCACGTTGGTGAAGATCACGCCGCGCGTGAGCGACGCCATGCAGTTCGGGTTGGTCTTGTCGTTGGTGCCCGGCGCCACGCCAAAGTAGCCGGCCTCGGGGTTGATGGCGTAGAGCCGGCCGTCGGTGCCCGGTTTGATCCAGGCGATGTCGTCGCCGATGGTGGTGACCTCCCAGCCGTCGAAGCCGGCCGGCGGAATGAGCATGGCGAAATTGGTCTTGCCGCAGGCGCTCGGAAACGCCGCGGCGACGTGGAACTTGCGCCCTGCTGGGTTCTTGACGCCGAGCACCAGCATGTGTTCGGCCAGCCAGCCCTCGTCGCGCCCCATGGTCGAGGCGATGCGCAGCGCGAAGCACTTCTTGCCCAAGAGGGCATTGCCGCCGTAGCCCGAGCCGTAGCTCCAGATCTCGCGCGTTTGCGGAAAGTGGACGATGTACTTGGTGGCGTTGCAGGGCCAGGACACGTCCTTTTGCCCCGGCGCGAGCGGCGCGCCCACGCTGTGCATGCAGGGCACGAAGTCGCCGTCCACGCCCAGCAC
>NZ_JANMWL010000070.1:0-2445 GCF_031393925.1 Methylibium sp. | reverse complement strand
GGGCTCGCGGCCGAGGTTGAAGTCGATGCCGCGGATCGCGAGGTTCATCGCGGCGAGGCGCCAGGTGGTGGGGTTGGCCTCTTGCCCGTAGATGGCCACGTCACCTTTTCTGCCGCCGTGGGCTTCGATGAACGCTTCGCTCTGCACGAACATGCCGCCGCTGCCGCAGCACGGGTCGTAAACCTTGCCGTGGTGCGGCGCCAGCACGGCCACCAGCGTCTTGACGATGCTGCGCGGCGTGTAGAACTGCCCGCCGCGTTTGCCTTCGGCGCTGGCGAACATGCCGAGGAAGTATTCGTAGACCTGGCCGAGCACATCGCGCGCTTCGCTTGGCTCTGCGCCGAAGCCGATGGTGGACACCAGGTCCACCAGCTCGCCGAGCTTGCCGTCGGGCAGTTGCGCGCGGGCGTAGCGCTTGTCGAGGATGCCTTTGAGCTTGGGGTTCTCCAGCTCGATCAGCGACAGCGCATCGTCGATGCGCTTGCCGATCTCGGGCTGCTTGGCGGCGGCGCGCAGGGCTTCCCAGCGCGCTGCCTCGGGCACCCAGAAGACGTTGACCTCGCGGTAGTAGTCGCGGTCTTCCAGCTCGCCTGCAAGCAACGCGGCAGTGCCTCCGGGTAAAAAATACTCGTCGGCCGGATCGGCGAAGCGGCGGGTCAGTTCAACGCGCTTGGCACTGAAGGTATCGGAGATGTACTTGACGAAGATGAGGCCGAGCACCAGGTGCTTGTACTCGGCGGCGTCCATGTTGGCGCGCAGCTTGTCGGCGGTGGCCCAGAGTGTCTTCTTGATGTGTTCGAGCATGGGGATGGGCTTCGCATCAACGGATAGGAGCGGACCGACTCTCGGTCGTGGGCATCACTCGGCCTGCGCCTTCGGCGGCCAGGTTGCAGCATCGACGCGCGAGGCGAACCAGTTGTGCATCATCGCGTCGTCGACGGCGTATTCACCACGCGCCGACTTCCATACCAGTGCAGGCGACCTTGAACGCATGCCCTCAAGTGCAGCCTGCGCCATTTGCGGCGTGACCTTCACCTGGGCACCACTTGCCGCGGAAACCTTCTCGCGGTAGAACTTGAGCGCCTCAGCGTCGTAGGGCCGGAAGCGGGTCCCCAGTTCGAGCAGGCGCCAGAGGACGGCTTGCTCAATGGGCTTGAGCGACATGTACTCCGATTCCATCTGAGCTTCGTCGTCCTCGAGCTGCTGTCTGGCCGCAGCAAGGACTTGCTCTTCAAATCGTCCGCCGGCTGACGTCAGGGGATTCAACGCATTCCCGAGCGCCGTGGAGAAGAACTGCGGCCGAGCACCGAAACGCTGGAACGCATCGGTGAGAACGACGGCGTTGACAGGCTTGAGGTCAGGGCGTTGGCTTTCAATGAGGTCCGCCACAAAGTCGACGAAGTCTTTGCCCAGCTCAGGCATGCGCTGAACCTGACTTCCGTAGAACGGTGCCCCGTTCGTGTTGACCAGGCGCAGCAACTTGTCGCGATCCGAGCCGCTCATCACCAGCATCAATCGCGCGGTGTCGGGGGTATTGAGCCGGTCGCGCGCTGCTTTCAATGCGGTCATCGCGTTTTCGCCGGCCTCGCTGGTGAGCGCATGTTGAGCCTCGTCGACGATCAAGGCGACGGGCTTTTTCGTCATCTCGTGCAGCATGCCCAGCGCGTCTGTCAGCGTGACGCCTTCCGGTTTGCCGATGCGAGAGGTGTCGACCTTCATCCAGCCCGCGAGGCTCACGCTCTCGACGCCAGCGGCCTTCGCCGTCCTGGCCACGAGCCCCAGGTTCCGCGTCACAACTTTGGATACGGCATCGGCGATGAGGTCGCCGGGGTCCCGCTTCTGGTCGGCCCACAAGTCGACGTAGACCACAACGACGTCTCTGCTCTCGAGCTCCGGCTTGAGGTCTGATTGCAGGAACGTCGATTTGCCGGTCCGCCTCGGGGCGGCCAGGAAGAGGCCGTTCGGCCCATCGCCGAAGAGCGTCTTGCCTTGCATGGCCGCGGCGGTTTGTCTGGCCAGTTCCGAACGAGGGAAGTGCTGCAAAGGTGTCTTTTAGCCGAGATTATTTTGGCTTTCGTAATTTACGACATCTTCAATAAATGTCAATAAACTGACTCTGTCCTGGAGTCGAGACGCTGGACGTGACGACGCGGTGAGGCACGGATGGCATGTGCTGCCGCAGCCAGGCTCAGTTGGCGTTGCCGGCCCGCACCCGCAGACCAGGAAACTGGTCGCGCGTGAAGGTGTCGGCGGGCTCGCGGCCGAGGTTGAAGTCGATGCCAGTGTCACGTAGCAAAAACCGGCATGTCAGAACCCCTCCTCGACCAGCTCGGCCGCGCGCAACACCGCGCGCGCCTTGGCTTCGGTTTCCTGCCATTCGAGCGACGGCACCGAGTCCGCCACGATGCCCGCGGCGGCCTGCACGTAGAGCACCTGGTCCTTGAC
>NZ_JANMWL010000038.1:0-50377 GCF_031393925.1 Methylibium sp. | reverse complement strand
AGGAGATGGTGATGCCGGGCGACAACGTCAGCATCACTGTGAAGCTGATCAACCCGATCGCGATGGAAGAAGGCCTGCGGTTTGCCATCCGAGAGGGTGGGCGCACCGTCGGCGCCGGCGTCGTGGCCAAGATCTTGGAATAAGGAACGATCATGGCCACCAAACAGAAAATCCGCATCCGCCTGAAGGCCTTCGACTACAAGTTGATCGACCAGTCGGCGATCGAGATCGTCGATACCGCAAAGCGCACCGGCGCCATCGTCAAGGGCCCTGTGCCCCTGCCGACGCGCATGCAGCGCTTCGACATCCTGCGCTCGCCGCACGTCAACAAAACCTCGCGCGACCAGTTCGAGATCCGCACCCACCAGCGCCTGATGGACATCATCGACCCGACCGACAAGACTGTCGACGCGCTGATGAAGCTCGACTTGCCAGCCGGTGTGGACGTCGAAATCAAGCTACAATAAGAAGGAGAGCGGGCGGCTATGCCGCCCTGCTCTTTTTTACTCATCAGCCCCGCCAATCGATGTGGGGCATTGGAGCCAATATGAGTCTGAGCAACCAGCTCGGTTTGCTGGGGCGCAAGGTGGGCATGATGCGCATCTTCACGGACGACGGCGATGCCGTTCCCGTGACGGTGCTCGACGTGTCGAACAACCGCGTCACCCAGGTCAAGACCGAAGCCACCGACGGTTACAGCGCCATCCAGGTGGCCTTCGGCACACGCAAAGCATCGCGCGTGAACAAGCCGCAAGCCGGACACCTCGCCAAGGCGGGTGTTGAAGCCGGTGAAATCCTGAGCGAGTTCCGCGTCAGTGCCGACGTCGCCGGGCAGTTCAAGCCCGGCAGCACGCTGGCGGTGACGATGTTCGCGGCAGGCCAGATGGTCGACGTGCAGGGCACCTCTATTGGCAAGGGCTTCACGGGCACGATCAAGCGCCACAACTTCAAGTCGCAGCGCGCGTCGCACGGCAACAGCCGTTCGCACAACGTACCCGGCTCGATCTCGATGGCGCAGGATCCGGGGCGCGTGTTTCCGGGCAAGAAAATGTCCGGTCATCGCGGTGATGCGACCTGCACTACGCAAAACCTCGACATCGTGCGCGTTGACGAGGTGCGTCAATTGCTGCTGGTCCGCGGCGCAGTGCCGGGCGCGAAGAACGGTTTCGTGACCGTCTGTCCTGCCGTCAAGGCCAAGGCCAAGAAGGGGACGAACTGATGCAACTCCAGCTCCTCAACGACCAGGGCCAAGCCTCTTCGACGGTGGATGCACCTGACACGGTTTTCGGCCGCGACTACAACGAAGCGCTCGTGCACCAGGTTGTGGTGGCTTATCAAGCCAATGCCCGTCAGGGCACCCGCGCCCAGAAAGACCGCCAGGCCGTCAAGCATTCGACCAAGAAGCCGTGGCGCCAAAAGGGCACGGGCCGCGCGCGTGCCGGCATGACTTCGTCGCCCTTGTGGCGCGGAGGCGGTCGGATCTTCCCGAACAGCCCAGACGAAAACTTCAGCCACAAGGTCAACAAGAAGATGTACCGCGCCGGCATGGCCGCCATCTTTTCGCAGCTTGCTCGTGATGGGCGTCTCGCCGTGGTCGACTCGATCACGGTCGACTCCCCCAAGACCAAGGCGCTGGCCGCCAAGTTCAAGGCCATGGGCTTGGAGTCGGTTCTCGTGATTTCGGACGTCGTGGACGAGAACCTGTTCCTCGCCTCGCGCAACCTCGCCAACGTGTTGGTGGTGGAGCCGCGCTACGCGGATCCGCTGTCGCTGGTCTTCTACAAGAAGGTGCTGGTCACGAAGGGCGCGATCGACAAGCTCAAGGAGATGCTGGCATGAGGGTCGCCGCCAAGAAAAAGCCCACCGAAGACCGGCTGATGCAGGTGCTTGTCGCGCCCATCGTGTCCGAGAAGGCCACCGCGGTTGCTGAGAAGAACAACCAAGTGCTTTTCAAGGTGCTGCAGGACGCCACCAAGCCCGAGATCAAGGCCGCCGTCGAGCTGCTGTTCAAGGTCGAGGTCGACAAGGTTTCGGTCGTGAACGTCAAGGGCAAGACGAAGCGTTTCGGTCGCAGCGTCGGTCGTCGCGACAACATTCGCAAAGCCTATGTCTGTTTGAAGCCGGGCCAAGAGCTCAACTTCTCCGGGGAGGCCGCGTAATGGCTGTCGTCAAAGTCAAACCGACCTCGCCCGGCCGCCGCGCCGTGGTGAAGGTGGTGCATTCGCACTTGCACAAGGGCAAGCCCGAGGCGTCGCTGCTGGAGCCGCAAAAGCAAAACTCCGGGCGCAACAACAACGGCCACATCACCATCCGCCACAGGGGCGGTGGCCACAAGCACCACTACCGGGTGGTCGACTTCAAGCGCAACAAGGACGGCATCGCCGCCAAGGTCGAGCGCATCGAGTACGACCCGAACCGCACCGCTCATATCGCGCTGATCTGCTACTCCGATGGCGAGCGCCGCTACATCATTGCGCCGCGTGGGCTTGAAGTGGGCGCGACCGTGCTGTCTGGCTCGGAGGCGCCGATCAAGGCCGGCAATACGCTGCCGATTCGCAACATCCCGGTGGGCTCGACCATGCATTGCGTGGAATTGCTTGCCGGCAAGGGTGCGCAGATCGCGCGTTCAGCGGGCACGTCGGTCACGCTGTTGGCACGTGAAGGCACCTATGCGCAAGTGCGCATGCGCTCTGGGGAGGTCCGCAAGATTCACATCGAGTGCCGCGCGACCATCGGCGAGGTGAGCAACGAAGAGCACAACCTGCGTCAGTACGGCAAGGCCGGTGCGATCCGCTGGAAGGGCATTCGCCCGACTGTCCGCGGCGTCGCCATGAACCCGGTCGACCACCCGCACGGCGGCGGCGAAGGCCGCACCGGCGAGGGCCAGGTGCCGGTGTCGCCTTGGAACACGATGACCAAGGGCTACCGCACTCGCAGCAACAAGCGCACGCAGACGTTCATCGTCTCGCGTCGCAAGAAGTAAGGGGCGCCGCAGATGTCTCGCTCGTTGAAGAAAGGTCCCTTCGTGGACCATCACCTGGTTGCCAAGGTCGAGAAGGCCGTTGCGATCAAGGACAAGAAGCCGATCAAGACTTGGTCGCGTCGCTCGACGATCCTGCCGGACTTCATCGGTCTGACGATCGCCGTGCATAACGGCAAGCAACACGTGCCGGTGTACGTGACCGACCAGATGGTCGGCCACAAACTCGGCGAGTTCGCCCTGACCCGCATGTTCAAGGGTCATCCGGCGGACAAGAAGGCGAAGAAGTAAAGGACTCACCGCAATGGAAACCCGAGCAATCGTTCGTGGCGTCCGCCTGTCGGTCGACAAGGGCCGCCTGGTGGCGGACCTGGTTCGCGGCAAGAAGGTCGACCAGGCGCTGGACATCCTGAATTTCACGCAGAAGAAGGCCGCCCTCATCATCAAGAAGGCGCTGGAGTCCGCAATCGCCAATGCCGAGCACAACGACGGTGCTGACATCGACGAATTGATGATCAAGACGATTCATGTCGAGCAGGGTGCGACCCTGAAGCGGTTCTCTGCGCGCGCCAAGGGTCGCGGCAACCGCATCAGCAAACCGACCTGCCACATTTTCGTGACCGTCGGCAACTAAAGGCAGGAAGCTCATGGGACAGAAGATTCATCCGATCGGTTTCCGCCTGCCGGTCACTCGCAACTGGTCGTCTCGCTGGTATGCGTCGAACCGCAACTTCGCCGGCATGCTCGCCGAAGACCTCGAGGTGCGCGAGTTCCTCAAGAAGCGCCTGAAGAGCGCTGCGGTCTCCCGCATCCTCATCGAACGCCCTGCCAAGAACGCCCGCATCACGATCTACTCGGCGCGTCCGGGCGTGGTGATCGGCAAGAAGGGCGAAGACATCGAGAACTTGAAGGCCGAGCTCACGCGGCGCCTCAAGGTGCCGGTCGCCGTCAACATCGAAGAGGTGCGCAAGCCAGAAATCGATGCCCAGTTGATTGCCGACTCGATCACCCAGCAGCTCGAAAAGCGCATCATGTTCCGTCGCGCCATGAAGCGCGCGATGCAAAACGCCATGCGCCTGGGCGCGCAGGGCATCAAGATCATGAGCGCCGGTCGTCTCAACGGCATCGAGATCGCCCGCACCGAGTGGTACCGCGAAGGCCGTGTGCCGCTGCACACCCTGCGCGCCGACATCGACTACGGCTTCTCCGAAGCCAAGACAACCTACGGAATCATCGGCGTCAAATGTTGGGTCTATCGCGGCGACCGTCTGGCCAATGGTGACGCGCCTGTCATCAAGACCGAAGAGCGCGACGATGATCGCCGTCGCCGCGGCCCGCGTGGCGACCGCCCGGCGGGTGACCGTCGCCCGCCCTCACGCGATGGTGCACGCCCAGGACCGCGCGGACCGCGAACCGACGCCGTGAGCGCGGCGCCGGGCGCAGCCACCGACAAGCCGGCCGAAGCCGGCGCGGACGCCTCGAAGCCGGCGGTCAAGCGAGTGCGCAAGGCCCCGGCGCCGACGCCAACCGACGCGAAAGGAGAATAAACATGCTGCAACCCGCTCGCCGTAAGTTCCGCAAGGAACAAAAGGGCCGCAACACCGGCATCGCCACGCGTGGCGCCAATGTGTCGTTCGGCGATTTCGGTCTCAAGGCCACCGAACGCGGTCGCCTCACGGCGCGCCAGATCGAAGCCGCGCGCCGTGCGATTTCGCGTCACGTCAAGCGCGGTGGTCGCATCTGGATCCGCATCTTTCCCGACAAACCGATCTCGCAAAAACCGGCCGAAGTCCGCATGGGCAACGGCAAGGGCAACCCGGAGTACTACGTTGCCGAGATCCAGCCCGGCAAGGTGCTCTACGAGATCAATGGCGTGCCCGAGCAGCTCGCTCGCGAGGCGTTCACACTGGCCGCTGCGAAGCTGCCACTGCGTTGCACTTTCGTCGCTCGCCAGATCGGCGCTTAGAGGCGCGCAGGAGTCAACACATGAAAGCATCTGATCTTCGCGCCAAGGACGTGGTCGCGCTCGAGCAAGAGGTCAAGGACCTGCTCAAGGCGCACTTCGGCCTTCGCATGCAAAAGGGTACGCAGCAGTTGGGCAATACCGCCAGTCTGCGCGCCACCCGCCGCGACATCGCTCGCGCCAAGACCATCCTGGCCGAGAAGAAGAAGGGAGCCGCGCAATGACGCCGACTCAGCAAAACACCTCGTCCCCGGCCCTCACGAACACGCGCACCCTGGTGGGTCGCGTGGTCAGCGACAAGCGCACCAAGACCATCACGGTGCTGGTGGAGCGTCGCATCAAGCACGAGCTCTACGGCAAGATCGTGGCCCGTTCCCGCAAGTACCACGCCCATGACGAAAAGGGCGAATACAAGATGGGCGACATGGTCGAGATCGCCGAGGGCCGCCCGATTTCGAAGACGAAAGCCTGGGTCGCGACGCGCTTGATTGAAAAGGCGCGCATCGTCTGAATCTGATCGTTGTCGCGGAATTTTACCGCCACGCGATCCGTGCGACCGAAGCGTTGGCATGCTGGCGCTCGGTCGTTTCTCGTTGATGGACCGAAAGGAGACACGAGATGCTCAAAATTGGCGACAAGCTGCCCTCGGGCATGTTGCAGGAGTTCGTCGAGGTCGAAGGCGACGGTTGTTCGCTCGGCCCCAACAGTTTCGAAATCGACAAGCTGACCCAGGGCAGAAAGATTGCGGTATTTGCGCTGCCAGGCGCCTTCACGCCGACCTGTTCGGCGCAGCACGTGCCGGGCTTCGTGAAGTACGCTGCAGACTTCAAGGCGGCGGGTGTCGACGAAATCTGGTGCATCTCGGTCAATGACGCCTTCGTGATGGGCGCCTGGGGCCGAGATCAGAAAACCGCCGGCAAGGTACGCATGATGGCCGACGGCAGCGCAGCCTTTACGCAGGCCACGGGGCTGACGTTGGATCTCATTTCGCGGGGTATGGGCTTGCGGTCGCAGCGCTACTCGATGCTGGTCGACGATGGTGTGGTGAAAACGCTCAACGTCGAAGGGCCAGGCAAGTTTGAAGTGAGCGACG
This sequence comes from Methylibium sp., assembly GCF_031393925.1. GTDB lineage: Bacteria > Pseudomonadota > Gammaproteobacteria > Burkholderiales > Burkholderiaceae_C > Methylibium. Next base: position 44,341 of record NZ_JANMWL010000038.1, on the reverse strand, counting down.
CCCAGACTTTGCTGGGACAAGCCAAGTTGGCTTGACAGCAGAATTTACACCGCAGATAATCTGCGGCTTCGCTGAGGTCGGTTTTGGGCGCAGGGGTTGCCGGTTTGCACCGACAAAACCAGCCTCTCTTGATCCGACCAGACATCGCCCCAAGCAGAGGGCGCCTTTGCGGAAACGCTTTGGCGCCTGATGACGGGACCAAGACTGACCGCAAGAGGCCCTCCTGGGCAGCGCGCGGTACAAGTTGGGGACAACACAATGATCCAAATGCAATCGCGGCTCGACGTCGCGGACAACACCGGCGCCAAGAGCGTCATGTGCATCAAGGTGCTTGGCGGCTCCAGGCGCCGTTACGCCGGCATCGGTGACGTCATCAAGGTCTCCATCAAGGAGGCTGCGCCGCGCGGTCGGGTCAAAAAGGGCGAGATCTACAGCGCCGTCGTCGTGCGCACGGCCAAGGGCGTCCGCCGCCAAGACGGCTCGTTGGTCAAGTTCGACGGCAATGCCGCCGTGCTCCTCAACGCCAAGCTCGAGCCGATCGGCACTCGCATCTTCGGGCCGGTGACGCGCGAGTTGCGCACCGAGCGCTTCATGAAGATCGTGTCACTGGCTCCCGAGGTTCTTTGAGCGGCAGCAAGGTAAACCTATGAACAAGATTCGCAAGGGTGACCAGGTCGTCGTGCTGACCGGTCGCGACAAAGGCAAGCGGGGCTCCGTTGCATCCCGCGTCGACGCTGACCATCTGTTGGTCGAAGGCGTCAACATCGTGAAGAAACACCTCAAGCCGAATCCGCTCAAGGGTGCGACCGGCGGCATCGTCGATAAGACCATGCCGATCCACCAGTCGAACGTCGCGATCTACAACGCCGCGACCGGCAAGGCCGACCGCGTCGGCATCAAGCTTCTGGACGACGGCAAAAAAGTGCGCATCTTCAAGTCCAGCGGCGAACAGCTCAAGGCTTGAGGCCGAGGTAAGCAATGGCTCAGAAGCAGACTCAAAAAACGGCGCCTCACCCGGCGCGCCTTCAGCAGTTCTTTCGCGAGAAGGTCATCCCGGACCTGGTGCAGAAGTTCGGCTACAAGTCGGTGATGCAGGTGCCGCGCCTGTCCAAGATCACGCTCAACATGGGTGTGAGCGAGGCCGTCTCGGACAAGAAGGTCATGGACCACGCCGTCGGCGACCTGACCAAGATCGCCGGTCAGAAGCCGGTGGTCACGAAGTCCAAAAAGGCGATCGCCGGCTTCAAGATTCGCGACGGTGTGCCGATCGGCTGCATGGTCACGCTTCGCGGTGTGCGCATGTACGAGTTCCTCGACCGCTTCGTGACAATTTCTTTGCCACGCATGCGTGACTTTCGCGGTATTTCGGGGCGCGCGTTCGACGGGCGTGGTAACTACAACGTCGGCGTCAAGGAACAGATCATCTTTCCAGAGATCGAGTACGACAAGATCGATGCGCTGCGGGGCTTGAACATCAGTTTCACCACGACCGCGAAGACCGACGACGAATGCAAGGCGCTTCTCGCCGCATTCAAGTTCCCGTTCAAGAACTGAGGTGACCCGTGGCAAAGACTTCGATCAAACAGCGTGAGCTGAAGCGGGAAGAACTGGTTGCGAAATTCGCGAAGAAGTACGCTGAACTCAAGTCCATCATCGATGACTTCAAGCGCCCGGAGGGGGAGCGCTATGCCGCTCGCCTCGCACTTCAGAAGCTGCCACGCAATGCCTATCCGACGCGCCTACGCAATCGCTGCGGTTTGACCGGCCGCCCGCGCGGCACTTTCCGCACCTTCGGCCTGGGCCGTAACAAAATCCGTGAACTGGCGTTCAAGGGGGATATCCCCGGTCTCGTCAAGGCCAGCTGGTAAGCCGGCTGGCGAACGTACAGGAGCAAACCCATGAGCATGAGTGATCCCATCGCCGACATGCTGACCCGCATCCGCAACGCGCAGATGGTGGAGAAGCCGGCTGTGACGATGCCGTCGTCGAAATTGAAGGTCGCGATCGCCCAGGTCCTCAAGGACGAGGGCTACATCGACGCATTCGCCGTCAAGGGAGATGGCGAGAAGCCACAACTTGAAATCGGCCTGAAGTACCACGCCGGACGTCCGGTGATCGAGCGGATCGAGCGGGTCAGTCGTCCTGGCTTACGCGTCTACAAGGGCCGTCACCAGATTCCGCAGGTCATGAATGGCCTGGGTGTCGCGATCGTCACCACGCCCAAGGGCGTGATGACGGACCGCAAGGCCCGCGCTGCCGGTATCGGCGGCGAAGTTCTGTGCTACGTCGCTTGACGGGAAGGAGCCAAGAATGTCCCGCGTAGGAAAAATGGCCATCCTCGTCCCCAAGGGTGTGGATGTGGCCGTGACGACCGAGCACATCAGTGTCAAGGGTTCGCTGGGGACGCTGGTGCGTCCGGTGAACCGGCTTGTCACGGTCAAGAACGACGACGGCAAGGTCAGCTTCGCGCCGGTCGACGAGTCGACCGCAGCAAATGCGATGTCCGGCACGATGCGCGCGCTGGTGGCCAACATGGTCAGCGGTGTGAGCAAGGGTTTCGAAAAGAAGCTCACTTTGGTTGGCGTGGGATTCCGTGCCCAGGCCCAGGGCGCCAAACTGAACTTGCAGGTCGGTTTTTCGCATCCGGTCGTCAAGGACATGCCGGTCGGGATCAAGGTCGAGTGCCCCACTCAGACCGAAATTTTGATCAAGGGATCCGATCGTCAGGCGGTGGGGCAGATTGCAGCTGAAGTGCGCGCGATCCGTCCACCCGAGCCCTACAAGGGCAAGGGCATCCGCTACGCCAACGAAAAGGTCTCACTCAAAGAGACCAAGAAGAAGTAAGGAGCCGCACGATGTTGAACCGAAAAGATCAGCGCCTGCGTCGCTCCAAGCAGACCCGGGTGCGCATTGCGTTGCAGAAGACGGCGCGCCTGACGGTGTTCCGCTCCAACCTGCACATCTATGCCAGCGTGATTTCCGACGATGGTGCGAAGGTGCTTGCGAGTGCCTCGACCGCCGAGAAGGAAGTGCGCTCGCAACTCGGTGGCGCGGGCAAGGGCGGCAACGCCGCCGCGGCCGCGATCATCGGCAAGCGTATTGCAGAGCGGGCCAAGGCGGCCGGCGTCGACAAGGTTGCATTCGACCGCGCCGGCTTTGCCTATCACGGTCGCGTGAAGGCTCTGGCCGACGCGGCACGCGAAGCCGGTTTGCAGTTCTGAGCCGCCGCACCGTACAGCGAAGAGGAATACGACATGGCTAAGTTTCAACCGCGCATCGCCGACGAAGGCCGCGACGATGGTCTGAAGGAAAAGATGATTCAGGTGAACCGCGTGACCAAGGTGGTCAAGGGCGGGCGCACCATGAGTTTCGCGGCGCTGACAGTCGTTGGCGATGGCGACGGGCGCGTCGGCATGGGCAAGGGCAAGGCCAAGGAAGTCCCCGTGGCCGTGACCAAGGCGATGGATGCCGCGCGTCGCGACATGGTCAAGGTCAGCCTGAAGAACGGCACCGTCTACCACAACGTGACGGGCGAGCATGGCGCCGCCAAGGTGCTGTTGTCTCCGGCAGTGCCGGGCACCGGCATCATCGCCGGTGGCCCTATGCGCGCGGTGTTCGAAGTGATGGGAGTGACCGACATCGTGGCCAAGAGTCTCGGCACGAGCAACCCTTACAACATGGTACGGGCCACGTTCGACGCATTGCGTCGCTCGACGACTCCCTCCGAGGTGGCTTCCAAGCGCGGTCTCTCGGTTGAAGAGATCTTCAAGTGAGCCGCGCCCCGGAGAACGACATGACGGACAAGAAGACCTTGAAGGTCAAGCTAGTGTGCAGCCCGATCGGTACCAAGGAGTCGCATCGAGCGACGGTGCGCGGTCTGGGTCTGCGCAAGATCGGCAGTGAGCGCGTGCTCGAAGACACGCCGGCCGTGCGCGGAATGATCAACGCGGTGAGCTACCTGGTGCGGGTGCTGTAAGGCGCCGGTGCGGAGAAGACGATGCTACTCAATACAATCAAGCCGGCCTCCGGCGCCAAGCATGCCAAGCGTCGTGTCGGCCGTGGCATCGGCTCGGGCATGGGCAAGACCGCGGGTCGTGGGCACAAGGGTCAAAAGTCGCGTGCTGGCGGTTATCACAAGGTCGGTTTCGAAGGCGGCCAGATGCCGCTGCAGCGCCGCCTTCCCAAGCGTGGTTTCAAGTCACTCACTCTCAAGTACAACGCCGAAGTGAGCTTGGCCGATCTTCAACTTTTGGCAGTGGACGAAATCGACGTGCCGACGCTCAAGCAGGCGGGCCTGATCGGCGCGCGCGCCAAGGTCGTTAAGGTCATCAAGTCGGGCGAGTTGACCCGCAAGGTGATGCTCAAAGGTGTCGGCGCGACGGCCGGCGCCAAGGCGGTGATCGAAGCCGCTGGCGGCTTGGTGGCCTGAGGCCCGGGCCAAGCGAGCACAACGGAATTTCAGCGCAGTGGCAACGAACGCGAATCAACTGGCCAAGAGCGGCAAGTTCGGCGACCTGCGTCGCCGGCTTGTTTTCTTGCTGCTGGCGCTTGTCGTCTACCGCATCGGTGCGCACATACCCGTGCCTGGAATCGATCCTGCTCAGTTGCAGCAGCTCTTCAAGGGGCAGCAGGGCGGAATCCTGAGCCTTTTCAACATGTTCTCGGGTGGGGCGTTGTCGCGCTTCACCGTCTTCGCGCTGGGCATCATGCCCTACATCTCGGCGTCGATCATCATGCAGCTGATGACCTACGTGGTGCCGAGCCTCGAGGCGTTGAAGAAAGAAGGCGAGAGCGGACGTCGCAAGATCACCCAGTACACCCGCTACGGAACGCTGGGCTTGGCGATTTTCCAATCGCTCGGTATTGCGCTGGCGTTGGAAGGTTCGCAAGGTCTTGTGATCAGCCCCGGGTTCGGGTTTCGCATGACCTCGGTCGTCAGCCTGGTGGCCGGCACGATGTTCCTCATGTGGCTCGGCGAGCAGATCACCGAACGCGGCCTTGGCAACGGCATTTCCATCATCATCTTTGCTGGTATCGCGGCGGGTCTACCGAGCGCCATTGCAGGTCTTTTTGAATTAGTGCGAACCGGGGCGATGAGCATCGTCGCCGCGTTGTTCATCATCGCGATCGTGATCGGTGTGACCTACGTGGTCGTATTCGTCGAGCGTGGCCAGCGCAAGATACTGGTGAACTACGCCAAGCGACAGGTGGGTAACCGCGTCTATGGTGGCCAGTCGTCTCACCTGCCGCTCAAGATCAACATGTCGGGCGTGATCCCGCCGATTTTCGCGTCGTCGATTATCTTGCTGCCGGCCACGGTCGTGGGTTGGTTTGCCACCGGCGACGGGTTGCGCTGGCTGAAGGATCTGGCAGGTCTGCTGTCGCCCGGACAGCCGATCTACGTGATGCTGTATGCGGCGGCCATCGTGTTTTTCTGTTTCTTCTACACCGCGCTGGTGTTCAACAGTCGCGAGACTGCCGACAACCTCAAGAAGAGCGGGGCCTTCATTCCGGGCATCCGTCCGGGCGACCAGACCGCCAGGCACATCGATCGGATTCTTGGCCGGCTCACGCTTGGCGGCGCGGTCTATATCACGGCAGTCTGCTTGCTGCCTGAGTTCCTGGTACTGAAGTACAACGTGCCGTTCTATTTCGGGGGCACCTCGTTGTTGATCATTGTCGTGGTGACGATGGACTTTTGGGCCCAGGTGCAAAGTTACGTAATGTCTCAGCAGTATGAGTCGCTGCTCAAGAAGGCCAATTTCAAGGCCGGCTGAACAAGGAACTGTCGACACACACATGTCCAAGGATGACGTCATCCAGATGCAGGGCGAGATTCTCGAGAACCTGCCCAATGCGACCTTCCGCGTGAAGCTCGAGAACGGGCACGTCGTGCTGGGGCACATCTCCGGAAAAATGCGCATGCATTACATCCGCATCCTTCCCGGCGACAAGGTGACCGTGGAGCTCACGCCCTACGATTTGAGTCGCGCTCGCATCGTATTTCGGGCGAAGTGAGACCTGAGAAAAGCTGCAATCCGCTAGAGCGCAAGAGGCCAAGGAGAAGATCATGAAAGTAGCCGCATCGGTCAAGAAGATGTGCCGCCATTGCAAGGTCATCCGCCGCAAGGGTGTGGTGCGCGTGATATGCACCGACCCACGCCACAAGCAGCGCCAAGGCTGATCGCACGGCGCAAGAAAGACAGAGGACGAACATGGCACGAATTGCTGGCATCAATATTCCGCCGCAGAAGCACGCCGAAATTGGCTTGACGGCGATTTTCGGTATTGGCCGCACGACGGCGCAGAAGATCTGCGACAACTGCGGCATCGCGCGCACCAAGAAGATCAAGGATCTCACCGACACGGATCTCGAGAAGATTCGCGAAGAGGTGGGCCGCATCACGATCGAGGGTGATCTGCGCCGTGAAACCACGATCAACATCAAGCGCTTGATGGACCTGGGCTGCTACCGTGGAATTCGCCACCGCCGTGGTCTGCCGATGCGCGGTCAACGCACCCGTACGAACGCTCGCACCCGCAAGGGTCCGCGCAAGTCGGCGGCCGCGCTTAAAAAGTAAGCCGCGCCGCACTCGCCCGACGAATCGCCCGCAGTTTTAAGAGAGTCAAGCATGGCCAAAGCACCTACCAATTCCGCCGCCCAGCGCGTGCGCAAGAAGGTACGCAAGAACGTGGCAGACGGTGTCGCGCACGTTCACGCGTCGTTCAACAACACCATCATCACGATCACCGACCGCCAGGGCAACGCGCTGGCCTGGGCTTCGAGCGGTGGTCAGGGTTTCAAGGGCTCGCGCAAGTCGACTCCGTTTGCGGCTCAGGTCGCAGCCGAGGTCGCCGGTCGAGCCGCCCAAGATCAGGGGATAAAGAACCTCGAGGTCGAAATCAAGGGGCCTGGTCCGGGCCGCGAATCGTCGGTGCGTGCCTTGGCCGCGCTGGGAATTCGCATCGTCTCCATCGCCGACGTGACGCCAGTGCCGCACAACGGTTGTCGCCCGCAAAAGCGCCGTCGGATCTGAATTCGGTTCAAGTCCTCCGGGACCGCCGCGCTGAAATACGCGGTTTTTCGGTTGCCGGTCGGCACACAGTGCCAACCGGCAGTTTTCGCTGAAGCCGCAAGGCTTCGTGATCAAGCCCACCGTCTGAGCGTCCTCCAAGAACACTCGCCAGACTCGCGTGAGGCGACCCCCGCGGTCGCCCGTCACGTCAGAAACTGAAGGAAGCAACGTGGCACGTTACCTCGGCCCCAAGGCCAAATTGTCTCGCCGTGAAGGCACCGACCTGTTCCTCAAGAGTGCTCGCCGCGCCATTGGGGACAAGTCGAAATTCGAGACCAAACCTGGCCAACACGGTCGCACCTCGGGTTCGCGCACTTCCGACTTCGGACTGCAGCTGCGCGAGAAGCAGAAGGTCAAGCGCATGTATGGCGTGCTTGAGCGCCAGTTCCGCCGCTACTTTGCCGAGGCCGAGCGCCGCAAAGGCAACACTGGAGCGAATCTGCTGCTGATCCTCGAATCGCGCCTGGACAATGTGGTTTACCGCATGGGGTTCGGATCGACGCGCGCCGAAGCTCGCCAACTGGTGTCGCACAAGGGCATCACGGTCAATGCCCAGGTCGTCAATATTTCGTCCTATCTGGTCAAGGCCGGCGACGTGGTGTCGGTGCGCGACAAGGCCAAGAAGCAATTGCGCGTAACCGACTCCCTCAAGCTGGCCGAGTCGATCGGCATGCCTGCCTGGGTCCAGGTCGACGCCACCAAACTCGAAGGCGTTTTCAAGAAGACGCCCGATCGCGACGAGTTCGGCGCCGACATCAAGGAAGCGCTGATCGTCGAGTTGTACTCACGCTGAGTTTCCAGCGCGGTGCGGGGCGGGCCGAGAGGTCGTGCCCAGCACCGCGCAGCTCCTTTCCCGGTCCGGGTTCAACGTCGCCGCAAGGCGGCGCTCCCGGTGCGCCATCAGCCTTATCGGTGTAACGAGCCGAGGGTAATGACAGGAAGACCTGATGCAAACCAATCTGCTCAAACCCAAAGCCATCAACGTCGAGCCGCTCAGTGCCGCCAAGGGCGCGCACCGCGCCAAGGTCACGCTCGAGCCTTTCGAGCGCGGCTACGGCCACACCCTGGGCAACGCGCTGCGCCGCGTGCTGCTGTCGTCGATGGTCGGCTACGCGCCGACCGAAGTGACCATCGCCGGTGTGCTGCACGAGTATTCGGCGATCGACGGCGTACAGGAAGACGTCGTACACGTCATGCTCAACCTGAAGGGCGTGGTGTTTCGCCTGCACAACCGTGACGAGGTCACGCTGGTGCTGCGCAAGGAGGGCGAGGGCCCGGTCAAGGCTGGTGACATCCAGACGCCGCACGACGTCGAGATCATCAATCCCGAGCACGTCATCACGCACCTGTCGCAGGGCGGCAAGCTCGACATGCAGATCAAGGTCGAGAAGGGCCGCGGCTACGTGCCGGGCACGATGCGCCGCTTTGGCGACGAGCCGACCAAGTCGATCGGGCGCATCGTTCTCGACGCCTCGTTCTCGCCGGTGCGCCGGGTGAGCTACACGGTCGAAAGTGCCCGCGTCGAGCAGCGCACCGACCTCGACAAGCTGGTCATGGAGATCGAAACCAACGGCGCGATCACGCCCGAGGAAGCGATCCGCGCCTCGGCCAAGATCCTGGTCGAGCAGCTCGCCGTGTTCGCCCAGCTCGAGGGCAGCGACCTTGCTTTCATCGACCAGCCGGCCGCTCAGCGCAGCACGCAGTTCGACCCCATCCTGCTGCGCCCGGTCGACGAGCTCGAGCTGACCGTGCGCTCGGCCAATTGCCTGAAAGCCGAAAACATCTACTACATCGGCGACCTCATCCAGCGCACCGAGACCGAACTGCTGAAGACTCCGAACCTGGGCCGCAAGTCGCTCAACGAGATCAAGGAAGTGCTCGCCTCGCGCGGCTTGACGCTCGGCGGCCGACTGGAAAACTGGCCGCCGCTGGGCCTGGACAAGCGTTAAAACAAACAGACGGCGAGCGCGCCGTCATCGATGGGGTTGCCGTTCGGGCAACCCGGTGCACCCACCAGTACCTGATCCGGCTGGCGGTTTCTAGAACGAAAGGACAAGCACCATGCGTCACCGTCAAGGACTTCGCAAACTTAACCGCACATCCGCGCACCGGCTCGCCATGCTGCGCAACATGGCCAACTCGCTGCTCACGCACGAAGCGATCAAAACCACCGTACCCAAGGCCAAGGAGCTTCGACGCGTGGTCGAGCCGCTCATCACGTTGGCCAAGGAGTCGACGTTGGCCAATCGTCGACTCGCCTTCGACCGCACGCGTGACCGCGACGTCGTCATGAAGCTGTTTGCCGAGTTGGGCCCGCGCTACAAGGCACGCCCGGGCGGCTACACGCGCATCCTCAAGATGGGTTATCGCGTCGGTGACAATGCGCCGATGGCTTTTGTCGAGCTGGTCGATCGGCCCGAGTCCGCAGCAGGCGAGGGTTCAGCTGAACAGGCCGAGTAAGGCTTGGTGACCCACGACGACAAAGGCCAGCGCAAGCTGGCCTTTCCGCAATCTGGCTACCATCACCTCACGTTCACCCATCGTCGCCCTAGGGCCATGATCTTGTTCCGACTGTCGTTGCGAGCGTTGCTGCTGCTCCTGTTGTGCGTGACGGCGTGGACCGGTGCGGCCGAAGATTTCCTGCCGCCGGAACAGGCTTTTCGCTTTGATGCGCGCGCGCTCGACGAGCGCACCGTGGAAGTCGGCTTCACCGTCGCCGACGGCTACTACCTCTATCGAGAACAGTTCAAGTTCGCAGCGAGTGGTGACGGCGTCGCGTTGGGTCAAGCCCAGTTGCCCGCGGGCAAGGTTAAGTTCGACGAAACCTTCCAGAAGGACGTGGAGACCTATCGTGCTCGCGTTGTCGTTCGCCTGCCCGTGACCGCGGCGCCGACAACGTTCCGGCTGCTCGTCACCAGCCAGGGCTGCGCCGACCAGGGACTGTGCTACCCGCCGATGGTCAGCGCTGCCGCGGTTCAGCTGGCGGGCTTTGGCGGCGACGGTAGCGTGCGCGTGCTGGTCGACGAGACCCGGCCGGAAGCGTCGGCAAACGCGGCGCTGCCGCTTGCCTCCACGCCTTCGCCCAGCGCCGCTGCGGCCGTCAACAGCGGGGATGCGAGCGTCGACGGCGCGTTGCGCAGCGGTCGCTTCTGGGTCGTCGTCGGTGTTTTCTTCGTCGCCGGGCTGCTGCTCTCGTTCACGCCGTGCGTGTTGCCGATGCTGCCGATCCTGTCATCGATCATCGTCGGCCATGGGGGCGGCGCTACCGCTACGCGTGGGCATGGCCTGCGGCTGGCGCTGGCCTATTCGCTAGGCATGGCCACTGTCTATACCGCGCTGGGCGTTGCGGCTGGGCTGGCCGGCGAAGGGCTGGCAGCGACGCTGCAGAACCCATGGGTGCTGGGCGGTTTCGCCGTGCTGCTGTCGCTGCTGTCGCTGTCGATGTTCGGCGCCTACGAGCTGCAGCTGCCGGCAAGCTTGCGCGATCGCCTTGCCACGTCGTCGAGCCGCCTCAGCGGGGGGCACACACTGAGCGTGCTGGCCATGGGGGGCCTGTCGGCGCTCATCGTCAGCCCCTGCGTCGCCGCGCCGCTGGCGGGTGCCCTGCTCTACATCAGCCAGACACGCAACGTGGCGCTCGGCGCCACGGCGTTGTTCTCGCTGGCCGCAGGGATGAGCGTGCCGCTCTTGCTCGTCGGCGCGTCGGCCGGCTCTTTGCTGCCACGCGCCGGGCTGTGGATGGAGACCGTCAAGCGCTTCTTCGGCCTGTTGTTGTTGGCCGTTGCATGGTGGACGCTCAGCCCGGTGCTGCCCGCAGCGTTGGCAGTGGCCGGCTGGGGCGCGCTGCTGGTTGCGGTGGCCGTGTTCCTGCGAGCGTTTGATCGGCTCGGCGATGCGGTCGGAGCCTTTGCTCGCCTCGGACAGGCCGCAGGCATTGTTCTCGCCGTGGCCGGCGGGGCGCAGATCGTCGGCGCGGCCGCCGGGGCGCACGACCCCCTGCAGCCCTTGCAGCCCTTCGCGCGGACGGCCGCGCTATCCGCGACGACGTCGACGGTACAAAGCCTATCCGATGGCCGCGCGATGCCGGGCCCGAACGGCAACCCCGCAAGCGTTTTCCGGCGCGTCTCTTCGGTGGAAGAGCTCGACGCGGTGTTGCGCATGGCCGATCGACCGGTGCTGCTCGATTTCTACGCTGACTGGTGCGTAAGTTGCAAGGAAATGGAACGGTTCACGTTCGCCGATGCTGCCGTTCGCGCGCGCCTCGATAAGACCCTGCTGCTGCAAGCCGATGTCACCCGAAACAGCGACGCTGATCGCGCACTGCTTAAACGCTTCAAGCTGTTTGGCCCGCCGGGGATCGTGTTTTTCGATTCCACCGGTCGCGAGTTGGAGGGCGTGCGCGTGATCGGTTTCCAGAACCCCGAAAGATTTGCAAAGAGCCTCACTTCCGCAGGGCTCTGAGCTCACTGAAAGAGTGAGCGGCGTGTTACCATTCACGCTTCAGTCGCGGGGTGGAGCAGTCTGGTAGCTCGTTGGGCTCATAACCCAAAGGTCGCAGGTTCAAATCCTGTCCCCGCAACCAAAAAATCAGGGCTTCGGCCCAAGACAAACGCCCGCTCTTCAGTGGGCGTTTCGCATTTCAGGACGTTGTCGAGGCGCTTGCTGCGGCTTCCTTGCCGTTCGCGATGTGGTCAAGCATGAGCCGCTGCGCACGCTCTGCGTTGCGCGCCCGCAGCGCCGCCATGATGCGTCTGTGCTCGTTCAACGAAGCCTCCAGCCGACCCTGCTTAAACAGCGAATGGTGGCGGTTAAGTTTCATGACTTTGCGCAGGTCGCTCACCATCTGCAGACGCCAGCGGTTGTCGGCCAACTCCAACAGGCGCAGATGAAAGCGCTCATTGGCGGCAAAGAACAGATCGCGGTCACCGAGGTGGCTTTCGAGTTGGGCGTGCAGCGCCTCGAGCTCGGCCAGTTGCTCGGGCGTCGCTCGGGCCGCGACGACGCCCGCTGCGTCGCTTTCCAGCAGCGCCAGCAGGTGGAACACCTCAGCGAGATCGCGCTCCGAAACTTCGGTGACGTAGGCGCCGCGGCGCAGCTTCATCGTCACAAGACCCTCCGCCGCCAGCACCTTGAGGGCTTCGCGCAGCGGTGTGCGGCTGATGCCGTATTCGGTGGCTAGCGCCTTCTCGTCGATCCAGCTGCCGGGTCCGAGTCGGTGCGAAAAAATCTTGCTGCGCAAGACCTCGGCGACCTGCTCATAAAGCGCGCGCTCGGGCATCGGCGCCCCACCGTCAGGGCGCGAAGGCTTGGCAGGATCGAGGGTCAGTGCAATCATGAGGGGCGCCGCCCAAAAGTAGTTGGACAGGCGGCTGGCTGTAATTCAATTTTGAATTATGATGCGATGCTTCGTTACTGTCCAGCCTGCGGCGCTGCAAGACCATGTCCGAATCTCTCGCTTCCTCCGACGCCCTGGTCGCTTGGCAGCGCGCAGCCGCCAAGCAGTCGCCGGGCGGCCAGGTCGAAGCGCTGCACTGGACGACGCCAGAGGGCATCGTCGTCAAGCCGCTCTACACCGCGGCTGACCTGCAGGGTCTGGAGGCCGACACCCTGCCCGGTTTCGCGCCCTTCGTGCGCGGTCCGCAGCCGACGATGTACGCGGTGCGGCCCTGGACCATTCGCCAGTACGCGGGCTTCTCCACCGCCGAGGAATCCAACGCCTTCTACCGCCAGGCGCTCGACGGCGGCGCGCAGGGCGTGAGCGTCGCCTTTGACCTGGCGACGCACCGCGGCTACGACAGCGACCATCCGCGCGTCACGGGCGACGTCGGCAAGGCCGGAGTCGCGATTGATTCGGTGGAGGACATGAAGCTCCTGTTCGACGGCATACCGCTCGACAAGGTGAGCGTGTCGATGACGATGAACGGCGCCGTGCTGCCGGTGCTGGCCGGCTACATCGTCGCGGCCGAAGAGCAGGGCGTGGCCGAGGACCGGCTCTCGGGGACCATCCAGAACGACATCCTCAAGGAGTTCATGGTCCGCAACACCTACATCTACCCGCCCAAGCCTTCGATGCGCATCGTCGGCGACATCATTGCCTACACCGCGCGGCGGATGCCGAGGTTCAATTCGATCTCCATCTCCGGCTACCACATGCAAGAAGCCGGTGCCAACCAGGCGCTCGAACTGGCGCTCACGCTGGCCGACGGCAAGGAGTACGTGCGCACCGCGCTGGCCCAGGGCCTGGACGTCGACGAATTCGCCGGGCGCCTGTCGTTCTTCTGGGCGATCGGCATGAACTTCTATCTCGAGATCGCCAAGATGCGCGCCGCACGCGGCCTGTGGTCCAAGATCATGCAGGAGTTCGCGCCCAAGAACCCCAAGAGCCTGATGCTGCGCACACATTGCCAGACCTCCGGTTGGAGCCTCACCGAGCAGGACCCCTACAACAACATCGTGCGCACCACCATCGAGGCCATGGCGGCGGTGTTCGGCGGCACGCAGTCGCTGCACACCAACAGTTTTGACGAGGCGATTGCGTTGCCCACCGAGTTTTCGGCCCGCATCGCGCGCAACACCCAGCTCATCATTCAGGAAGAGACGCACATCACCGACGTGATCGACCCCTGGGCCGGCAGCTATGCGATGGAGCGGCTCACGCAGGAAATGGCCGACACGGCCTGGACGCTGATCGAGGAGGTCGAGGCGATGGGCGGCATGACCAAGGCGGTCGACTCCGGTTGGGCCAAGCTCAAGATCGAGGCAAGTGCGGCCGAGAAGCAGGCTCGCATCGACTCGGCCAAGGACGTGATCGTCGGCGTCAACAAGTACAAGCTCGAGAACGAGCCGAGGCTGGACTTCCGGGACATCGACAACCACGCGGTGCGCGACAGCCAGATCGAGCGGCTGAAGAACATCCGTGCCAGCCGTGACGCCGCTGCGGTGCATGTCGCGCTCGACGCGCTCACTCAGTGCGCCGAGAGCGGCGAGGGCAACCTGCTCGATCTCGGCGTGAAGGCGATGCGCCTGCGTGCGACCGTCGGCGAAGTCTCCGACGCACTGGAAAAGGTCTGGGGCCGCCACCGCGCCGACACGCAGAAAGTGACCGGTGTGTATGCGGCCGCCTACGACTCGGCCGAGGGCTGGGACAAGCTCAAGCGCGAGATCGAAGACTTTGCGCGCAGCGAGGGCCGCCGCCCGCGCGTGATGATCGCCAAGCTCGGCCAGGATGGACATGACCGTGGCGCCAAGGTAGTGGCCACCGCCTTCGCCGATCTGGGCTTCGACGTCGACATCGGCCCGCTGTTCCAGACCCCCGAAGAGTGCGCCCGCCAGGCGATCGAGAACGACGTGCATGCGGTGGGCGTCTCCACGCTCGCAGCCGGCCACAAGACGCTGGTGCCGGCCATCATCGAAGAATTGCGCAAGCAGGGCGCGGGCGACATCAACGTCTTCGTCGGGGGCGTGATCCCGCCGCAGGACTACGACTTTCTCTACGAGGCCGGCGTCAAGGGCATCTATGGCCCGGGCACGCCGATTCCCGCCTCGGCGAAAGACGTGCTAGAGCAGATACGCCTGTCGCTCGCGGCGGCCTGAGCGCCGATGTCGAGCCCGGCGGATCAGCTGCTGGTCGAGGCTGTGCTCGGGCCGGCCGGGCCGGCGCAGCGTCGCGCGATCGCCAAGACCATTACCCTCCTGGAATCGCGCCGCGACGACCACCGTGCGCGGGCCGACGGCTTGCTGAACACGCTTCTGTCGGCCAGCGGCCAGTCGTTGCGGCTCGGCATCTCGGGCGTGCCGGGCGTCGGCAAGTCGACCTTCATCGAGGCGCTCGGACTGTTTCTCATCGAGCGCGGCCACCGCGTGGCCGTGCTCGCGGTCGACCCGTCGTCCGCCATCTCAGGCGGCTCCATCCTCGGCGACAAGACGCGCATGGAGCGGCTTTCGGTCCATGCGCGCGCCTACATCCGCCCCAGCCCCGCCAGTGGCACGCTCGGCGGCGTGGCCGAGAAGACGCGTGAGTCGATGCTGGTGGTGGAGGCTGCCGGCTACGACGTGGTGATCGTCGAGACCGTCGGCGTTGGCCAGAGCGAGACCGCCGTCGCCGGCATGACCGACCTGTTCGCGCTGCTGCAATTGCCCAACGCGGGCGATGACCTGCAGGCCATCAAGAAGGGCGTGATGGAGGTCGCCGACCTGGTGGTCGTCAACAAATCCGACCTCGACGACGCCGCCGCGGCGCGCGCGCGCGCGCAGATTTCGTCGGCGCTGCAGTTGCACGGGCACCGCGGCGGCGCATGGCGTGCCGAGGTGCTGCAACTCAGCGCGCTCACCGGCGAGGGCTTGGTGGCGTTCTGGGATGCGGTGGAGCGCTTTAGCGAACAGCAGCGCGCCGACGGCTGGTTCGACAAGCGCCGCCAGCAACAGAATTGCGCCTGGATGTGGGAGCGCATCGAAGCCGGTTTGCATGCGCGCTTCAATGCCCATGGAGGCGTGCGCGCGGTGTTGGCGAGCACCAGCGCCGACGTGCAGGCCGGGCGCATGGCCGCTTCGGTTGCGGCGCGCCGGCTGCTCGACCTGATGGATTCCGACGACAAACTTCCGAAGGATTGAAACGCGATGCACGACATCATCGAACAGCTCGAAGCCATGCGTGCCAAGGCGCGCATGGGCGGCGGCCAAAAGCGCATCGATGCGCAGCACGGCAAGGGCAAGCTCACCGCGCGCGAGCGCCTGGACCTGCTGCTCGACGAGGGCACCTTCGAGGAATGGGACATGTTCGTCGAGCATCGCTGCCACGACTTCGGCATGGAAGGCATGCGAGTGCCGGGCGATGGCGTCGTCACCGGCTACGGCATGATCAACGGCCGCCTCGTGTTCGTGTTCAGCCAGGATTTCACCGTCTTCGGCGGCGCGCTCTCCGAGGCGCACGCCGAGAAGATCTGCAAGGTGATGGACCAGGCCATGAAGGTCGGCGCTCCGGTCATCGGCATCAACGACTCGGGCGGTGCGCGCATCCAGGAAGGCGTGGCCTCGCTGGGCGGTTACGCCGAGGTTTTCCAGCGCAACGTCATGGCCTCGGGCGTGATACCGCAGATCAGCCTGATCATGGGCCCGTGCGCCGGTGGCGCGGTGTATTCGCCGGCCATGACGGATTTCATCTTCATGGTCAAAGACAGCTCCTACATGTTCGTCACCGGCCCCGAGGTGGTGAAGACGGTGACGCACGAGGAGGTCACGGCAGAGGAGCTGGGCGGCGGCATCACCCACACCACCAAGAGCGGCGTGGCCGACCTGGCGTTCGACAACGACGTCGAGGCAATCCTGATGCTCAGGCGCTTCTACAACTACCTGCCGCTCAGCAATGACGAGAAGGCGCCGGTGCGTCCGAGCGGCGATGCGGCCGAGCGCCTGGACTTCTCGCTCGACACGCTGGTGCCCGACAGCCCGAACCAGCCCTACGACATGAAGGAGCTGATCGTGAAGGTGGCCGACGACGGCGACTTCTTCGAGCTGCAGCCGGAATACGCCAAGAACATCCTCATCGGCTTCGTGCGCATGGAAGGCCAGACGGTGGGCATCGTCGCCAACCAGCCGCTGGTGCTGGCCGGCTGCCTGGACATCCGCAGCGCCATCAAGGCGGCGCGCTTCGTGCGCTTCTGCGACGCCTTCAACATCCCGGTGGTGACCTTCGTCGACGTGCCGGGTTTCATGCCGGGCACCAGCCAGGAATACGGCGGCATCATCAAGCACGGCGCCAAGCTGCTGTACGCCTACGCCGAATGCACCGTGCCCAAGGTGACGGTGATCACCCGCAAGGCCTACGGCGGCGCGTACGACGTGATGAGTTCCAAGCACCTGCGCGGCGACGTGAACTTCGCCTGGCCCAACGCCGAGATCGCGGTGATGGGTGCCAAGGGCGCGGTCGAGATCATTTTTCGCGAAGACAAGACCGACCCGGCGAAGCTGGCCGCGCGCGAGGCCGAATACAAGGCGCGCTTTGCCAACCCTTTCGTCGCCAGCGCGCGCGGCTTTATCGACGACGTGATCCAGCCGCACGAAACCAGGAAGCGCATCTGCCGCTCGCTGGTGATGCTGCGCGGCAAGTTGGTAGAGAACCCCAAGCGCAAGCACGGGAACATTCCGCTGTGAGCAAGGAGCAGGGGTCACGCATGTTCAAGAAGATCCTCATCGCCAACCGTGGCGAGATCGCGTGCCGGATCATCAAGACGGCCAAGAAGCTCGGCATCAAGACCGTGGCGGTGTATTCCGAAGCCGACCGCGACGCGCGTCATGTCGAGCTGGCCGACGAGGCCGTGTTGCTGGGCCCGGCGCCCTCGCGCCAGTCCTACTTGCTGGGCGACAAGATCATTGCCGCGTGCAAGCAGACCGGCGCCGAGGCCATTCATCCCGGCTACGGCTTTCTGTCCGAGAACGCAGCATTTGCCAAGCAGGTGGAAGACGAGGGCCTGGTCTTCATCGGACCGAAGCACCATTCCATCGCCGCGATGGGCGACAAGATCGCTTCCAAGAAGCTCGCCAACGCGGCCAGGGTCAACACCATCCCGGGCTGGAACGACGCGATCGAATCGGCCGAGCGCGCGGTCGAGATCGCGCGCGACATCGGCTACCCGGTGATGATCAAGGCCAGTGCCGGCGGCGGCGGCAAAGGCCTGCGTGTTGCGCACGACGACAAGGAGGCGCACGAAGGCTTCAACTCCTGCCGCAACGAGGCGCTGAGCAGCTTCGGCGATGACCGCGTCTTCATCGAAAAGTTCGTCGAGGAGCCGCGCCACATCGAAATCCAGGTGCTGGGCGATGCGCACGGCCACTGCGTCTACCTGTGGGAGCGCGAATGCTCGATCCAGCGCCGCCACCAGAAGGTGATCGAGGAGGCGCCTTCCCCCTTCATCAGCGAGGCCACGCGCCAGGCCATGGGCGCGCAGGCCGTGGCACTTGCCAAGGCGGTGGACTACCAGAGCGCCGGCACGGTCGAGTTCGTGGTCGGCAAGGATCAGCGCTTTTACTTCCTCGAGATGAATACGCGGCTGCAGGTGGAGCACCCGGTCACCGAATGCATCACCGGCCTGGACCTGGTGGAGCTGATGATCCGCGTGGCGGCCGGCGAGCAGCTGCCTTTCACGCAAAGCGAAATCAAGCGTGAAGGCTGGGCGATCGAATGCCGCATCAACGCCGAGGATCCCTTGCGCAACTTCCTTCCCTCCACCGGCAGGCTGGTGAAGTACCAGCCGCCAACGCAGACGATGGAGGCGGCTGTGCCCCGGCCTGCGGACGGCGGGGTGCGCGTGGACACCGGCGTCTATGAAGGCGGCGAAATTCCGATGCACTACGACTCGATGATCGCCAAGCTGATCGTGCATGGACGCGACCGCCATGACGCGATCGCGAAGATGCGCGAGGCGCTCAACGCCTTCGTGATTCGCGGCATCAACAGCAACATCCCGTTCCAGGCGGCGTTGTTGGCGCACCCGAAGTTCGTTGCCGGGGACTTCAGCACCGGCTTCATCGCCGAGCATTTCCCGAGCGGCTTTCGGGCCGAGGATGTGGCGCATGACGACCCCGACTTCCTCATCGCGCTGGCCGCCGCGGTGAACCGGCGTTACCTCGTGCGCGCCGCCGGCATCAGTGGGCAAATGCCCGGCCATGGCGTGCGCATCGGTGACGACTACGTGGTGGTGGTGCGCGGTGCGGTCGACAAGGATCGCCACGTGCCGGTGCGCGCCGAGGCCAACGGTTCGGTGAACGTCACCGTCGGCGCCAAACGCTACGAATTTCAAAAGAGCAACTGGAGCTACGGCCAGACGCGCACCACCGGCCTGTGCAACGGTCAGCCGTTCACCGCGCAAGTGGAGCGTCAAGGCCTGACGCTGCGCGTCGGGCACAACGGCTCGCGCATCGACGCGTTGGTGCTGTCGCCGCGTGCCGCGGCGCTGCACAAGCTCATGCCCTACAAAGCGCCGCCCGACACCAGCAAGTTCCTGCTCGCGCCCATGCCCGGCCTGCTGGCCGACGTGGTGGTGCAGGTCGGCCAGCGCGTGCTGGCCGGTGAGAAGCTGGCCGTGGTGGAAGCCATGAAGATGGAGAACATCTTGCTCGCTTCGCAGGATGCAACCGTTGCCGAAGTGCTGGCCGCCAAGGGTTCGAGTCTCGCGGTCGACCAGCCGATCCTGCGCTTTGACTGAAGGATGTGACGATGGACAAGCCGTTTCGCATTCTCGGGCTGCAGCAGATCGCCATCGGCGGCGCCGACAAAGAGCGTCTGCGCGCGCTCTGGGTCGACCTGCTGGGCCTCACGGTCACCGGCAGCTTTCGCTCCGAGCCCGAGAACGTCGACGAGGACATCTGCGCGCTCGGCAGCGGCGTGAGCGCCGTCGAGGTCGACCTGATGCAGCCGATCGACGCCGACAAGAAGCCGGCCGTACACCAGACGCCGCTCAATCACGTGGGCCTGTGGGTCGACGACCTGCCTGCGGCCGTCGCGTGGATGAGCGCGAGCGGCGTGCGCTTCGCGCCGGGCGGCATTCGCCGCGGCGCGGCCGGCCACGACATCTGCTTCATTCACCCCAAAGGCAATGACGAGTTTCCGCGTGGTGGCGAAGGCGTGCTGATCGAACTCGTGCAAGCGCCTGCCGACGTGATCGCCGCCGCCGCGCGGCACGCTGCCACCGCCAGCTAGCCGCAATACTGTTCAGATAGAAGTTTTTCGTTCACAAGCCGACTCCATTGAGGCTTCGGCCCCTGGGGCTACGAGTTCTCGCTCGGGCAATTGCGCGATTACCGGCCGCCGGGCACGCAGATGCTGGGCATGCGTGTCTATGCACGGCCTTTCGCGGGCGTGGAGCTGGGCCTGAGCCGCCACCTCCAGTGGGGCGGCGAGGGCCGCCCACGCGGCACCCGGGCGCTGGCCGACGCCGTGCTGGCACGCACCAACGTCGAAGACGCCGAGCGCGGCTCCGACCCCAGCAACGAGCTGGCCGGCATCGACCTGCGGCTGGCCGGGCGCAGCGAGGGCGGCTGGGCCTGGGTCGGCCATGCACAGCTGATCGGCGAGGACGAGGCCAGCAAGCTGCCATCGCGGCGCATCGCCACGGCCGGGTTACAGCTCAAGCAACCGTGGCGCGACGGCCGGCTGGAATGGAGCGTCGAAGGCAGCGACACCCTGCTCAGTCGCGAATTCGGCCTGGGCAGCGGACGTGCGCCGGCACCGGCCTACCGGCATGGCAGCTATGTCGACGGCTACTACCACGACGGCCTGCCGATCGGGGCGGGCATTGGCGGTGGCGGGCGGCTGTTCACGCTCGGCCTGGCCTGGGTGCCGGCCTGTGCCGACGACTGCAAGCGCGTTCGCATGGCGGTGTTCGACGGTCGCGTCAATGAACAAGGGACGGAGCCGCTGAATGCTCTGTTCGGCGAGCGTGG
This sequence comes from Methylibium sp., assembly GCF_031393925.1. Taxonomy (GTDB): domain Bacteria; phylum Pseudomonadota; class Gammaproteobacteria; order Burkholderiales; family Burkholderiaceae_C; genus Methylibium. The sequence goes on along the minus strand of NZ_JANMWL010000038.1, from coordinate 23,828 downwards.
CACCTTGCGCGGCCTGCGCCTGGAACTCGCCACCACCCGCGCCGGGCTCGACTGGAGCGTGGGCCTGTCGGTGCAGCGCTACGCGCCGGGGCCGCGGTCGAGTGTCGGGCTGCAGGCCAGCGTGCTCGTGCCGCTGGGCGCGGCCGGCGCGCTGCTCGACTGAGCGCGGTCGCGCGCGGGCCGGGCGCGTCGCGCCGGCTCAGCCGCCGAGCGCCGCCTCGATGGCCCGCGCCACGCGCGCGGGTTGCTCGTGGACGATCCAGTGGCTGGCGTCGGGCATGCGCACCACGTCGAGCTGGGGTACCCATTGCCCGAGCCCGTCGAGCAGCTTGGGCAGTAGCGCGGTGTCGCGCTCGCCCCAGATCACCGTGGTGGGCACGCGCACGGTGATCTGCTCGGGCTCGAAGTAAATCTTGTTTGCGGCCGGGTCGGCGGCGGTCGGTGGGCGCAGCGGCGAGGCGCGGTAGTAGTTGAGCGGACTGGTGAGGCCACGCGCCCACTCGGTGCGATAGCGTGCCTTGGCCTGCTCGTCCAGCCAGGCGGCGCCGCCCATGTTGGTGAAGAAGGGCCACAGGCGCGCGTAGTCGTTTTCGGCCAGCAGGCTTTGCGCATCGGCGCGGCAGAAGAAGTTCATGTAGGCGCTGGCGGCCTGCTGCGCCGCGTCGTCTTGCAGGTCGCGCAAAAAGGGGCCGGGATGCGGCGCATTAATGACTACCAGCCGCTCGAGAAGCTGTGGCTGCTGCAGTGCCAGACTCCAGGCCACCGCGCCGCCCCAGTCGTGCCCCACCAGCGCTTCGAGCGGCGCGCCCAGTTGGACGATGAGCGCGGCCACGTCGGCCACCAGGTGCCTGGCGCGGTAGGCCTCGACCTCGGCGGGCGCCGACGAGCCGCCGTAGCCGCGCAGGTTGGGCGCCACGCAGCGGAAACGCTGGCCGAAGTGCAGCAGCAGTTCGTCCCAGATAAATGCGGCCTCGGGAAAGCCGTGCAGGAACACCAGCACCGGCGCGTTGCGCGCGCCCGTGGCGCGGCAGGCGAGGCGCACGCCGTGCGGCAGGGCAATGTCGAAGGTCTCGATCGGGAAAGCCATGTAAATACCTCCTTGGGTGGCCCGCTTTGAGCCGCGACTCGAGGGCTTGCCTTCGGGCCGGAGCGCCGGGTCAGCCGGTGACGTTGTCTTGGGTGTCTTCGGCGTGCTGCGCAGGCGGCGCCGGCGGATGCGCCCAGGCGTGCAACACCTGTGCCGCGTCGTCGATGCCGCGCCGGCTCAGCGCCGAGAACAGCGTCATGCTGAGGTCGGCGTCGTCGGTGGCGAGCTGGCCGAGCAGCGTCTGCGCCGCGGCCAGGGCGGCGTCGGCATCGCGGCGGTTGAGCTTGTCGGCCTTGGTCAGCAGCACCAGCAGCTTGATCTCGCCGGTGCCCACGCGCGGTGCCACGAAGGCGAGCAGTTGCTGGTCGAGTTCGGTGAAGCCGAGCCGCGAGTCGACCATCAGCACCACCCCCGAGAGGCTGCGCCGGAGTTCCAGGTAGTCGGCCATCACCTTCTGCCAGCGCAGCTTGGCGCCGCGCGCGACTGCGGCATAGCCGTAGCCGGGCAGGTCGGCGAAGAGCGCATCGGGCGCGTCCTTCGGGCCGAGCGCAAACAGGTTGATGTGCTGCGTGCGGCCCGGCGTCTTGGAGGCAAAGGCCAGGCGCTTTTGCTGCGTGAGCCGGTTGATCGCGGTCGACTTGCCGGCGTTGCTGCGGCCGACGAAGGCGATCTCGGGCAGCTCGTTGACGGGAAGGTGGACCAGCTGGGCGGCGGTGGTGAGGAAGCGGGCGGTGTGGGTCCAGGCCAGCGCCAACTTGGCGGGGTCCGGGGCCGCCGAGGTGGGCGCGTGCATGCGGCATTGTAAAATCGCGGGCTGCGCCGGGGTCCCGCGCGCGTTTTGTTGCACCGTCGGTGCGCTCTTCAGATCGAACGCTTGCCCATGAAGTCAGCCCTGTCGCTCTTGTTCGCCGCCTTGTTCGCCGCCGTATCGGTTGCCCCGGCCCTGGCCACCGAGACCAAGCCCAAGGCGCCGCCCGACCTGAAGAAGGGCGAGGCCGTCTCCACCGCGGTGTGCGCCGCCTGCCACAGCGCCGACGGCTCGCGCGGCAGCCCGGCCAACCCGATCCTGCAGGGCCAGCACCCCGAATACCTGGCCAAGCAACTCGCCGAGTTCAAGTCGGGCGCGCGCGACAACGTCATCATGAAGGGCTTCGCCTCGGCGCTCAGCGACGACGACATGCGCAACGTGGCCGGCTTCTACGCCGGCAAGCAGGCCAAGCCGGGCTTTGCCAGGAACAAGGAACTGGTGGCCCTGGGCGAGCGCATCTACCGTGGCGGCATCGCCGACAAGCAAGTGCCGGCCTGCGCCGGCTGCCACAGCCCCAACGGCGCCGGCATCCCGTCGCATTTCCCGCGCCTGGGCGGCCAGCATGCCGAGTACACCAAGGCGCAGCTCAACGCCTTCCGCCGCGAGGTGCGAACGAACAGCACGCCGATGCTTGTCATTGCGTCGCGCCTGAGCGACCGCGAGATCGACGCGCTGGCCGACTACGTCGCCGGCCTGCGCTGACGCCGCGCACCAGCGCTGCCACGTTGCGGTTGCGGTTGCGGTTGCGGTTGCGGCGCTCCAGCGCTCCTGCCGGTCATTCGGCCGGCCGCCTCGGCGCCCGGGCCGCATGCGGGACAATTCGGCCGGCTCCGACGTCGTGTCGGCGCCCTTGATTTCCTGGTCCTTGCCTCCCCATGTCCGTCACCACGGCCGGTCTTGAAGTTCGCAGCGGCTCGCGCGGCGTGCGCGACATCGTCGAGGTGGTCTCGTCGATGCGCTTTTCGATCTCGCTGCTGACGATCATCTGCGTCGCTTCGGTGCTCGGCACGGTGGTCAAGCAGCACGAGGCCTACAACAACTACGTCAACCAGTTCGGTCCGTTCTGGGCGCAGGTGTTCGACACGGTCGGCCTCTACACGGTCTACAGCGCCTGGTGGTTTTTGCTGATCCTGGCGTTCCTGGTGCTCTCCACCAGCCTGTGCATCGCACGCAACACGCCCAAGATCATTGCCGACCTGCGCACCCTCAAGGAGGGCCTGCGCGAGCAGTCGCTCGGCGCCTTTCACCACAAGGCGCAGGGTGAGGTGGCCGAGGGCCTGGAGGCGACGCGCTCGCGGCTCACGGCGCTGCTGGCCAGCGGTGGGTGGAAGGTCAAGGCCGAGGTTCGGCGCGACGGCGACCTGCACCGCGGCACCATGATCGCGGCGCGCAAGGGCGGCGCCAACAAGGTCGGCTACATCAGCGCGCACTCGGCCATCGTGCTCATCTGCCTGGGCGGCCTGTCCGACGGCGACCTGGTCGTGCGCGCCGAGATGGCCCTGCAGGGCAAGTCGGTCTATCCCGGCACGGGCCTGTTCAGCGATGTCGGCCCAAGGCACCGCCTGAGCGTGTCGACGCCGACCTATCGCGCCAACCTGCTGGTCGCCGAAGGCTCGCGGTCGGGCACGGCGGTCATCAACATGCAGGACGGCGTGGTGCTGCAGGAGCTGCCCTTCGACGTGGAGCTGAAGAAGTTCATCGTCGACTTCTATGCCAGCGGCATGCCCAAGCTGTTCGCCAGCGAAATCATCATCCACGACCACGAGACCGGCCAGGCGATCCCGGCCACCGTGAAGGTCAACGAGCCCGCCGTCCACCGCGGCGTGACCATCTACCAGAGCAGCTTCGACGACGGCGGCTCGAGCGTCACCTTGCGCGCCTCGCCGCTGGCCGGTGGCAAGCCGTTTGACATAGAGGGCCAGGTCGGGGCGTCGAGCGCCGTGGCGCTGCCCGGCGCGTCGGCGGGCAGCAAGCTCATGCTCGAAGTGACCGGCCTGCGCGTCATCAATGTCGAAAACCTCGGCGCCGCCGGGGCGGGCGCGACCAGCACCGACCCGCGCAAGGTCGACCTCGTCGGCTCGCTGCAGCAGCACCTGGGCTCGGGCGCCAAGTCCACAACCGTCAAGGAGCTGCGCAACGTCGGCCCGTCGGTGAGCTACAAGCTGCGCGACGCCAGCGGCCAGGCGCGCGAGTTCAACAACTACATGCTGCCGGTGGAGCTCGACGGGCAGCGCGTGTTCCTCGCCGGTGTGCGCGACACGCCGGCCGAGAACTTCCGCTACCTGCGCATTCCGGCCGATGGCGACGACAGCACGGCGACCTGGCTGACGCTGCGCCAGGCGCTGGCCGACCCGGCGCTGCGCGAGCAGGCGGTGCGCAGCTACGTGGCACGCGCCGCGCCCGCCGACAAGCCGCAGCTGGCCGAGCAACTGCTCGGCACGGCGCGCCGCGGCCTGGCGCTGTTTGCCGGCGCCGAGCCGCCGACCTCGGGCACCCCGGCAACCGGCGGCTTGCAAAGCGTGGGCGACTTCGTCGAGGCCAACGTGCCCGAGGCCGAACGAGGGCGCATCGCCGACGTGCTGCTGCGCATCATCAACGGCAGCCTGTTCGAGTTGCTCAACCTGGCGCGCGCGCAAGACGGCAAGCCGCGGCTCGAGCCCGACGACAAGACCCAGGCCTTCATGACCCAGTCGGTGCTCTCGCTGTCCGACAGCTACCTCTACCCGGCACCGGCGCTGCTCGAGCTGGCCGACTACAAGCAGGTGCAGGCCAGCGTGTTCCAGGTGGCGCGCGCGCCCGGCAAGACGGCCGTCTATTTGGGGGCGGGCTTGCTAATCGTGGGCGTGTTCGCCATGCTCTACATCCGGGAACGCCGGCTGTGGATCTGGCTCCAACCGCAGCATGCGGGCACGCGCGTCACCACCGCCCTGTCGACCACGCGCCGCACCCTCGACGCCGACGCCGAGTTCGAGCGCCTCAAGCAGGCGATCTTCACCAAGGAATCCGCATGAACACCGCCTCGCAAACCGTCTCGCTCGGGCGCAGCCATCTGCTGGCCGAGCGCTCGCTGTTCGACTGGCTGTTCGCGCTGCTGGTGGTGGCGCTGACCGGCTACGCCTTCAGCCGCTACGGCGCTTCGATGGACGGCTACGAGCGCGGCATCTTGGCCGGCGCGGCGCCGGTGTTGATCGCGCTGGGCTGGTTCTGGGGTTCGCTGCGCGTGCTGATGCTGGTCGTGGGCGCGCTGGCGCTGGTGGCGATCGGCCTCTACGGCCGCGTGCAAGACGGCTTCGGTGCCGACCTGGCGCAGGCCGAGAACGTGTTCCTGCTCAAGTACTTTCTCTCCAGCCAGAGCGCGATCCTGTGGATGGGCGTGCTGTTCTTCATGAGCACGGCGTTCTACTGGATCGGCTTCTTTGCGCCGTCGCCCGCCGAGGGCGACGGCAACGCCGCGCAGCGCATCGGCTCGCGCCTTGCGTGGGTGGCGGTCGCGATGGCGCTCATCGGCACCTTGGTGCGCTGGTTCGAGAGCCACCAGATCGCGCCCGACGTCGGCCACATCCCGGTCAGCAACCTCTACGAAGTGTTCGTGCTGTTCTGCTGGGTGACGACCTTGTTCTACCTCTACTACGAGCAGCACTACGTGCTCGCCCAGCAAGGCGCTTCGGGCCACCGGCGGCCTGCCCAGGCGATGGGCGGCCACGCGCTCGACGGTGCCAGCGTGCGCTCGGTCGGCGCCTTCGTCCTGCTGGTGGTGAGCGCCGCGGTGGGCTTCTTGCTCTGGTACACGGTGGTGCGCGAGGCGCAGGAGATCCAGCCCTTGGTGCCCGCGCTGCAGAGCTGGTGGATGAAGCTGCACGTGCCGGCCAACTTCATCGGCTACGGCACCTTTGCGCTCGCGGCAATGGTGGCGTTCGCCTACCTCATCAAGCAGACGGCGGGCGAGACGAGTTGGCGCAAGCTGGCGCCACTCGCGCTGTTGGGCGCGGTGCTGTGCCTGGAGCCGCTGGTGTTTCGCAAGAACCCGATCGAGGCGATCAGCAGCTACTGGGCGGTGTACTTCGGCATCACCGCGCTCATCGTCGGCGGCATCCTGGCGATGCGCCGTCGCATCGCCGCGCGGCTGCCGGCGCTCGAGCTGCTCGACGACCTGATGTACAAGTCCATCGCCGTCGGCTTTGCGTTCTTCACCATCGCCACCATCCTGGGCGCCTTCTGGGCGGCCGAAGCCTGGGGCGGCTACTGGAGCTGGGACCCGAAGGAGACCTGGGCGCTGATCGTCTGGCTCAACTACGCCGCCTGGCTGCACATGCGGCTGATGAAGGGCCTGCGCGGCACGATCGCCGCGTGGTGGGCGCTGGCCGGCCTGGCGGTCACCAGCTTCGCCTTCCTCGGCGTGAACATGTTCCTCTCGGGCCTGCACTCCTACGGCACGCTGTAAGTTCGACGGCTCGGCGGGCGACCCACCTGCAAGCAGCGAAGAGGGAACTCGCCATGGTGGCGTCCCTCGAACTGGCCTTCCAGGCGGACCCGACATGCTCATTCCCAAGCACCTGCGCAACGGTTTCATCCACGACACACCCAGCGAGATCACGCCGCGCGCGGTCTACGAGCAACGGCGCCAGCTGTTGCGCTTGATGGCCGCCGGCAGTGCCGGTGCGCTGATGGCGGGGTGGGCAGCGCGGCAAGCGCAGGCGCAGACGGCGCGGCCCGGCAAGCTCGCGGCGCTGCCCGGCGCGCGCAGCACGGTGGCCGGCGCCATGACGATCGAGCAGACGACGAACTATGCCGACGCCACCAGCTACAACAACTTCTACGAGTTCGGCACCGACAAGTCCGACCCGGCCAAGAACGCCGGCACCTTGAAGACGCGGCCGTGGACGGTGGCGATCGAGGGCGAGGTGAAGAAACCGCAGACCTTTGCCATCGACGACCTGCTCAAGCTCGCCCCGATGGAGGAGCGCATCTACCGCCTGCGCTGCGTCGAGGGTTGGTCGATGGTGATCCCGTGGGTGGGCTACTCGCTCGCCGAGCTGATCAGACGAGTGGAGCCGACCGGCAATGCGAAGTTCGTCGAGTTCGTGACCTTGGCCGACCCCAAGCAGATGCCCTACGTGAAGTCGAGCGTGCTCGACTGGCCCTATGTGGAAGGGCTGCGCATGGACGAGGCGATGAATCCGCTCGCGCTGCTGGCCTTCGGCATGTACGGCGAGGTGCTGCCCAACCAGAACGGTGCGCCGGTGCGCATGGTGCTGCCCTGGAAGTACGGCTTCAAGAGCGCCAAGTCCTTGGTGAAGATCCGCTTCGTCGAAAACCAGCCGCGCACCGCCTGGCAAAAATCGGCGGCCCGCGAGTACGGCTTCTATTCCAACGTCAACCCGAGCGTGAACCACCCGCGCTGGAGCCAGGCGACCGAGCGGCGCATCGGCGAGGACGGCCTGTTCAAGAAGAAGCGGCCGACCTTGATGTTCAACGGCTACGAGGCGCAGGTCGGGCAGCTCTACGCCGGGCTGGACTTGGCCAAGAATTTTTGAGCGCGCCCAGGTGAGCGCCGTTCTCCCCGCGACCGCTGCCGCGCGCGCCCCGCGCCGCCCGGCATCACCGCTGCTGCACCCTGCTGCCAAGTCGGTGCTGTTCGCAGCGAGCCTGCTGCCTTTTGCCTGGCTGCTCTACGGCGCCATCGCCAACACGCTCGGTGCCAACCCGGCCGAGGCGCTGATCCGCGCCACCGGCGACTGGACCCTGCGCTTCCTGTGCCTCACCTTGGCGATCACGCCGCTGCGCCAGTGGCTCGCGCAGCCCGGACTGGCGCGCTTTCGTCGCATGGTGGGGCTGTTCACCTTCTTCTACGGCGTGCTGCACTTCCTCAGCTACTCCTGGCTCGACATGGGCTTCGATCCGGCGGCGATCGCGCTCGACATTCCCAAGCGTCCGTTCGCGCTGGTCGGCTTCACCGCGCTGCTGTTGATGGTGCCGCTGGCCGCCACCTCGTTCAATCGCGCCATCAAGGCGCTCGGCGCGGCGCGCTGGCAGATGCTGCACCGGCTCGTCTATGCGACGGCCTTGCTGGCGATCCTGCATTTCTTCTGGATGCGTGCGGCCAAGAACAACTTCGCCGAGGTGGCGGTCTATGCCGGGGTGCTGGCGGTGCTGCTCGGCTGGCGGCTGCTGCGGCGGCTCAGACGACAGGCCGAGAGCCGACTTGTTCCTTCTCCCTCCTGAGGGGCTTGGGGTTCGCTCGATGTTTACTCGCCGCGTGACAGCTCGCGCGGCTTGCCCCGCAGGTCGATTGCCACGTAGGTGAGGCTTGCCTCCGTCACCTTGACCACCAGTGGCGCGGCCGGGTCGCTCGGCGTAAACCTCGACGTTGACGGTGATCGAGGTGCGCCCGATGCGCTCGACGCGGGCATAAAAGCTCAGCAGGTCACCGACCGACACGGGCTGCTTGAAAATGAACTGGTTGACCGCCACGGTCGCCAGGCGCCCCTTGGCCACGCGCGACGCCAGCACGGCGCCGGCCACGTCGACCTGGGCCATGATCCAGCCACCGAAAATATCGCCGTTGACGTTGGCGTCGGCCGGCATCGGCATCACCCTCAGCACCAGCTGGCTCTCCGGATGATTGGGCGCGTCGAGCAGGCCGAATTGCGGTCGGTTAAGGTTTTGCATCAGGAGATTGTGATTCATGCGCCGCGCCGAGACCCTTGCCCCCGCACCCGCCCTGGCCGCCGGCCCCTTGGCCGCCGCCGGCCCACGCACCGACTGGGCCACGCTAGGCAAACTGATGCCCTATCTGTGGGCCTACAAGGGTCGGGTTGCGTTCGCGCTGGTGTGCCTGATTGCCGCCAAGGTCGCCAATGTGAGCGTGCCGCTGCTGCTCAAGGAACTGGTCGACGCGCTGGCCATTCCCGCGGCCGACCCGCGCGCCGTGCTGGTGGTGCCGATCGGGCTGCTGGTGGCTTACGGCGCGCTGCGCCTGTCCACGTCGCTGTTCACCGAAGCGCGCGAGCTGGTCTTCGCCAAGGCCACCGAGGGCGTGGCGCGCAGCATCTCCTTGCAGGTGTTCGAGCACCTGCATGCGCTGAGCCTGCGCTTTCACCTGGAGCGCCAGACCGGTGGCATGACGCGCGACATCGAACGCGGCACCCGCGGCGTGCAGTCGCTGATCTCGTATTCGCTCTACAGCATCGTGCCCACGCTGGTGGAGGTGGGCCTGGTGCTGACCCTGCTCGCAGTCAAGTTCGACGCCATGTTCGCGCTCATCACCGTCGCGGCGCTGGCGGTCTACATCGTGTTTACCGTCACCGTGACCGAATGGCGCACCAAGTTTCGCAAGCAAATGAACGAGCTCGACTCGTCCTCGCACAGCCGCGCGATCGACTCGCTGCTGAACTACGAGACCGTCAAGTACTTCAACAACGAAGGCTTCGAGGCCAAGCGCTACGACGAGAGCCTGGCCAAGCTGCGGCGCGCGCGGCTGAAGTCGCAGAACACCTTGTCGCTGCTCAACACCGGCCAGCAGTTGCTGATTGCGGTGGCGCTGATCGCCATGCTGTGGCGTGCCACCGAAGGTGTGGTGTCGGGTCGCATGACCCTGGGTGATCTGGTCATGGTCAACGCCTTCATGATCCAGCTCTACATTCCGCTCAACTTTCTGGGCGTGATCTACCGCGAGTTGAAGCAGGCGCTGACCGACTTGGACAAGATGTTCGGCCTGCTCGAGCGCGAGCGCGAGGTGCAGGACGCGCCCGGCGCGGTGGTCTTGCAGACCGACGCATCGGCCGCGTTTTTGCCGACCGTGCGGTTTGAGAACGTGAGCTTTGCCTACGAACCCGACCGCCCGATCCTGCAGGGCCTCACGTTCGAGATCCCGGCCGGCCACACCGTTGCGGTGGTGGGCCCCTCGGGGGCCGGCAAGAGCACGCTGGCGCGGCTCATGTTTCGCTTCTATGACGTGTCTGGCGGGCGCATCACCATCGCCGGCCACGACCTGCGCGCGCTCACGCAGACGAGCCTGCGCCGCACCATTGGCATCGTGCCGCAGGACACCGTGTTGTTCAACGACACGGTCGCCTACAACATCGGCTACGGGCGGCCCGGGGCGTCGCAAGAAGAGGTTGTCGCGGCGGCCAAGGCGGCGCGCATTCACGACTTCATCGCCTCCACGCCCAAGGGTTACGACACCATGGTCGGCGAGCGCGGCTTGAAGTTATCGGGAGGCGAGAAGCAGCGCGTGGCGATCGCGCGCACCTTGCTCAAGAACCCGCCGATCGTGATCTTCGATGAAGCGACCTCGGCGCTCGACTCGGCCAATGAGCGCGCCATCCAGGCCGAGCTGCAGACCGCGGCGCGCAACAAGACCGCGCTGGTCATTGCCCACCGGCTCTCGACCGTGGTCGATGCCGACGAAATACTGGTGTTGGAGGCGGGGCGCATCGTCGAGCGCGGCACGCACACTGCGCTGCTGGCGCAGGCCGGCCGCTACGCGCAGATGTGGGCGCTGCAACGCAGCAGTGAAGAGTAACGGCGCCCCTGCGGGCGGTTTACCCGGCGCCGCCGCGAGGCCTGCAAGGCCCCGCCGCGGCGCAGCGCTGTCGCTGCCACGTCGCGGTGGCGCCGCAATGACGTCACGGGCGTGACGCCGAAGCGGCGCTCAGCGGGTCGTGGTGGGTGTGACGGGGGGATACGTGCTCCCGCCGTCAGCCGGTGTGCCCGTCTCCTGGCCACCGTCGCTGCCCGCATCGCCCGGTTTCACGGCCGTTTTGCTGCGCAGCTTGTCTTCTTTCTTGCGCTTCTTGGCCAGCTCGCGCTGGCGCTTTTCGTATGAGTAGTTCGGGGTGGCCAATCAGCCCTCCTGAGAGTGTGAATCGGCATGGTAACCGGGCAGGCCCGCGGCCAGCAGCCGCGCCGCCAGCTCGCCGGGCGCGACGCCTTGCGCTCGAGCCGCGTCGTTGAGCGCAGCAATCAGCTCGCCCGGCAGCTTGGTCGCAAACGACACCAGCCCGGCCGCCTGATCCACGCGGCGCTGCTCGCGGCGGTCGGGCGGCGGCACCGCGCTGCCGAAGCGTTGCGGTATGCCAGACTGCGCGAGGCGGCCCTCGATCTTGCGGGCCTTGCTCTTTTCTAAATCGGTCTTCTTCACGTTTGCTCTTTCATGGCTATCAAATCGACGATCTTCAAGGCCGAGCTCCAGATCGCCGACATGGACCGCGCCCATTACGGCACCCATGCCCTGACCCTGGCCCGCCATCCGTCCGAGAACGACGAACGCATGATGGTGCGGCTGCTCGCCTTTGCCCTGCATGCCGCAGGCGACAACGAGGCGCCATTGTCGTTTGCCAACGCGATGGAGCAGATGGACGAGCCCGACCTGTGGCGCCGCAGCCTGGTGGGCGACATCGAACTCTGGGTCGACGTGGGCCAGCCCGAAGAGAAATGGCTGCGCAAGGCCAGCAATCGATCGCGCGAAGTGGTGCTCTATCTGTACGGGCGCAACGGCGGGCTGTGGTGGAGCCAGAACGGCGCTGGGCTGCAGAAATTTGCCAACCTGCGTGTGCGGCTGGTGCCGGCCGAGGCCACGGCAGCGCTGGCGGCGCTGGCGCAGCGGACGATGAAGTTGCAATGCACAGTGCAGGATGGCACGGTGTGGATGGGTGACGGCGGGGAGCCGGTGGAGATCGAGTTGGTGGAGTTGAAGGCGGCGGTGTTGCGCTGAGTTGCAACAACGCATCCGGTGAGTGGCCGACCCGTGACCTTGCGTCACGGGTTGAGGCTCACCGCCTGGCGATGAGGAACTTGCTCGCGTCAACTAACGCCCGCCCGCAATCGGCACGCAGCCGCTCATGCAACGCACCGCCTTCGTGTCCGGGCGGTCATCGACGATGAAGCCGTTGCGGTTGGGCATCTGCACGGCGGCGAGCGTGGCCGCGGTCATGACGGCATCGACGGGCACCAAACCATTCAAGTGCAAGATGTAGCCGCTCACCGCGTAGACATCGTCGTTGGACATCGACTGCGGCGCGTTCATCGGCATGGCCCGGCGCACGTAGTCGAACAGGATCGGCGCGTACGGGTACATGCTGCCGGGCGTGAGCACGCGTTTGTCGGTCTTGAACGAGCCGATGCCGCCGACCATGGGTCCGAATACCGGCCCGCCGGCTGCCGCGGCGCCGTGGCACGACGCGCATTGGGCGTCGAAGACGGTCTTGCCCGCCGCGACGCTGCCGCTGCCCGCAGGCAGCCCCAGGCCGTCGGGCCCGCGCACGTCGACGTTCCAGGCCGCGAGGTCGGTCTCGGCGATCGGCTTGCCCAGGCCCGGCCCGGGCCGGGCCTGCTCGGTGGGCGCCGTGGGCAGCGTGCATGCAGCCAGGGCCACGGCGGCTGCGGCGGTTGCGGCCCGCACGAAAGCGGCTTTAGGCGATTGCATTTTTCACCTCCCCGGATGCGGCGATGGACCACGGAAAAACGCCGTTGTGGTGTTGAACGAAGCCGGTGATCGCGCGCACTCGTTTGATCTCTTCCACGGTGGGCTGCACGTAGCCGGTCGAATCGACGGTGCGGCTGGCGATCGTGGCCGGCGAGCCGTCCCAGTCCCAGCGCATGCGAAAGCGGGTGAGGCATTTGTCGAGCACCGGCTCTTCGAGCACCGCCTCGCGCCAGGTTCGTCCGCCGTCCACGGTGACGTCGACGGCTTTGATCGTGCCCTTGCCCGACCAGGCAAAGCCGACGATCTCCATCGGCCCGGGGCGCACCGTCATGCCGCCCGAGGGCGAGGTGACGACCGACTTGGCTTCCATCTCGAAACTGAACTGCCGCCATTTGCCGTCGGGCATGGGGTCGGTGTAGCGAGCGGTCTCGCTGCGCAGGTGCCAGGGCTGGTCGCCCACCTTCATGCGTCGCACCCACTTGATGCTGACGTTGCCTTCCCAGCCGGGAATGAAGAGTCGCAGCGGATAGCCGTTCTCGGGGCGCAGCATTTCGCCGTTGGCCGCGTAGACGATCAGCGCGTCGTCGAGCATCTTCTGCATCGGGATGCTGCGCGCATGAGCCGCCCCGTCGGCGCCCTCCACCAGCACCCATTTCGCGCTCGGCAAGACGCCGGCCTCCTGCAGCAAGGTCGCGACCGGTATGCCCGTCCACTGCGCACAGGACAGCAGGCCGTGCGTCTGCTGCACCGTCTTCGATGATGCCTTCAGCCAGTCGGTCAGGCCATTGCCGGAGCACTCCATGAACTGGAAGCGCGACACCGACGGGTACTTCATCAGGTCGGCCATCGTGAACACCAGCGGCTGGCGCACCATGCCGTGGATGGCGAAGCGATGCTGGTCGGGGTTGATGTCGGGCACGCCGTTGTGATGGCGCTCGTAGATCAGGCCGTTGGGAGTGACGGTGCCCAGCTGCTGGTGCAGCGGCGTCATGCTCCAGTCGGAAAAATTCTGCTTGTTGACCAGCACGTCGGAGCGGCGCCGCTTCACGTGCGCCTCGTACTTGGAGGGCAGACCGTACTCGTTCTCGGGCAGGGCCCGGCCCATGGCCCGCATCGAGTCGGGCACCGCCAGCGCCGCCGCATTTGCGCGGCCCCCCTCGAGGCCGGCCATGCCGAGGGCCGCCACCGCCGCGGAGCGCCCGAGCAGCGCTCGTCGCCCGGGGTCGTGCGTGATCGAGTGGCCGACCTGGAGTTCGGTTGCCGCCGTCCGCACCACCACCGACGCATCTTTAAGTTTGCTCATCGTGCTGCTCCTTGACGTTGGTTCAGCCTTCGCCGGGCCGCCCCAAGAGGGCTGAGCGCCCCCTCGGGGGGCGGCACCGAAGGTGCGTGGGGGCCGATGTCAGGCCATCAAAAAACTGAACCCGTGCTTGCTGAAGCCGAGTCCTTCGTAGAAACGGTGCGCCTTGTCGCGCTGCAGGTGGCTCGACAGCACCAGCTTGTAGCAATCGCGCTCTCGACAACGCGACAGGGCGTCGCGCATCATCGATTTGCCGATGCCGTGGCCGCGCTGCTCGGGCGCCACCACCACGTCCTCGACGATGGCCGAATCGCGCGCGCCGTGGGGGAGGCCGGGAATGAAGACCAGGGCATACGTGCCGACGACCTCGCCACCCGACTCGGCCATGTAGATGGTGTGATCGGGTCGGGTCAGCAGGGCGGCGAAACGCTGCTCGGCGTCTTGCGCCGAGACGACGGGGTCGCCCTCGACCTTCAGCAGCTCGTAGAGCTGCCAGAGGTCGTCGAAGTGGGCCGGCGTGGCCGGGCTGATCCGCAGCGGCTCCACTGGGCTTGCCGTTGAATTACGCGGCGAGCTTGAGCACCCGCTCGGCATTGCCGAACATGACGCTGTCGATCACGTCGTCCTTGAAGCCGAGCGCGCGGTAGTCGTCGATCGACTGCTTCATCGGGCGAAACGGATACGAACTGCCGAACAGGATCTGGTTCTTCATGCAACCGTTGGCGGCCTCCACGTACAGGCTCCCGCCCGGTACGAAGATGTACATGTCCGGCACGATGACGACGTTCTCGTAGCGCAGGGCCACGCCGATGATCTCGTTCACATACGGATAGAAGCCGTGGTAGCAGATGATCGACAGGTTGGGGAAGGCCCGCGCGACATGGCCCACCGCCGCCGGGTTGACCATCTCCAGGCTGGGCGCGGTCGGGCCCGACATGATGGACACCGGCACGCCGAGCCCTTCGCAGGCCTCGTAGATGGGAAACAGCATCGGGTCGTCGCAATTGCGCGGCGGGCTGCCGAAACCGGGCTCGACGTTGATGCCCTTCATGCCGAGTTTCTTGACGGCGCGCTCGACCTCCTGCACTGCTGCCTTGATGCCCAAGCGGTGCGGGTCGACCGAGCCCATGCCCACCAGCTCCGCGTGGCCCTTCACGAGCGTGTTGATCTCGTCGTTGGAATGCTTGATGGACGGCGTGTCGCGGCCCACGACGACCGAGGCGCTGATGCCCGACGCCTTGATTTCCTGGACGAAGGACGCGATGTCCTTGGAGCGCGTGAAATGCTCCGGCTCCTTCGAGCCGACGCGGCCGTTGAGCCACTTCACGACCTCGTACTCCTTGGTGCCGGGCGTCTTGCCGTAGAAGTCATGCAAAAACGCAGGGCGACTGCGCATGTCGATCACTTGCTTTGCCACGTCGGTTCTCCTTGAGATGGGGATTGAGAGGAATGGGGGGCCGTCGGCCAAGCCGAGCGCCGCGCCTCAGGGCTTGGCGGCCTGCGCCGCATTGCCTGAGCGCTTGGAGTAGGCCTCGACGAAGTCGGCGGCCGCCCGGCTGCCACCGGAGAACGACTTCATGGCTTCTTCATGCAGCAGCGAAAGCGCCTGCATCTTCACTTCGTTGGCATGCTCGTTGTCGAAGATGTTCGCGAGCCGCCGCGGCCGCGGGAGATTGACCTCCAAGGTCGCGCGCACCTTGGTCGGTATGTTGGTCATGATGATCAGACGGTCGGCCAGGAAGAGGGCCTCGTCGTTGTCGGTGGTGTCGAAGAAGTTGGTGCGCCTCGACTCCTCGAACAGCGCGGCGTAGTACTCCCACATCAGTTCCTTGGACATCGCGTCCAGGCCGCGGAAGGGCTCGTCGAGGATCATGACGTCGGGGTTGTTGATCATGGCGCGTGCGAGTTCGGCGCGTCGTTGCATGCCGCCCGAGAGTTGCGGCGGGTACTTCTTGCGAAACGCCCGCAGGCCCACCTTCTCGAGCAGGAACTCGGCCTGGTCGCGCGCCGCTTGCGTGTCTTCGCCGCGCGCGCGCGGCCCGTACATGATGTTGTCGTAAGTGGTCATCCACGGAAACAGCGCCGATTCCTGGAACACCACGAGCCGGTCCTGGCCCGGACCAGTGATGGGCTTGCCGTCGATCTGGATGGTGCCGGTGGTCGGCTTCTCGAAGCCGGCCAACAGGCGGATCAAGGTGCTCTTGCCGCAGCCCGACGGGCCGATCATCACGGTGAGCTTGTTGCGCTCGATCTTGAAGGAGCAATCCTGCACCACGGTCTTGGTGAACAGCCCGCTGCCATAGGACTTGCTGATGTTGTTGACGGTGATCTCACCGGCGGTGAGCGGCGTCTTGCGCGCGGGTGTCGAGGCCGCGTGGGTTGCCGTGGGGGTGGCTGCTTGGATGGCGTCGCGGTTGCTCATGATGTGCCCTGGGTCCTTAGCGCTTCTGCAGCCACGGCGTCGCAAGTCCGCCGACGGCGCGCAGCACCTCGCTGCAGGCGTAGCCGGCGATGCCGATGCTGATCATGCCGACGACGATCTGCTCGTAGGAGCCGCCGACATACGAGTTCCAGATGAAGAAGCCCAGGCCGCCGCCCGAGCCGCTGCCACCGCCGCCGGAAATCATTTCGGCCGCGACGACCACGTTCCAGGTGATGCCCATGCCGACCGACGAGCCGACCACGATCGAGGGCAAGGTGGCCGGCAGCACCACGCGCCGGAAGATGTCCCACTGTGATGCGCCCATCGCCTGCGCCGCCTGGAAGAAGCGACTGTCGATCGCCTTGGCGCCGCCGACGACGTTGATCACCACGGTGAAAAACGCCCCCAGGAAAGTCACGAAGGCAATCGACAGCTCCTGCGTCGGCCAGAAGATGATCGAGATCGGCACCCAGGCCAGCGGCGGGATCGGCCGCAGTAACTCGAAGGTCGGGAACGACAGGCCGTTGAAGGTCTTGCTGACGGCCATGAGCAACCCAAGGGGAATGCCGATCACCATGGCCGCCGCGAAGCCGGCCAGCACGCGCATCAGGCTCAGGTACCAGCTTTGCCAGTAGCCCGGATCGTCGAGCAGGCCGGCCCAGACGCGCAGCACGGCGCTGGGGGCCGGCACTTTACCGACCCAGGGCAGCGAATAGCCCAGCCACTGCGCCGAGCGAGAGCCGAGTTCCCACAACAGGACGAAGACGATCAGCGCCACCACGGCGCGCCGACCGGCGACGCTGAACAGATTGTTGCGAAGGCGAGTGATGGACTTGGACATGCTCAGCCTTCTTTCTCGCCGGCGGCAAAGGATTTCTTCGCCTCTTCATGCACCACGACGCTGGTTTCCTCCATCAGCTCGCGAAAGCGCGGGCTGGTCAGCACGCTGTAGTCGCGCGGGTGGGGAATGTCGACGTCGAGAATTTTCTTGGGCTTGCAGGGGCGCGAGGTCATGATCACCAGCCGGTGGCCGAGGAAGATCGCTTCCTCGAGGTCGTGGGTGATGAAGAAGATCGTGACCTTGTTCTTGTAGTAAATCTCGAGCAGGGCCTCGTGCATGACCGACTTGGTGAGCGAATCGAGCGCACGGTAGGGCTCGTCGAACAGCAATACCTTGGGGTCGTTCATCAGCGCGCGCACGATCTCCACGCGCCGGCGCAGGCCCGACGAAACCTCGCCCGGAAAGTTGCTTTCGGCGCCGCTCAGGCCCGCGTCGGCCATCATGCTGCGGGCCTTTTCGTAGATCTCCTTCTTGCCCAGTTTTCCCTGCATCAGGGGACCGAATGCGACGTTGTCGAGATTGGATTTCCACGGGAACAAGGCGCCGTTCTGGAACACGACGATGCGGTCCGAGCCCGGCTCGGCGATCGGTTTTCCGGGGCCGCACAGCAGCTTGCCATCGAGAAAGATACTGCCCGAGGTGATGCTGTGAAAGCCGGCGATCGCATTGAGCAAGGTCGTCTTGCCGCAGCCCGAAGGCCCGACGATCATGCAGATCTCGCCGGCCGGAATGTCGAGCGAGCAATGGTCGACCGCCATCACCGCCGCCCCGTCCGGGTCGTAGATCTTCACGACGTCGTCGATGCGAATGGCACCTTGGGTGGAGACCTTGTGCGAACCGCGGTTCGCTTCGAGCACGGCATTCATCAACGGCCTCCCAGGGCGAGCTCACGCACGCGCCACTGCATCATGTGGTCACCGACCATCCGCACCATCGCGCTGGTGACGTAACCCACCGCGCCGAGGGTGACCATTCCGATCACGATCGTCGGATAGCGCACCATCGTGTACGAGGTGTTGATCACGTAGCCCAGGCCGAACTCACCCGACACCATCTCGCCGGCCACCAGTGAGAACCACGCCACGCCCACGGAGATTTGCAGGCCGGTGAAGATGAACGGCATGGCGCCGGGCACCACCACCTCGCGAAACACCTGCCACTTGTTGGCGCCCAGGCAATAGGCGGCCCGGCTGTACGACTCGTCGATGGATTCGACGCCGAGCATGGTGTTGAGTGCGGTGGCGAAGAACGACGCCAGAAAGGTCAGGAAGATCACCGGCGTTTCCGAGCCACTGAACATCAGGATCGCCAGCGGCACCCAGGCGAGGATAGGAATGGGCCGCAGGGTCTCGAAGACCGGGAAGACGTACTGGCGAAAGATCTTTGACCAACCGAGAAACAGCCCCAGAGGCACGCCGAGCGCGGTGGCAAGAAAGAACGCGATCGCCACACGACGCACGCTGACCCAGATGTGTTGGTAGTACTCCGGCGTGTAGACCGACAAGCCGTAGACCGGGTCGGGGTTGAACAGCTCACGCACGACCACCGTGAGTCCCGGCAAATCGGCAAACCGGGGAAGCTTCCACACCTGGACCGTCAGGAACCATAAGCCCAGCAGGATTGCGAAGCCGCTCAGCATCAGGTAGGGCTTGGGACTCTTGAGCCACTGGCCGAGTCGAAACGACAACAAGGCCCAGCCGGTGGCCACACCGCCGTCGTGCCGTGCGGCCGGCTTGTCGGGTGCCTGCGGATGCCGCACCCGAGCGGCCACCGACTCCGGCGCGGCGAACTCGCGCGTGATCATCGTGGCGAAGCGGCTCATCACCACGTCGCCGGAGACGGGCGAAGCTTCGATCAGGCTCATCAGCTCGTCGCCGTTGATCTGGATCGTCTCGGTGCGCTCCAGGCACACCGTGCGCGCCATGCGCCTGCGCGGCCCCTCCAGCACCGCCGCCCAACCGAACACGTCGCCACTGTGCATGGTCTTGTCGTGCGGCGGGCCGCCGTCGTCGGTCGTCAGCGCGTGGCTCACGCTGCCCGAGGAGACGACGTGGATGTCGTCGGCCACGTCGCCGAGGTCATAGATGACATCGCCGCGTGCGTAGGACTTCCACTTTGCCAGCTTGGCAATGGCCTCGAGCAATTCTTCCGACACCGTCTGGAACGGCATCGTTCGCCTCAGCGCAGCCGTGATCTGGTCCATTGCTCCCCCGGGATAGTCGATGAGTCTGCGATTCGCGGCAAACCTGTGCGGTGCAGCGGACGAATCAAGGCTTCGCCTTGAACTCCTTCTCGTCCTGGGCGCTCACCTTGCCGACCGGCGAGGTCAAGCCGCGCTCCTTCAGGATCGCCTGGGTGAACTCGGGCATGACCGCCTCGGGCCTGAGCTTCTCGACGTTGATGCTCTTGATCGAGAACAGGAACGCCGCCGAGTTGTTGATCAGCGCGGAGACCTCGGGCGTGATCGTGTAGGGCATCGTGAGCCGCACCGGCGCGCCGCCGACCGCGGGGTCGTACTTGCCGTACATCGAGGCCCAGAGCATCTTGTCGGTAAAACCGGTGGACTGCTGGCCCGCCATGCCCGCGACTTCCATCGCGTTCTTGCCGTCGGCCAGGAACAGCTGCGCATCCAGCTCGGCGTTCAGCCAGGCCTTGACGATGTCCGGGCGCTGCTTGATCAGGTCCGCACGCATGGTGAGGAAGGCGGCGTCGAATTCCCCAACCGATTCGCCCGAAGCCACCCGCTTGGCCAAGCCCTCCTGCACCAGTCGTGACGCGGTGGGCTCCCACAAGACTGCGGCGTCGACCTTGCCGGCGCGAAAGCCGCTGGTGATGACCTCGATGTTCTGGTTGAGGACGGCCGCGGGCGTCACGCCTTCCTTCTTCAATGCCGCCTGGGCAAACCGGTCCGCACAGCTGCCCAACGGAATGGAAAGCCGCTTGCCGCCCAGCCACTTCAAGGCTTCCTTCGAATTCGGGAAGGCCGGAGCGTCCGTGCGTGCAAGAACGATGTTGCACATGTCGGTGCCCACCCCGACCGCCGCGACGATGCGGATGTCGGCCACGTCCTGCTTGGTGGTGGACACGATGCCCGGCATGTCGCCGACGTAACCGATATCCTGCTTGCCGGCCAGCATGGCGTTGACGATCACGGCGCCCTGCAAACCGACCGAGAACTCCACCGTCGAGCCCTTGGGCAAATACTTCTCGTACATCTTCTTGCCGCGCATGACGATGCCCGACCATGACTCGGTGTAGTAAGGCTGGTAGCCGATCACCAGGTTGATCGGCTCGCCCGGCTTGCCATAGTCCTTGTCGCCGGCCAGTGCGGCCGTGGAAGAAACCATCGCGAGGCCGAACACCGCAGCGACTTGAATGGCGAGATGTGCCGCGACCGTAAGGAAGCGTTGATTGATCCGGAACGTCATGCTTGTCTCCTGTTGCTTGATTACCAACTTGTCACTTGCCACCCGACGACCTCAGGTGCTTGGTGATCAGCGTCGAAAGCTGCCTCATCACCAGGAAGCCCGACATCGGGTCGTCGGCCAGCACCTTCAGAACTTCTTCTCCATTGAGCCGCAGCAGCGAGGACTTCTCCATGCACGCCGCCCTGGCGATGCGCCGCGGGTGGTCTTCGAGCAAGGCCGCCCAACCGAACACCTCACCCTTGCGCAACATGAAGCCGGCCATGCTGGTGCGGTCCTCGCGACCGATCACGAACTCGACGCGGCCCGACTCCAGGATGTAGAGGTCGTCGGCCGGATCGCCCAGCTCGTACAGCGTGGTCTGGCCCGCGTGCTCTTCGCGGCGCGCCAACGCGTCGAGCCGCGCGATCGCAGCGTCCGACACGCCCTTGAACAACTCGGAGACCTTCAGTGCGCTGGACTGCAGCACGAAGATCTCGCCGCCTTCGTGCTGCAGTTCATACCGCTCCAGCGGCGCCTCGGCCAGGCCGACCGCCGCGCCGGTGGTGATGTCCCACTGCCACAGGTGCTGGTGGCAGGTGAGCGTGGCGCCGTCGAAGAAGCCTTCGTCCAGGCACACGTCCTGGTGCGGGCACAGGCCCTGGTAGGCATAGAAGGCCTCGCCCGCGTTGGCGATCAACACCTTGACGCCGAGCGCCGAGTCATAGCTCTTCATGCCGTTGGACGGAATCTCGCTGGCGCTGCAGATGCGGATGCGTTTCATGCGGCGGCGTCCTAGCTGAATTTGTCGTAGCGGATGTTGGCCGTGGACATGCGCGCCATCAGCAGCATGCGCACGCTCGCATCCACCGCGGGCGGCGGGCCGGCCAGGTAGGCGCGCACGCCCTCGAGGCGTCCTTGCATGTGACGCCCGGCCACCTCGTGGACGAAGCCGGTGTCGAACGCGAGCAGCGGGTGGTCCTCGGGGGCGGGGACGCTGTCTTCAGAGAGCGCGATCGTCACCTTCAGCCGCTCGCCGCAGGTGCGGCGCAGGCTCGCGAACTCATCCAGGAAGAACGCGTCCTTCATCGTCCTGACACCGAAGAAAACATCGCCCGAGTGCTCGGCGAAGTAGTGCTCTTGCGCCGCGCGCGAGAGGATCGACATCATCCCCGCGATGCCGCTGCCCCCGGCGATGCACAGGATGTTCTGGGCCAGCGAAGGGTAGAAGGTGGCGCTGCCGAGCGGGCCGAAGACATCGACCTGCGTGCCGGTGCGGGGTGCGTCGAACAGCCAGTCCGAGAGCGCGCCGCCGGGCTTCTTCTTGACGATGAAGCGCAGCGACTTCGCGTTGTGGTCGTAGTTGACCATCGACCAGCCGCGGTGACCGGCAATGCCCGGGGCCCGCACGAGCACGAACTGGCCGGCATCGAACGCCATCGGCGCGTCGATGTCGATCTGCAGCTCGACCACGTCATGGGTCAGCAAGGTGGACGAGCGGATCGTGCCCTCGAGGGCCTTGGGAACGAGGGCGCCGGCGTCGAACTCCTGTACGAAGGCGGCGACCTCCACCGTCACATCGCCGCGCGCGCTGCACTGGCACATCAGGAACTCATCGGGTCCCTTGAGGAACTTGCGACCCGGCGCTTCGGGCCAGGCGTCGTCGATCTCGCCGCTGAGCAGGCGCGCCTTGCAGGTGCCGCAGGTGCCGCTGCCGCATTCGTAAGGCAGCGCGACCGCCGCACTCAGGCCGGCGTAGAGAATCCTGTCCGAAGGCGCCGCATCGAATTGATGCGCGCGATTCCTGGCATTGACCTGGATCTTCATGGCAATCGGATGCGTCTGGTCAGAGCGGGATGTGATAGCCGAACCCCAGCATGCGCGTCTGGAGCTTGACGTTGCGGTCGAGCAGCTTGGGCTCGCCATCGGCGAGGCTCACCGTGTCGTGCAGCGTGCCGACCGCGAACAGCTCGGTCGCGCCACCGTCCAGCGAGGTCCGAAACACCTGCAGCGCGCTCACCACACGCGCCTCTTTCGCGTCATCGACCGGCGTGATCGTGTAGACGGTGACGTGGCGGCTGAGCGGCGACTGGTCGCTGTTGTGCTTGGGCAGGTTGCCGAACAGCAACTGCATGCCCGCCTTGTCGTGCTCCAGCCAGGTCATGTCCTTGCGGATCTCGGGGCTGTAGGCGGTGATGGCGTAGTGATAGTTCGCATCGCACAGCGCGAGATAGGCGTTGAAATCCTTCGCGTCGAGTGCCATGCACGAGCGGCAGATCAGTTCGGAGATGGCGTTTCTTGAATCCACGGAAGTCCTCGCAGGCAGCGGGTTGACGACAGGGCGGCTCAGGCCGTGACCGGCGCGTTCACGGGCGGCGCGGTGACGGGCGTGTGCGGGTCGTGTGCCATGCGGCCCATGCGCCGGCTCCATTCGGCGTAGAAGTGGCGCATGCCGCCTTCGTCATGGATCGTCATGTTTTCTTCGCGGCCGTGCAGCACCCATTTGCTGTCGGTGCGCTCGCGCATGGCGCGGCCCTGGCCATGCACGCCGAGCAGGTCTTCGTGCAGGTTGCGTCCGAACGGTCCCCAGATCTGGTTGTGGTCGCGGATGCGCTCGGCGCGCTGCTCGGGCGTGTCGCTCTTGAGGCCCAGGCCGCGGAACTCGATCAGCAGCTTGTTGGGGCCGATCGGGATGGCGGTGTCCATGCGCAACACCGAGGTGCGCAGGTTGTAGGTCATGCCGGGGAACACGTCGATCAGGATCCAGCCGCCGGGAGTCAGGCCGGGCCAGCCGACACCGCGCTGCTTGCCGCCTTCGTAGGCGTCGTACTTGATCGACATCGAGCCGACCGAGGCGTGGCCGTTCGGATAGCCGGTGTACTTGCGCTCGAAGTAGCCGGGCTGGATCATCCCGGTGATCCGGTTGAAGTAGTGCATGTAGTCGTGATAGAACTCGCTGTTCGTGTCGTGCCACAGCTTGTAATTGGTGTCGACGATGGCCTTGTGATAGTGGAAGACCTCGAGCGGCATGCTGAGGTTTTCGTCGAGCATGCCCATCGCGTCACCGATGTAGTCCGCCAGCGAGCCGCTCTCGTCGTCGACGTTGACCCACACGAAGCCGCCGTAGCCGATCGAGGTCTTGACTTCACGCAGCCCCGCGTCCTCGCAGCCGAAGCGCTCCTGGTAGCCCTGCTTGGCGCGCGAGATGTCGATGCAGTCGCCCTTGGCGTTGAACGACCATGCATGGAAGATGCAAGTGATGCGCTTGGCATTGCCCACCGGTTCGTACAGCAGCGTGTTGCCGCGGTGTGGGCAGATGTTGTAGAAGCTGCGGACCGTCTTGTCCTCGCCGCGGATCACGATCAGCGGTGCCCCGGCGGGGTGGTTGAAGGTCCGGTAGTCGTAGGCGTTTTGCAGCTCCGACTCGTGGCAGGCGATGATCCAGCACTTGTTGAAGTTGTTGGCCTGCTCGTCGCGGAAGATCTGCTCGTCGGTGTAGATGTCGGTGCTGACGAAGTGCGTTTCAGGAAACTCGGGGCG
>NZ_JANMWL010000305.1:0-2040 GCF_031393925.1 Methylibium sp. | reverse complement strand
CGAGGAAGTTCCAAAAGGAGTAGCGCAAGCCCCGGCTCCACAGCACCGCACAGCGGATGTTCTCGAACACCGACAGCCGCGTGAACAGGTTGCTGACCTGGAAGCTGCGCGCCAGGCCGCGGCGGTTGATCTCGTAGGGCGTCTGTCCGTCGATGCGCTCTCCGTGGAGCAGGATCTCGCCGCTGCTCAGCGCCTGGCGCCCGCTGATCAGGTTGAACAAGGTCGACTTGCCCGCGCCGTTGGGCCCGATGAGGGCCACGCGCTCGCCGGCCTCGACGGCCAGGCTGGCGCCGCGGATGATCTCGGTCTTGCCGAAGCGCTTGCGCACGTCCCTCAGTTCGAGCGCAAGGCTCACGAGGCTTCCTTTCGCTGGAGGTCCTGGTCGATCTCGTCCTGCACCACGCCCCACTGCCGCACGAACTCCCGGCGGGTGATCTCGAACAGGCCCAGGCCGGTGAGCAGGACCCAGCCCGCACCGAACCAACTGTCGAGGCTCGTCACGTCGAGCGTCGCGCCGAGAAAGGGCACGGTGCTGCCGATCGCGGCACCGAGCTGCAGGTGGTAGGTCATGTCGATGATCGCGCCGGCGCCCGCCAGCAACACGAGCGCCGTGCCGGCCAGCGCCAGGTACGACACCCACAGCGTGCGCAGCTTGCCGAGGGCGGCCACGCGCAGGTTCATCAAGATCAAACTGGCAACGCCGCCCGGCGCATACATCACCATCAACAGGAACACGAGGCCGAGGTAGAGCAGCCACGCCTGGGTCAACTCCGACAGCAGCACGAAGGCGATCACCATCAAGACCGCGCCGATGATCGGCCCGAAGAACACCGTCGCGCCACCCAGGAAGGTGAACAGCAGGTAGGCACCCGAGCGGGCCGCGCCGACGACCTCGGCGGTGACGATCTCGAAATTGATCGCATACAGGCCGCCCGAGAGCCCGGCAAAGAAGCCCGCGATGACGAAGGCGAAGTAGCGCACCCGCTGCGGGTTGTAGCCGATGAATTCCACGCGCTCGGGGTTGTCGCGCACCGCCTCGAGCATGCGGCCGAGCGGCGTGCGCGTGAAGGCGAACATCGCGGCCGTTGCGATGAAGGTGTAGAGCGCAATCAGGTAATAGACCTGGATCTGCGGCCCGAAGCTGATGCCGGCCACCGCTTGGCCGATCACGCGGTTGCCGGCCACGCCCGCCTCGCCGCCAAAGAACTCGGGGACCATCAGCGAGGCGGCGAACACCAGTTCGCCGATGCCCAGCGTGATCATCGCGAACGGCGTGCCGGCCTTGCGGGTGGTGACAAAGCCGAGCAGCACCGCGAACACCATGCCGGCCACGGCGCCCACCAGCGGTATCAGGCTGACCGGAATGTCGAGCCGGCCACCGGCCGCCGCGTTGAGCGCATGGATCGCAACATAGGCGCCCAGGCCCGTGTAGACCGCGTGGCCGAAGCTCAGCATGCCGCCCTGCCCCAGCAGCATGTTGTAGGACAGGCAGGCGACGATCGCGATGCCCATTTGCGAGAGCATGGTGCGCGACAGGCCGCTGGTAAAGACGAGTGGCGCCGCGAGCAGCACCAGCGCAAACAGGCCCCACACGAGCCAGCGGCCGACCTTGTGCGGCTTGAATGGGTAGCAGGCGGTGCGAGAAACGCTCATCTCAGTCGCCCCACCGCGCTGGGCCGCACTCGCTGGGCGAGGAAATGCACCCTAGTCCTCCCGCGTGCCGAGCAGACCCTTGGGCCGCAAGATCAGCATCAGCACCAAGAGCAGATACGGCAGGATCGGCGCGACCTGAGAGACGGTGAGGCGCAGCAGCGAACTGCCGGTCGCCTCGGCGCCGAGCTTCACGCCGAGTTGACCGAGGGCGGTGCCGAGCGAATAGTCGAGCGCGATCGCGAAGGTCTGCACGATGCCGATGAGCAGCGATGCGACGAAGGCGCCCGACAGCGAGCCCATGCCGCCGACCACCACCACGACGAAGATCACCGAGCCGACGGTGGCCGCCATGGCCGGCTCGGTGACGAAGGTGGAGCCGCCGATCAC
>NZ_JANMWL010000300.1:0-3166 GCF_031393925.1 Methylibium sp. | reverse complement strand
CTGATCGTCATGGCCGACCAACTCGGCCGCTCGGTGGGCGACATGTACAAGGGCGCGTGGGGCCCGGCGATCCTGCAGGTGCTGCTGTTTGCGCTCTACACCTTCGTGCTGAGCCGCGTGCGGCCGCAGCACGTGCCTGGTGTGCCCGCGAGCGCGCGCACCTTGCGGGGCGGGGCGCTGTGGCGCAAGTGCCTGCGCGGCATCATCCCGTCGGCCGTGCTCATCCTCGCGGTGCTCGGCAGCATGGGGGGCCTGCCGGGCATGAGCCACGCGATCGCCACGCCGACCGAAGCCGGCGCCGTGGGCGCGGTGGGCGCAGGCGTCCTTGCCGCCTTGCACCGACGGCTCACCTGGGCGCTGCTGCGAGACGCCA
This sequence comes from Methylibium sp., assembly GCF_031393925.1. Lineage (GTDB taxonomy): Bacteria > Pseudomonadota > Gammaproteobacteria > Burkholderiales > Burkholderiaceae_C > Methylibium. The sequence goes on along the minus strand of NZ_JANMWL010000300.1, from coordinate 2,793 downwards.
CCGCCGGCACCATGCGCATCACCGCCATGGTGGTGTTCATCTTGATCGGCTCGCGCGTGTTCTCGCTGGTGTTCCAGGGCGTGGACGGCGGCAAGTGGATCGAAGGCCTGCTCACCGGGCTGCCGGGCGGCCAGGTGGGCTTCCTGGTCGTCGTCAACCTGTTCATCTTTTTCCTCGCGTTCTTTCTCGACTTCTTCGAGATCGCCTTCATCATCTTGCCGCTGCTCGCCCCCGTGGCGACCGCGCTCGGCATCGACATGGTGTGGTTTGGCGTGCTGCTGTGCGTGAACATGCAGACTTCGTTCATGCATCCGCCGTTCGGCTTTGCGCTGTTCTACCTGCGCGGCATCTCGGACACGCTGTACAAGAACGGTTCGCTGCCGAAGAAAATCGAGTCGAGCGACATCTACCTCGGCGCGATTCCTTGGGTATTGCTGCAACTGCTGCTGGTGGTGATCGTGATCTTCGTGCCGCAGACGGTGACCGTGTTTCTCCCCACGCAAGCGAAGATCGACCTCGACAAGGTGCGCATCGAAGCGCCGCCCGAAGAGGCCAGCGGTAGCGACGCCGACGCGCCGCTCGACCTGCAAGAGCTGTTCAAGACGGCGCCCGCCGACGGTCGCGGCGGCGCCAGCGCAGCAACGCCATGAGCGAGCCCTTGATGAGCGGGCCGTGTTATTCGCAGCCCATCAAGGCGCTGGCCACCTTGCTGGTGGTGGCGCTCGCCCTGGCCGCCTCGCGGGCGATGCAGCCGTTGGTGGACGGTGCGCTGCCGGCACCCGCCTGGGCCTTCATCGCTGCGGCGCTGGTCGTCATCGGCGCGAGCTTTTCCGCCTTGCTGCGCGCGCGCATCGTGCTCGATGCGCACCACGTGCGCGAGCACGGCCTGTGGCGCAAGCAGGCGGCGCTGGCCGATATGACGCAGCTAAAGCTGGTGTGCGTGCCGGGGCTGTCATGGCTGATCGCGCCGCGCCTGGTGGTGCAGGTGCGCGGCCGCGGCCGGATGGTCTTTCATGCCGCAGAAGAGGCGCTGCTGCGCGAGGTGGTGCGGCGTGCTCTGGCCGCGCAGGCGCTGACCGCAGCCGGCGGCGGGGCCGACGCGCGGCCCGGCTGAGCGCAACTGCGCGCACGGGCGCGCGCTGCCGCTCTGGCTTCAGTGCTTGACGTTTTCGCGGTTGAATCCGCGCGTCGGTGCGATCGTGCTCGGCATGCCGTTGGAGCCGTCGCTGCACGGCGCCTGCCATTCGCGCAGCGTCTGCTCGAGCAGCGGATGGCCTTCGTGCTTGGCCAGCGCGATCAACTCGAACACGTTGTCGTCGTTGACCAGTTCATGGCCGAGTCCGCGCTTGAGTTTGCGAAAAATTTCCACCGGGTCGTGCTGCATCGGGGGCTCCTGTCGGGCTGATTCGGGTCAGCGAAGCAAACGTAAAACGGGCCGGGCCAGTTCGGCTCGGCTTCGACATCATGCGCCCTCGGCGCGCTCGTAGGTGCCGATGAGGCGCCCACTGGCAATGGCGTAATGGCGCAGGGCGTCCAGCACTTCGTCATGCTCCGGCTTGGAAGAAAACTTCGCGCCCGCTGCCAGCGCGAACAACTGGAAGTGGTAGCGGTGCTTGCCATCGCCCGGCGGCGGGTCGGGCGGCAACCAGCGCGTTTGCAGATAGGAATTGCGGCCGGTGGTGACGCCGTCGGTGACCTGGTCGTTGGCGCCGCCGAGCGCGCCCTCGTCGAGCCCGCCGTCGTGCGCCGGCAGGTCCACCGCGATGGCATGCACCAGTGGGTGCGGCGTCGGTGCGTCGGCGTCCTCCACGATCAACACCAGCGACACGGTGCCGGCCGGCACGCCGCGCCACTGCAGCGGTGGCGAGCGGCCCGCGCCGTCGGCGGTGTACTCCGTCGGCAGCGCGGCGTCGTCGGCAAACGCGGGGCTGCTCAACTCAATGGCCGACAACTCGCCCGGCCGTTCGACCAGCGTGCAGGCGAGCTGGTCGGTCCCGGCGCGTTGCGCACGCAGCGCCCCTGCCACCACATCCGGCAAGTTTTGCAGCATGGCTCACTCCTTTTCAAAGGCATGTCTTCACCATCCATCGGCAGCAGTTCGTGTACCCGGGGTGCGGCGCTATGCTGCGGCGCACCGGTCACAAAGGCTCCCAACATGACGCAACGCGGTTCGGCTTTCTCACGTTCGCAGCGCGCAGCGCATCGCGGGCTCGCATGCGGTACCGGGCTTGCGGGCCTGCTGCTACTCGCGAGCCTTGCGGGGTGTGCCGGCCTCAGCCCCACGCTGGCGGCGACCCCGCAGCGCCCCGCCGACACCGGCTGGGCCGTGCACGGCAACGACCTGGGCGGTCAGCGCCTCTCGCCGCTCGCCGCCATCACGCCCGCCAACGTGGCACGGCTCGCTCCGCAGTGGACCCACCGCAGCGGCGTGACCGGCAGCTTCCAGGCCACGCCGATCGTCGTCGGCGCCGTGATGTACCTGTCGCTGCCGATGAGCAGCGTGGTCGCGCTCGACGCGAAAAGCGGCCGCGAACTGTGGCGCTACCAGCACCAGCCACGCACCAAGAAGCTGTGCTGCGGCCCGGCCAACCGTGGCGTCGCGGTGGCTGCCGGCAAGGTCTATGTGGGCAGCGTCGACGGCCGACTGATCGCGCTCGACGCGAACAGCGGCGCCCTGCTCTGGGACGTGACGGTGGCCGAATACGCCGGCGCCACCGAGGCCACTTCGCAGTTGCAGACCGACGACCCGATGTCCAAGCTGGGCGCCACCGGCTCCACCGGCGTGGGCATCGG
>NZ_JANMWL010000270.1:0-3211 GCF_031393925.1 Methylibium sp. | reverse complement strand
TGCGTCTGGTAGATCGAGCAGCCCGGGCGCGCCACGAACAGCTGCACCGCGGCGCCCGCCACGTCGAGCGCCATGAAGTGCGGCACCAGCCACATCACCGGCCCGGCGTGCGTGTCGCCAAAGCTGGCCGGCCCTTCAATGTGGATGAGCCGTCGCAGCCGGGCCGGCGAGGCATGCCAGAGCAGCCCGCGCTCGAGCAGGCTGCGGCCCAGCCACTGAAAGTGCGCCAGCGCCAGCTCGCGGCGCCGCCGCATCGACCAATCGGGAAAGCACAGCTCGATGTTGCGCAGCGCGACGCGGCGCCGCCCGGTCGCCAGCGGCCACAGTAGCAGGCCGAGCAGGCGGCCAAGCACCGCGAGCAGCGGCAGCGGCAGCCAGTGCAACAACCATAAAACGACCAGCAGGGCGCGTGTCATCGCTCGCTCGCGCGGGTGGCGCCGGGCGCGCCCGGTGCGTGCGTCTCGCCTGTCGCGGCGGTCCCGCTGGTCCCGCTGGTCCCGCTGGTCCCGCTGGTCCCGCTGGTCCCGCTGGTTGCGCCCGGTGCGCCGCTCGCGTCGGCACGCGGCGACTTGTAGCGGTGGTAGCCCCAGAGGTACTGGCCCGGGCACTGCAGGATGAGCCGCTCCATGGCGCGGTTGATGGTGGCGGCGGCCTCGGTAGCGTCAGTGGGCAGCGGCTCGCCGAGTTCGCTCACGCGCACGCGATAGCCACCGCCACGCGGCAGCCGCTCGCCCCACACCAGCAGCAAGGCCGCGCCGGTCTGCTGCACCAGGCGCGCGGCCAAGGTCATGGTGTAGGCCGGCTGGCCGAAGAACGGCGCCCACACGCCCAGGCCGGCCGGTGGCACCTGGTCGGGCAGCAGGCCGACCACTTCGCCGCGCTTGAGCGCCCGCAGCATCTGGCGCACGCCGGCCAAGGTGGCCGGTGCGGCGTCGAGGCCGGGGCGGCGGCGGGCAGACTCGACCAGCTCACGCAGCCAGGGTTTGCGAGCCGGGCGGTAGAGCACGGTCATGGCGCCGCGCCCGGCGCCGTAGCGGCCGGCATACGACTGGCCGATCACCTCGAAGCAGCCGAGGTGCGGCGTGAGCATCACCAGGCCACGGCCGGCCGCCTGCGCCGCTTCGATCAACTCGCCGCCCTGCCACAGCACGTGCGCCGCCAACGGCGCCTCGCTCGCGCGCAGCCACAGCGGCGGCAGCTCGGTGAGCAAGCGCCCGGCGGCGGCAATGGCGGGCCGCGCGTCATGCCACGGCACGCCGGCCCGCGCCACGTTGGCCTGAAAGCGCGCGCGGTAGCTCGGCGACGCAAAGTAGACGGCCCAGCCGAGCGGCGTGCCCAGTGCGTGCAGCCAGGCCAGCGGCCAGTCGGCCAGGGCGCGCAACAGGGTCAGGAGGAGTCGGCTCATCAGGGTCGTCGGGATCGCTAGAATCGGCACGTCGCCGAGTTAAAGAACTACTTGCGGGGCGATTGCAGGGCACCCTGATGCACTGCCGGGCCGACGGGCTCAACAAACCGCTAAAGCGTTCGCCGCTCCTCCAACCAGACCGGCAACGCGAGTTGCAACTTTGCTTGGCATGGAGTTTAAGAGTGGCGAACGACTTTCTTTTCACATCCGAATCCGTCTCCGAGGGCCACCCCGACAAGGTGGCCGACCAAATCTCGGACGCGATCCTCGACGCGATCTTCACCGAGGATCCGCGCTCGCGCGTGGCGGCCGAGACGCTGTGCAACACCGGCCTGGTGGTGCTGGCCGGCGAGATCACAACCAACGCGCACGTCGACTACATCCAGGTGGCGCGCGACACCCTCAAGCGCATCGGCTACGACAACACCGAATACGGCATCGACTACAAGGGCTGTGCGGTGATGGTCTGCTACGACAAGCAGAGCAATGACATCGCCCAGGGCGTCGACCATGCCAGCGACGACCACCTCAACATCGGCGCCGGCGACCAGGGCCTGATGTTCGGCTACGCCTGCGACGAGACGCCCGAGCTGATGCCCGCGCCGATCTACTACGCGCACCGGCTGGTCGAGCGCCAGGCGCAACTGCGCAAAGACGGCCGCCTGCCCTTCCTGCGGCCCGACGCCAAGAGCCAGGTCACGATGCGCTACGTGGACGGCAAGCCGCACAGCATCGACACCGTGGTGCTCTCCACCCAGCACGACCCCGACCAGAGTGAAACGCCGACCAAGATGAAGGCCTCGTTCATTGAGGCCATCATCGAAGAGATCATCCGGCCGGTGCTGCCCAAGGAGTGGTTGAAGGACACCAAGTTCCTGATCAACCCGACCGGGCGCTTCGTCATCGGTGGCCCGCAAGGCGACTGCGGCCTGACCGGCCGCAAGATCATCGTGGACACCTACGGCGGCGCCTGCCCGCACGGCGGCGGCGCGTTCAGCGGCAAAGACCCCAGCAAGGTCGACCGCTCGGCTGCCTATGCGGCGCGCTACGTGGCCAAGAACATCGTCGCGGCAGGCATCGCGCGCCAGTGCCAGATCCAGGTGGCCTACGCCATCGGCGTGGCGCGGCCGATGAACGTGACGGTCTACACCGAAGGCACCGGCGTAATCTCCGACGAGCGCATCGCAGCACTCATCCACGAGATGTTCGACCTGCGGCCCAAGGGCATCATCCAGATGCTCGACCTGCTGCGGCCGATCTACGAGAAGACGGCGGCGTATGGGCACTTCGGGCGCGAAGAGCCGGAGTTCACGTGGGAGCGCACCGACAAGGTGGCTGCGCTGCGGGCAGCGGCCGGGCTGTAGGCCCGACAAGCGCGCAGCGCCTCAGCCGCCTTGCGGCGCAGACTCATATACAAGCACAAGCGGAGCAATCAGCGCGCCGTTCTGATCGACCAACGAAAAAGGGGCTGCTCGCGCAGCCCCTTCGGCATTGGCGGCATCGCTTGCGCGATGCCGTCGCAATGGACTTACATGTCCATGCCCATGCCGCCCATACCGCCCATGCCGCCGCCCATGCCACCACCGGCACCGGCCTCGTCCTTGGGGGACTCGGCGACCATCGCTTCGGTCGTGAGCATCAGCGCGGCCACGGAGGCAGCGTTCTGCAGCGCGGTGCGCGTCACCTTGGTCGGGTCGAGGATGCCCATTTCGATCATGTCGCCATAGGTGCCGTTGGCGGCGTTGTAGCCGTAGTTGCCCTTGCCGGCGAGCACGGCCGCGACCACCACGCTGGCTTCGTCACCGG
>NZ_JANMWL010000245.1:0-5661 GCF_031393925.1 Methylibium sp. | reverse complement strand
TGCGCGAATTGAAAGGCGGTCGCGTCGCCGACGCGATCTTGCAGGAGGCGAAAAGCACATCTTGCGACCTGATCGTCATCGGCACGCACGGCCGCCGCGGCTTCAGTCGCGTACTGTTGGGCAGCGATGCAGAGAACGTGTTGCGCGAAAGCCCGGTGCCCGTCTTGCTCGTGCGTGCGCTGGGCGCGGCAAGCTGAGCAAGCTCGGCGCCGCCGGCGTATCACCGAAGTGACGCAGCCTTGGTTGACATCGGACAAGCTGCAAAGCGCTTCGTCCTGGGACCATGCGGTTACCCATGGCGTTCGTAGAACGGCTTCTTTCCCGCTGCGTGGTCCGTCGCATCCACGATTTCCACGATTTCCGGGGCGACCCTTTTCACCATGACTTCAAAGCCCTGCCTCAGCGTCACCTGAGAGGACGCGCAGCCCTGGCCGCCGCCGCTCATGCTGATGAAAAGCTTGCCTTGGCGGACGTCCCACGATCGAAATCTTCCCGCCGTGATTCGCGATGGAGCGATTGACTTCCTTGTCCAGGAGTTGCTGAACGATCACGCCAAGCTCGGCGTCGGCCCTTCCTTGCGCGCTGGCGTGGACAGCCACCTCCAGGATCGCCGGCACGCCGGTGAGCAGCTGCGTCCGGAGGGCCGTCCCGATGGCCGCTTTCAGTCCCGACCAAGAGGCGCTCGGCTCCTTGCCGATGGTCAGCACGCTCTCGGCGATGAGCACGTGGGCCACTCCGGGGAGCGCGAACAGCCGCTCGACTAGCGGCGACCCGGCAGCCCGTTCCTTGTTGCCGAAGAAGAAGGGGCCTCCAGGATGGAGGCTGCGGCTCACGGTGAACTTGCACGTGTCGGTCGGCGAGCGAAGTCTCCGCACGGATGCCGATCGGTAGACCCACAAGCGTCGGCTCCACAAAGCGGGCTTCAGACATCTTCGACGCCCTGCGCCGCAGCGCGCTCGCCCATGGCGCGCAAGTCGTTAAACGAATGGATGTCGCTGTTATGGCCGTCGTTCCAATCGAACCCGATCGCGTAGTTGCCTACGCTCTTGCAGGTCGTTCCAGACTTGTTGGCGGTGGACGCAGTCTGCAGCGAACCCGTCTCCAATGCGCTTTTTCCCTGCAAGAGGGAAAAAACAGGGAAATTCCGTCTCGACCCAGCGCGTTGCGCCGCGAGTAAACCGCCTACGCACGAGACATAGCGCGGTTTTAGGCCGGTCGTTCGCACTCCTCGCAGCAGCTCGGAGCAGGGAAATTTCCGCGCACGAACAGGGAAAGACTCGCCCATTCACAGCGACCCCAGTGCGCCGATCAGTGCCGTTCGAATTCCGTATAAACCTGTTGCAGACCTTTGCGTCATCGCGATAACCGCTCAGAATGACTGCTTCGACTACTAACCATGAGGAGTACCCGATGCAAGGCGACCCACAAGTCATCACCTGGCTGCAGGCACAACTCAAGAACGAGCTGACCGCGATCAACCAGTACTTCCTGCACTACCGCATGTTCAAGAACTGGGGCTTCGACCGGATGGCGAAGAAGGAGTACGAAGAATCGATCGGCGAGATGAAGCATGCCGACCGTTTGATGGACCGCATCTTCGTGCTCGACGGCCTGCCCAACCTGCAGGACCTGGGCAAGCTGCTGATCGGCGAGAACCTCATCGAAGCATTGCGTTGCGACCTCCAAATGGAGCAGGGCGCGCAGGCCACGATCAAGGACGGCATCGCCCACTGCGAGGCTGTGCGCGACTACGTTTCGCGCGAGCTGCTGCAAGGCATCCTCGACGACACCGAGGAGCACATCGACTTCCTGGAGACCCAGCTCGAACTCGTTGGCAAAGTGGGCGAGCAGAACTATTTGCAGTCGCAGATGGGCGAAGTCAGCTAAAGCGTCGCGCTGACCAACCAGGGGCTACCGGCGTTCAGCAATCGCCCTGGCGGAGCTTGGTCGCGTCCTCGGTAGTGTTCGAGTTCCTCGACATCCGAAGCGATGAGAAACGGCTGTTGCGCATCCAGTGTCGTACTGCAACGCCTGCCTCGACCGCTGCCGGGCGGTGCTGTCCAAAATCACTGCTGCTGCCTTCTGCATGACCACGAGTTGGTTGCTTCAGGACCGATCAAGCCGGTGTTGAGACTGCTTCGCCGGACACCCCAGCGCAGGCGGGAACAGCACTGGCCGAAAGATCAAAGCAGACAACTGCACAAACCACTGTACGGCTTGTAAATAGAAACGATTCGCATTACAGTACGATTTCCAAAGGCCATTCAGCACCGACCGCCTCATGATCGTCTGCATCTGCCACCGCGTCTCTGACCGGGACATTGAACGCGAAGCGCGCGAGGGCTGCGGCAGCTTCGAAGCGCTGCAGGGTGAACTACGGGTTGCGACTGCCTGCGGCGCTTGCACTGACTGCGCGCGGCACACCTTCGAGAAGGCCTGCGTGTCACCGCCGGCCGAACTTTGACCACCCGTGCCGGTTGAACATTGACCAGGGGCGGAAGGCCGCGTCGAGCGCGGCCGTTTATGGATAAGTGCAGATTGTTGCCTTGTTCGATCTCCCCGAAGCAGTGGTGAGTGCGCGTGGGAAGACGCGAAAAGCGTAGCCCGTAGCGGCTTTCCACACGCGGCCGTGGCGCTCAGGCGGTGAGCCGCCTGCAAGGCCTCCGCGGCCGAAACCGACCTCCACCCACGCTTTAATGCCATCTCGTCCAATCTCTTGGCCAAGGGAGTCGCGGTACTGCCCGGAGGCAGGGTCGAAGTAGATGCTTGTGTCATCGAGGCCTGCATTCTCAAGCGCTTCGCCGGTAGCTCCTTCTTTCTCACCGAACCCGCTTCATCGCGACCGATGAGAGAGCAGCGGAAGCCCCCGCCGCCTCCCGGGCTTCGGTTCGTTGGCTTTCCACAAAGGCCATCGCCGGTGACCGCGCTTGGCCCGATCGCGAAGCACCTCGATTCGCCAGCGCATTGCCGGTTTTCTCGGCGGCCGCTCCCTATCTGTTCCGCGCCTTCCTAGCCAGCCCTTTCCTGTCAGGGGAGTCGGGGTCCGACAAGTTTTTCACGACAACGATCTGCAGAGCCGCTCCTAAGCCGAGGTATGGTGTCCGAGTCACCCCCAACCAACTCGGCGGTCGCATGGCTTGTCTCTGGCAATGCCGCACTTGCAGCGTTGGATTGCCATTCCGGCGTCGCCAACAAGCCCGCATTCGCGACCCTTGACGCCAGCGCGAACAGCCACACCAGCAGCATCACGAATGCCGTGTTGCGCTTGGTCCGGGTGGCAGAGAAGAGCTTCTTGCTGGGTGCGAACGACATGCGATTGACGCTACGGGAGCGCCGCAGCGCAGGCTTGATCCTCGTCAAGCTTGTTCGAGGCAGCCCGCGACAACCATTCGCACGCGCCAAGCGCTGCGCCACGCAGATGAAAGATGAAACGAGGGCACCAGCGTTGGGCCGTTGGCGGTCTTCTTCGCCTACGACTTTCACCTGAATCAACCTCACCTGGGGCTGATCGGATCAACATAAATGCCGGCGGCGCAATGCTCAACGCTGTGCTGGCGCGGGCCCAGCGGGCCTGCTGCTCACAGCGGTAGAAACGATGGTCCCCACGCTGGCCAGCGTGGCAGCCTTCGAGCAGCGCATCGTCGCGATGTTTCGCCATGATTGGTGTCTGGTCGGCCTGGCCGGAAATGCCCGGCCGCTGCCGAGCATCGCCATCGTCTACGGGGCACCCGAGGAGCTACTGGACCACCTGGGGCGGCGCCTTCGAACAACGGCAGTCGGCCACCAAGCGGCTGCAGATCGTCGTGCCGGTGTCCTTGCTGCTGGTCTTCGTGCTGCTGTTCACGATGTTCGGCAATATCAAAGACGGTCTGCTGGTGTTCACCGGCGTGCCCTTCGCCCTCACTGGCGGCTTCGTGGCGCTGTGGCTGCGCGGCATCCCGCTGTCGATCTCGGCCGGCGTGGGCTTCATCGCGCTGTCCGGCGTGGCGGTACTCACCGGGCTGGTGATGATCGCCGCCATCCGCTCGCTGCGCGAAGACGGCCTGCCGCTGGACCGCGCGATCCACGAGGCGAAGTCTGACACCGCAAGCGATCGGAGCGGCGCTCGACTCGAGATCCGGCGCCTGATTACCGTATCGGCCGTGCCGGACATGAAGCCCGCCCAAGTGGGCAACCGGACGAACCGATGTCAGTGCCCGTGCGCCGGAATCGCCCGCACCGTCAGCACGCCGCCGATCGAGGCGATCGCGTCGACGACATGGCGCTCGACCGGGCTGTCGACGTCGACCAGCGTGTAGGCCATCTCGCCGCGCGACTTGTTGACCATGTTGTGGATGTTCAGGCCGGCCTGCGCCATCGCGGTCGAAGTACTCGCGCAGTTGATCGACCACCATCACGGCGCTGTTCTCTTCGGCCTCGGCGGTAGATGCGCCGAGGTGCGGTAGCGCGATGGCGCCGCGCTCGTGCAGCAGCGTAGGTGAGGGAAAGTCGCACACGTAGCTCTTCAACCGCCCGGCGCGCGGCGCGGCGACTCGGCCGCCTCGTCGACGATCGCATCGCGCGCAAAATTGAGCAGCACCGCGCCGGGCTTGATCGCCTGCAGCCGCTCAATCCACGCCTCCGATCGGGCTTCGCCTTTCAAGGAGGAAGCCATCCACGGTGCCGCCGCCTGACGCACAGCCGCAAGCTCCTCCGCAGAGCGACTCATATGAGTATCCATTTTCGGTTTATGGCTTTGACTACTTTCAGACCGGAAACGCCAGTGCACGGATGGTTGCGCTCTTGTGCACGGTCAGGCAACTTGATCCAGCGAGACCGCAGTAGTCTCCGTGCTCCCAGAACAATCAGGAGACCACCATGAGACGTGACATTGAATTCAAAGATTCTGACGGAACCACCCTGCGCGGATGGCATTACCTGCCTGACGGCGCGAGCGGAAAAGTACCGACCGTCATCATGGCGCACGGGTTTTCGGGCACCAAGGAAATTTTTCTGGACCGCTATGCCGAGCTGTTCGCAAAGTCCGGAATCGCCAGCGTCGTGTACGACCATCGCAACTTCGGTGCGAGCGATGGCGAGCCACGACAAGAGGTCGACCCGTGGCAGCAGGTCAAGGGGTATCGGGACGCCATCACTTACGCTGAGACTCTGCCGGAGACCAACGTAGACCGGATTGGCGTCTTCGGCTCCAGCTACAGCGGTGGGCACGTACTTGTCGTCGGCGCGATCGATCGGCGCGTGAAGTGCGTGGTGTCGCAAGTTCCTCTTGTTGACGGGCCACGCAATGCACAGCGGGCGGTCCCTGCCCCTCAACTCAAGGGCATGCGAGCGGCATTCGATGCCGATCGTCGGGCCCGGTTTGCGGGCAAGCCACCCGGGCGCCTCCCGGTCGTGTCGAACGACGGCTCTCCGAGCGCCTTGCCGACGGCCGATAGCTACGAATTCATGATCGACGTCGCCGGCAAACACACCAAGACGTGGATCAATGAAGTCACCGTCCGTTCGATCGAGATGTTCACCGAGTACAACCCGGGTTCATTCATCAGCCTTGTCAGCCCAACGCCGCTGCTGATGATCGTCGCCCTGGAAGACCATTTGGCAATCGCAGACCTCGCGTTGGAAGCCTATGAGGATGCGCGCGAGCCCAAGCGTCTGCTGACC
>NZ_JANMWL010000235.1:0-4203 GCF_031393925.1 Methylibium sp. | reverse complement strand
GTGGGTCCTTGGGCTGATCGCGGTCCTGGTTCATTCGTCGCTCCTGGATAGTCGCGGTGCGAGCGCAACGCATGGCTGCACTGCGGCAACGCACGTGCCCGCGTTGTGTCAGGCGGTTGCATGCTCTTGCCGCAGCGTCTGCCGCAGCGCTTGCGGCAAGGGGAGCCTCAGGCGCGAAGTCTTGCGCACCGTGCGGGGCACGAAGCTTGCCGCTGATCGAGTCCCACGACTCACCGCTCGCAAGGAAACACCATGGGACACAGCAGTCTGCTCGGCATCGACGAACACAACCCCACCCCTCGCGGCCATGACACCGAAGCGCTCGGACCGAGCGACAGCTCCGACAGCGGCAGCGACGTCGCCGGCCTCGAGTTCCAGGACGACGACGACCCGGCGATGCCCGCCGACGTGGCGATGCGCGAAGACAGCCAGCGCCCCGAGACCTCGGTCGAATCGGTTGCCCCGGGCCTGGCGAGCGACATGGCCGGCACCGGCGAGCGTCGCAGCGCCGGCGGCGACGGTGGCGCTCGCGAAGCCGCGGACATCTCGCCCGACCGCATCATCGACCCCCGCGCGGGCGAGGACGGCGACGACGAAGACGTGCTGCTGACCGAACGCGTCGACGACCTCGTCAACGTGGCCGACGACAGCGTGGACGGCCCGGACGATCAAGCCGAGGAAGAGGCCGATGACGATGAAGACGATGACAAGGTGCGTCCCGAGTGAGCGCGAGTCGGGAGTGGGAGCCGTCCGCTCCTACTCCTGCACCAGCAAAGTCTGCAAATCCTGCGCTGCCACCGGCTTGACCATATGCGCGTCGAAGCCCGCCTGCAGCGAATGCTTCACGTCCTGCGGTTGTCCGTAGCCCGACACGGCGATCATCCGCCCCGCATGCCCGGCTGCGCGGCTGCGCTTGGCGACTTCGTAGCCGGTGAGGCCGGGCAGGCCGATGTCGACGATCGCCACATCCGGGCGCTGCGCGAGCAGTGCCTCGAGTCCCGCCTGGCCGTCGGTCGCGGTGGTCACGCTGTGGCCGTCGAGCTCGAGCATGGCGCAGAGCGTGCTCAGCGCATCGGCGTTGTCCTCGATCACCAGCACGCGCCGCTCGCGCGTACGCAAGCGGCGCACCGGCACGCTCTGCCACGCGGGGGCCTCGATGGCCGGCAGGCGCACAAGAAACCGGCTGCCGGCGTCGGAGCTTTCGGCGGTGATGCTGCCGCCGTGCAACTCGACCAGCCGTCGCACCAGGGTCAGGCCCACGCCCAGGCCGCCGGCCCGCCGGTCGAGCGTGCGCTCGCCCTGCACGAACAGATCGAAGATGCGCGGCAGCAGCGACGCCGCAATGCCCACGCCGGTGTCGCTCACCTCGAGCACCGCCTCGTCGCCATCGCGCCGCACGGCAAGGCCGATGTGCCCGCCGGCCGGCGTGTACTTGAGAGCGTTGGTCAGCAGGTTGTTGACGATCTGCTCGACGCGCGTCGGGTCGGCATCGATCCACACCTCGGCCAGCGCCAGGGTGACGTGGTGATGAGCCGCGTCGCCGGTGAGTTCGACCGCGCTCGCGTGGCGCTCGACCAGCAGCGCCAGGTTCACGGGGCTGCGCGACAGCAGGATCTTTCCCGAGATGACCCGCCCCACATCGAGCAAGTCGTCCATCAGGCGCGCCAGGTGCCGCGTCTGGCGCGTGATCACGGCGCGCGCGCTGCTGGCGACTTCGGCGCTGGCCTCCACGCGGTGCAGCAGTTCGGCCGCCGAGGTGATGGCCGAGAGCGGGTTGCGCAGTTCATGGCCGAGCATGGCGAGGAATTCGTCCTTGGCACGGTTGGAGGCTTCGGCGGTCTGGCGCGCCGCCTGTTCGCGCTCGACCAGCGCGGCGCGCTCGCGCTCCGACGCCTTCTGCTCGGTCATGTCGAGCGTGATGCCCACCATCTGCAGCGGCTGGCCGTCGCTCGCGTAGCTCATCAGCACGCGGCTGGAGAGCCAACGTTCGCCGCCGCTGGCCAGCGGCACGCGGAACTCGAGCGTCTCGGTCTGCTGGCCGGCGCCAAGCATGCGGCGCAGCGCCTGCTCGACCATCGTGCGATCACCGGCGTCGATGCGCCCGATCCAGGCCGCCAGCGTGCTGGCCACGGGCGCACCCCGAGCCGCCGATTCCACGCCGAACAGCAGCGCCATCCCCGGCGTCCACACCAGCTCGTCGCGGTCGAAACGGTAGTTGAAGAAGCCCACGTGGCCGGCCTGCTGCGCCAGGTCCACCAGGCGCTGGCTGGCGCGCAGCTCGTTGTCGGTGGCCACCAGGCGCGCTTCGGCGAGCTTGCGCTCGCTGATGTCGACCACCGCGCCGAGCGCGCCGCGCGGCCGTCCGTCCGGGTCGGCCAGCGGCACCGCGCTGGCGATGACGAAGGTGCTCGCTCGGCCGGCGACGCGGATCTCCAGCTCCATCGCGCTGACCGTGCGGCCCCGTGCGGCAGCCAGCTGCAGCGGCTGTTCGGAACGCTCCAGCGCGCGACCCTCGTGCATCACCTCCACGTGCGCTGGCTCGATGCCTTGTTGCGGCGGGCCGAGCATCGCGGTCATGGCGGCGTTGTGCATCACCACGCGGCACTGCGGGTCCTGTGCGAACGCCAGGCCGATCGGACTGTTGGCAAACAGCGTCTCGAACTCGTCGGCCTTGGCCTTGAGGAGGCCGCGGGCCAGCTCGTCCTGCCGGCCAGCGTCCACCAGCGCATCGCGCAGCAGCGCGATCTCGTGGACCGCAATGCGCGCCATCGGCGACGCCGCGCCGTGCGTGGCGAGCCGACGCAGCGGCTGGCTGACGCGCCGTGCGAGCCACAGCGCCAAGCTCACGCCGAGCAGCAGGCAGGCGGCGGCGGTGAGGATGGCCCGGGCGATGGCTTCGCGCTGCGCCGCCTCGATGGGCTCGGCGCGCAAGGCCACGGCCACGCCCCAGCCGGCCATTGGCACCGCCTGCCAGGCCACGTAGGAAATGCCGCCATCGAGCGTCTGCATGCGCTCCAGGCCGGTGGGCGAGCGGGCAATGACCTGCGCCGCGTCCGGCGGCATCGCGCTGCCGACAAAGCGCTGCGGCGCGAGGGTGCGCGCAACCAGGCGGTAGCGGCGGTCAAACACGCTCATGAAACCCTGCTGCGGCGGGCCGGCCCGTTCCACCAGGGCCTGCCAGACGGTGGCGTTGATCCAGGCGCCCAGCACGTAGCGCACCGTGCCATCGACCACCACCGGCACCTCGATGGCGGTGGCGTAGCGGCTCATGTGGTGCGGCCCGTTGCTGCGCCCGTCGCCCACCAAGTCCGACACCTGCGGCCTGCCTTGCTCCAGCACGCGCCGAAACAGTGGCGTGGCGGCGCGCCGCTCGCCGAGCCGGGCGTCGGGCGCGGCGGTGTCGAACACCACCGCGCCGTCGAGGTCGATCAGGTAGGCGGTGTCCCAGCTCGCGCGCAAGAGCGAGCGCGCGAGCAAGGCCTGCTTGAAGCCCGCCACGTCGTTGCGCTGAATCGAGTCGAACTGCGCCAGGATCGCCAAGGTGTCGATCGACGACACCAGCTCGCGCTCGACCTCCCGCGCCAGCGCGGCCGCCGCGCGCTGTAGCGAGGTTTCGGTGCGCCGCTGCTGCGTCAGCAGGTCGCTGGCGATCTGCCACGCCATCAACAGCGCGATCGGCACGGTGGCCAGCAGCATCGCGGCAACCAAATAGGTGCGCAGCGTGGCGTGGGGCCACGGCAGGCGGGCCGTGAGTGCCTCGCCTCGTTCGGCCAGGCGGTGGGCGAAGGTGCCAAGGCGCTGGTGCAGGGCGGCAAGCATTCGCATGGTCGGGCGAGGGTAGCCGCCATCTACCGCGCGTCAAGTCCGGTCCGGGGCAGGCGCGTACGGGCACACCGTTTGCTGAATCCATGTTCATGAAGCAGGAAACGTGGCGATGAATCGTGCCCGCCCCGACAAAACCAGCCCCACCGACGCGATGTCCGTGCTGCAGGTCGGCCCTGGCCCGGGGCCGCGGCTCGCGGCCTTCAGCAGCCTCATCACCGGCGGACGCATCGTGAACCTGAAGGACGAGACGCTGGGCAACGTCAGCGACTTCATGATCGATCTGCAGCGCGGTTGCATCGCCTACGCGGTGATGGCCTCGGGCGGCTTCATGGGCATGGGCGAGCGGCTGTTCGCGCTGCCCTGGAAGGCGCTCACACT
>NZ_JANMWL010000220.1:0-10996 GCF_031393925.1 Methylibium sp. | reverse complement strand
CGCCGCCGCGCCGCCCGCCGCGCCCACCTTTCAGCACCTCCCCGAAGCCTGGGTGCTCGAACTCTCCAGCTTCCAGCTCGACACCGCGCACGGCTTCGAGCCGACGGTGGCGGTGGTGCTCAACGTCTCCCAGGACCACCTCGACTGGCATGGCTCCATGAGCGCCTACGCCGCCGCCAAGGCGCGCGTCTACGGCAGCGGCGCGCTGATGTTGATCAACCGCGATGACCCCCTGGTCGAGGCGATGCTGCCCGCCCCACAGGTCACCAAGGGCAGCCGCGGCGTGCGCAGCCGGACCACGCAGCGCAAGGCGGTGCGCTTTGGCCTGGGCGCGCCGCAGCAGCCGGGCGACTACGGCCTCGTCGTCGAGCACGGCATGGCCTGGCTGGTGCGCGCGCTGGAAGCCGACGAGACGGTCAAGCGCCGCCGGGGTGACGCGCCCGGCCACCAAGACCTGCACCTGCAGCGCCTGATGCCCGCCGATGCGCTGCGCATCCGTGGCCGCCACAACGCCGCCAATGCGCTGGCCGCGCTGGCGCTGGCCAGCGCCATTGGCCGGCCGCTCGCGCCGATGCTGCACGGCCTGCGCGACTACCGCGGCGAGCCGCATCGCGTCGAGCTGCTCGCGGTGGTCGGCGGCGTCGAGGCCTACGACGACAGCAAGGGCACCAACGTCGGCGCCACCGTGGCCGCGCTCGACGGCCTGGGCGCCGACAAGGCGCCGGGCAAGCTCGCCGTCATCCTGGGCGGCGACGGCAAGGGGCAGGACTTCGGCCCGCTCGCCGCACCGCTGGCGCGCCATGCGCGCGCGGTGGCGCTGATCGGGCGTGACGCCGGCCTCATCGAGACGGTGCTGGCCCCGCTCGACATGCCGCGCCAGCGCCACGCCACGCTCGAGGCCGCCACGCGCTGGGCCTTCGAGCAGGCGCGCCCCGGCGATGCGCTGCTGCTGAGCCCCGCCTGCGCCAGCCTGGACATGTTTCGCAACTACGCGCATCGCGCCGAGGTGTTCGCCGCCACCGTGCGCGAGCTGGCCTGCGAGCGGGGGGAAGTCGTATGACCGAAGCGAGCGCCGCCCGCTTCGGCTTGGCGGCCCTGCGCGAGCGCATCGGCGCGCTGCTCGGCGCACGCCCGGACGCACTGCCGATCCGCGACTGGGTCAGCGTGTCGCAGGGCCAGCCGGCGCGCCTGCTCGGCTTCGACGTCACCCTGCTGTGGGTGATGGCGGCGCTGTTGGCGCTCGGCACGGTGATGGTCTATTCGGCCTCGGTCGCGCTGCCCGACAGCCCGCGCTTCGCACGCTATGCGCCCACGCACTTTCTGGTGCGTCACTTGCTGGCGATCGGCCTCGCGGCGGTCGCGGTGTTCGTCACCGCGCAGATCCCGATGAGCCAGTGGGAGAAGTATTCGCCGTGGCTGTTCATCGGCGCGCTGGCGCTGCTCGTGCTGGTGCTCGTGCCGGGCATCGGCAAGGGGGTCAACGGGGCGCGCCGCTGGATACCGCTGGGCCTCTTGAACTTCCAGCCGAGCGAGTGGGCCAAGCTCGCCATGGCGCTCTACGCCGCGGGCTACATGGTGCGCAAGATGGAGATCAAGGAGAACTTCACCCGCGCCGTCGCACCGATGGCGGTGTCGGTGGCGCTGATCGGCGTGCTGCTGCTGGCCGAGCCCGACATGGGCGCCTTCATGGTGATCGCCGCCATCGCCATGGGCATCCTGTTCCTGGGCGGCGTCAACGGCCGCATGTTCCTGCTCATCACCCTGGTGCTGGTGGGCGCCTTCGTATTGATGATCACCTTCAGCGAATGGCGGCGCGAGCGCATCTTTGCCTACCTCAACCCCTGGGACGAGAAGTACACGCTCGGCAAGGCCTACCAGCTTTCGCATTCGCTCATCGCCTTCGGCCGCGGCGAAATCTTCGGCCAGGGGCTGGGCTCCTCGGTCGAGAAGTTGCACTACCTGCCCGAGGCGCACACCGACTTCCTGCTCGCCGTGATCGGCGAGGAGCTCGGCTTCGTCGGCGTGGCGCTGGTGATCGCCGCGTTCTTCTGGCTCACGCGCCGCGTGTTCCACATCGGCCGCCAAGCGATCGCGCTCGACCGCGTGTTCTCGGGCCTCGTGGCGCAGGGCGTGGGCATCTGGATGGGCGGGCAGGCGTTCATCAACATGGGCGTGAACCTGGGCGTGCTGCCCACCAAGGGGCTGACCCTGCCGCTGATGAGCTACGGCGGCTCGGCGATCCTGATGAACTGCGTGGCGCTGGCGATCGTGCTGCGGGTCGATGTCGAAAACCGGCAACTCATGCGCGGGGGGCGGGCATGAGTGCGCGCTTGTCCGGCGCACGTCACCTCGTCGTCATGGCCGCCGGCACTGGCGGGCACATCATCCCGGGCCTCGCGGTGGCCCAGGAGATGCAACACCGTGGCTGGACCGTCAGCTGGCTGGGCACCACGCACGGCATGGAAAACCGCCTCGTGCCGAGCGCCGGCATCGAGCTCGACACCATCGCCTTCAGCGGCTTGCGCGGCAAGGGGCTGCTGCACACGCTGACCGGCGGCTTTCGCCTGCTGGTGGCGTTTGCCGCCTGCCTGAAGATCCTGCGCCAGCGCGCCGCCACCGCGGTGCTCGGCATGGGCGGCTATGTGTGCTTTCCCGGTGGCCTCATGGCCTCGCTGCTCGGCAAGCCGCTGCTGCTCGTGAACGCCGACGCCGCGCTGTTGATGAGCAACCGCGCCTTGAAGCCGGTGGCCGACCGCATTGCCTTCGGCTTCGACGGCGCCGCGGCCACCACCACGCGCAACGCCGTCGTCACCGGCAACCCGGTGCGCGCCGAGATCGAGGCGCTGCCCGATCCCGCCGCCCGCTACGCCGGGCGCAGCGGGCCGCTGCGGCTGCTGGTGGTGGGCGGCAGCCTCGGCGCCAAGGTGCTCAACGAGACCCTGCCCGCGGCGCTGGCCTCGATGAGCGCCGAGCAACGCCCGCTCGTGACGCAGCAGACCGGCGCGCTCAACCGCGACGCCGTCAAGGCCGCCTATGCCGCGGCCGGCATTACCGAAGGCGTGGAGGTGCTGGCCTTCATCGACGACATGGCCGCCTGCCTGGCGCACTGCGACGTGGTGGTGTGCCGCGCCGGTGCGGTGACGGTGAGCGAACTGTGCGCGGCCGGCGTGGCCAGCGTGCTGGTGCCGCTGGTGGTGAGCACCACCTCGCACCAGCGCGACAACGCGCAATACATGGCGCAGCACGGCGCGGCCCTGCATCTACCGCAGGCCGAGCTCACGCCCGCGGCGCTGGCAACACTGTTGCGCGAACTGGACCGCACGCGCCTGCTGGCGATGGCGCAGAAGGCGCGCGCCCTGAGTCGTCCGCGCGCTGCGGCGCGGGTGGCCGATGAAATCGAGCGATTGGTGGTGGGCCCATGAAACACGCCGTCAAGCACATCCACTTCGTCGGCATCGGCGGCGCCGGCATGAGCGGCATCGCCGAGATCCTGCACAACCTGGGCTATCTGGTCTCGGGCTCCGACCAGCACGCCAGCCGCATCACGCGGCGCCTG
This sequence comes from Methylibium sp., assembly GCF_031393925.1. GTDB lineage: Bacteria > Pseudomonadota > Gammaproteobacteria > Burkholderiales > Burkholderiaceae_C > Methylibium. Next base: position 7,440 of record NZ_JANMWL010000220.1, on the reverse strand, counting down.
GCATCGCTGGGCATTCGCGTGGCCATCGGGCACGACGCGGCCCACATTGCCGGTGCCGAGGCGGTGGTCACGTCCACCGCGGTGCAAGCAGACAACCCCGAAGTCATCGCCGCGCGCTCCAAGCGCGTGCCCGTGGTGCCGCGCGCCGTGATGCTGGCCGAGCTGATGCGCCTGAAGCGCGGCATCGCCATCGCCGGCACGCACGGCAAGACCACCACCACCTCGCTGGTGGCCAGCGTGCTGGCCGAGGCCGGCCTGGACCCGACCTTCGTGATCGGTGGGCGCCTGGCCAGCGCCGGTGCCAATTCAAGGCTCGGCGCGGGCGACTACATCGTGGTGGAGGCCGACGAATCGGACGCGTCCTTCCTCAACCTGAATGCGGTGCTCAGCGTCGTCACCAACATCGACGCCGACCACATGGACACCTACGGCCACGACCTCGGCCGGCTCAGGCACGCCTTCATCGAGTTCCTGCACCGCATGCCGTTCTACGGTGCGGCCATCGTCTGCGGCGACGACGCCGGCGTGCGCTCCATCCTGCCGATGATTTCGCGCCCGATCGTCACCTACGGCCTGGGGGAAGACGCGCAGGTGCGCGCCGTCGACGTGCAGGCGCTGGCCGGCGGGCAGATGCGCTTTACCGCGCAGCGCAGGAACGGCGTGGTGATGCCCGACCTGGACGTGACGCTCAACCTGCCCGGCGAGCACAACGTGCGCAACGCGCTGGCGGTGATCGCGGTGGCGGCCGAGCTGGAGCTGCCCGACGCGCCGGTGGTCAAGGCGCTGGCCGCCTTCGACGGCGTCGACCGGCGCTTCCAGCGCTTCGGCGAGCTGGCGCTGGCGTCGGGCGGCAGCTTCACCCTGGTGGACGACTACGGCCACCACCCGGTCGAGATGGCGGCCGTGGTGGCCGCGGCGCGCGGCGCCTTCCCCGGCCGTCGCCTCGTGCTGGCCTTCCAGCCGCACCGCTACACCCGCACGCGCGACTGCTTCGAAGACTTCGTCAAGGTCATGAGCACGGCCGACGCGGTGCTGCTGGCCGAGGTCTACGCGGCCGGCGAGGCGCCGATCGTGGCGGCCGACGGCCGTGCGCTGGCCCGCGCGCTGCGCGTGGCCGGCAAGCTGGAGCCGGTGTTCGTCGACGACGTGGCTTTGATGGCGCAGGCGATCGCAAGCAACGTGCGCGACGGGGATGTGGTCATCACGATGGGGGCGGGGTCGATCGGCGCGACCCCGGCACAGCTGGTCGAACTGCTCGCCGCCAGGGAGGCCCCATGAACATCGATCCGGCATCGTTCGGCAAGGTCGCCGTGCTGATGGGCGGCAGCTCGGCCGAGCGCGCCATCTCGCTCATGTCCGGCGGCGGCGTGCTCGCGGCGCTGCAAGGCCAGGGCATCGACGCGCATGCCTTCGATCCGGCCGAGCACGACCTGGTCGAACTCCGGACGCAGGGCTACACGCGCTGCTTCATCGCGCTGCACGGCCGCCACGGCGAAGACGGCACGGTGCAGGGCGCGCTCGAGTTGCTGCGCATTCCCTACACCGGCTCCGGCGTGATGGCTTCGGCCATCGGCATGGACAAGGTGATGACCAAGCGCGTGTGGCTCGCCGAGGGCCTGCCGACGCCGCGCTACATCTGCCTCGCCAGCGACGAGCAGCAGCCGGCGCGCATCCGCCGCCTGGCCGGTGAGCTGGGCCTGCCGCTGATCGTCAAGCCGCCGCGCGAAGGCTCGTCGATCGGCGTCACCAAGGTGACGGCGGCGGGCGACGTCGACCAGCAGATGCTGGACGCGGTGGCACTCTCGGCGCAGTACGACGCCGACGTGCTGTGCGAGGAATTCATCGACGGCCCCGAGCTGACCTGCCCGGTGCTCGGGCGCGGTGCGACGGCCCAGGCGCTGCCGGTGATCCGCATCGTGCCGCCCGCGGCCGGCTACGACTACAACAACAAGTACTTCACCGACGAGGTGCAGTACCTGTGCCCGAGCGGCCTGCCGGCCGAGGAAGAAGCGCAGATCCAGCGCCTCGTAATCGCCGCCTACCGCGCGCTCGGCTGTCGAGGCTGGGGTCGCGCCGACCTGATGCTGCGCGCCAGCGACCGCAAGCCCTACCTGCTGGAGATGAACACCTCGCCCGGCATGACCAGCCATTCACTGGTGCCGATGTCGGCCAGGGCGGCCGGCATCGGCTACGAGCAACTGTGCCTGCGCATCCTGCAGACCGCGGCGCTGGACGGCTGAGACAAGCGCATGGCCGCCCGCGCTCCCCGCAAACCCGCCGCACCGGTGGCGCCGCCGTTCGACGTGCGCGCCATGAACGCCGCCGCGAGCGTGCTGTTCGTGGTGGCGCTGCTGGCGTTCGCGGGGCTGGCGCTCGGCTGGGCGACGCGCTCGCCGCAGTTCACGCTCAGGGGCATCCGCATCGAAGGCGACGTGGCACGCAGCAGCCTGACGACGATCCGCGCCAATGCCGTGCCCAGGCTGCAGGGCAACTTCTTCAGCATCGACCTGGCGCGCGCACAGACGGCGTTCCAGTCGGTGCCGTGGGTGCGCCGCGCGGTGGTGCAGCGCCTGTGGCCCAACCGCCTGGCGGTGCGGCTCGAAGAACACCGCCCCGCCGCCTGGTGGCAGGTGGACGAGGGCGACGACAAGCTCGTCAACCTGCAGGGCGAGGTGTTCGAGGCCAACCCGGGCGACGTCGAAGAAGAAGACTTGCCGGTGCTGCAGGGGCCGCCCGGCTCGTCGGCCGCGGTGCTGGCGATGCACGGCCGGCTGCAGCCGGTGTTCGCGGCGCTCGATGCCCGCGTCGACAAGCTGTCGATGAGCGCGCGCGGCTCCTGGCGCGTGGTGCTCGACGGGGGTGCTGCCGTCGAGCTGGGGCGCGGCAGCGAGGCCGAGGTGCTCGCACGCACGCAGAGCTTCGTGGGCACGCTGCCGCAGTTGACCGAACGCTACCAACGCCCGCTCGCGCATGCCGACCTGCGCCACGCCGACGGCTATGCGCTGCGGCTCCAGGGCATCGGCACCGTGGCGCCGGGCGCCAAGACCAAGAAATAGAACCGGGGGAAGCAACGCATGGCCAAGGAATACAAGGATCTGGTGGTCGGCCTGGACATCGGCACCGCCAAGGTGATGGCGGTGGTGGCCGAGGTCATGCCCGATGGCGAGTTGCGCGTGGCCGGCATCGGCACGGCTTCTTCGCATGGTTTGAAGCGCGGCGTGGTGGTCAACATCGACGCCACGGTGCAGTCGATCCAGCAGGCCCTGAAAGAGGCCGAGATGATGGCCGACTGCAAGATCACGCGCGTCTACACCGGCATCACCGGCAGCCACATCCGCGGGCAAAACAGCACCGGCATGGTGATCGTGCGCGACAAGGAGGTCACGCCGGTGGACGTGGCGCGGGTGGTGGAGACCGCCAAGGCGATCAACATTCCCAACGACCAGCGCCTCTTGCTGGTGGAGCCGCAAGAATTCGTGATCGACGGCCACGAGGTCAAGGAGCCGATCGGCATGTCGGGTGGGCGCCTGGAGGTCAAGGTCCACATCGTGACCGGCGCGCAAAGCGCGGCCGAAAACATCGTCAAGTGCGTGCGCCGCTGCGGCCTCGAGGTGGAGCAACTGGTGCTCAACCCGAGCGCCTCGAGCCACGCCGTGCTCACCGCCGACGAGAAGGACCTGGGCGTGGCGCTGGTGGACATCGGCGCGGGCACCACCGACGTGTCGATCTTCACCGACGGTTCGGTGCGCCACACCGCCGTCATTCCGATCGCCGGCGACCTGATCACCAGCGACATCGCGATGGCGCTGCGCACGCCGACCAAGGACGCCGAGGAGATCAAGGTCGAGCACGGTGTGGCCAAGCAGTTGCTGGCCGACCCGAGCCAGCAGGTCGAGGTGCCGGGTCTGGGCGACCGCCCGCCGCGCATGCTGAGCCGCCAGGCACTGGCCGGCGTGATCGAGCCGCGCGTCGAAGAGATCTTTTCGCTGGTGCAGCAGGTGATCCGCGAGAGCGGCTACGAGGAGCTGCTCTCCAGCGGCATCGTGCTCACCGGCGGCAGCGCGGTGATGCCCGGCATGGTGGAGCTGGGGGAAGACATTTTCTTGAAGCCGGTGAGAAAGGGCTTGCCCCTTTACGCCGGCGCACTGAACGACATGGTGGCCAACCCGCGGTCGGCCACCGTCATGGGCTTGCTCGAAGAAGCGAGGCTCGCGCGCACGCGCGGCATGAAGGCAGCGCAGCAGGCGGGGTCCGTCCAGACCCTGTTTGGCCGCGTGAAGGACTGGTTCATCGGGAATTTTTAAGTCGATTTTTTGACTATCAACCGGCACGGCAACTGCACACCAAGGAGCACATAGCAATGGCTATTGAAATGATCGAAGAGTTTGAACTCGGCACCCGCATCAAGGTAATCGGCGTGGGCGGCGGCGGCGGCAACGCGGTCGACCACATGATCAACGAGGGCGTGCAAGGCGTGGAATTCATCTGCGCCAACACCGACGCGCAGTCGCTGCACCGCTCCAAGGCCAACATGCTGATCCAGCTCGGTACCACCGGCCTGGGCGCGGGCTCCAAGCCGGCCGCGGGCAAGGCCGCGGCCGAAGAGGCCGAGGGCCGCATCCGCGACGCCATCCAGGGCGCCAACATGATCTTCCTGACGGCGGGCATGGGCGGGGGCACCGGCACCGGTGCTGCGCCGGTGATCGCGCGCGTGGCCAAGGAGATGGGCATCCTGACGGTGGGTGTGGTCACCAAGCCCTTCGACTTCGAGGGCGGGCGGCGCATGAAGCAGGCCGAGGCGGGCCTGGCGGAGCTGGAGGCCAACGTCGACTCGCTGATCGTGATCCTGAACGAGAAGCTGATTGAAGTGCTGGGCGACGACATCTCGCAAGACATGGCCTTCAAGCAGGCCAACGACGTGCTCAAGAACGCGGTGGGCGGCATTGCCGACATCATCCACATCGACGCCTCCATCAACGTCGACTTCGAGGACGTGAAGACGGTGATGAGCGAGCCCGGCAAGGCAATGATGGGCACCGCCACCGCCACCGGCCCGGACCGCGCCAACAAGGCGGCCGACTACGCGGTGGCCTGCCCGCTGCTCGAAGGCATCGACCTGTCGGGTGCCAAGGGCGTGCTGGTGCTGATCGCGGCGAGCCGCGCCAGCCTGAAGCTGTCGGAAAGCAGGAACGCGATGAACACCATCCGCCGCTACGCCGCGGACGATGCTCACGTGATCTTCGGCGCCGCCTACGACGAGAGCCTGGGCGACACGCTGCGCGTCACGGTCATTGCCACCGGCCTCGCCCCGGCCAGGCAGCGTGCACAACCGCCGATGACGGTGGTCCACAGCACCACCCTGCAGCGCACCGGCACCGACAACGGCCCCGCGCTCAACCAGCCGCTCTACCCCAACCAGGCCCAGGTCACGTCACCGCCGCACCACGACTACTCGGGCATGCAGGTGCCCAGCGTCTGGCGCAGCGGCCGCACGCAAGCGGCCGCCAAGGTCGACGCGCTGGCCAGCAACGGCATGGACGAGTTCGAGATTCCGGCGTTCCTGCGCAAGCAGGCCGACTAAAAGCGGGACTCCCTGCCTCCGCGAGGCAGGGAGTTCTTGCTCCCTCTCCCGCCGGGGGAGGGCCGGGGTGGGGGCCAGTCCGGCCTCACCCCTGCGTCGCCGTGCCCACGACCCTGCCCGAACATTCCCTCGCCCACGAAAACGCGCGAGCGCCGGCCCAACAATGCCATCGCACGCCCCGCCTGCCGAGGCGGGACGGCCTTCCTACAATCGGCCCCATGCTCCAGCAACGCAGCCTGAAATCCATCACCCGCGCCGTCGGCGTGGGCGTCCACAGCGGCCAGCGCGTCGAGCTGACCCTCAGGCCCGCACCGCCCGACACCGGCATCGTGTTTCGCCGCGTCGACCTGGCCAACGCCGTGGACATACCGGCGCGCGTGGAGTCGGTGTGCGACACGCGCATGGCCTCCACCATCTCGGCCGGCGGCGACCCCGGTGCGCCCAAGGTGCAGACCATCGAGCACTTCATGTCGGCCTGCGCGGGCCTGGGCATCGACAACCTGCGCGTGGACATCACGTCCGACGAGATGCCCATCCTCGACGGCTCCGCGGCGAGCTTCGTGTTCCTGCTCCAGAGCGCCGGCATCGAACTGCAGGACGCGCCCAAGCGCTTTGTCCGCGTCTTGAAGACCATCGAGGTGCGCGACGGCGAGGGGCCGACCGCCAAGTGGGCGCGCCTGGAGCCCTACCACGGCTGGAAGCTGGTGTTCGAGATCGTGTTCGACCACCCGGCCGTCAACCAGACCGGCCAGCGCGTCGAGTTCGACTTCGGCGACAACCAGTACCGGCGCGACATCGCCCGCGCGCGCACCTTCGGCTTTACCAAGGACGTGGACGCGATGCGCGCCCGCGGCCTCACGCTCGGCGGCAGCATGGACAACGCCATCGTCGTGGACGACACGCGCGTGCTCAATGCCGAGGGGCTGCGCTACGACGACGAGTTCGTCAAACACAAGCTGCTCGACGCCATCGGCGACCTCTACATCGCCGGCCACCCGCTGCTGGCGAGCTACACCTCCTTCAAGGGCGGCCACGCACTCAACAACAAGCTGCTGCGCGCGCTGTTCGCCGACGCGAGCGCCTGGGAGCTGGCCACCTTCGAGCGACTGAGCGACGCGCCGCGCGGCTTTGCCGAGCTGGCACCGGCCTGGTAGCCAGGCCGCGCCCATGCTGGTCTTTCGCTGGATCATCCTGCTGCTGCTGGTGGCCGGCATCGTCTGCTTTGCGATGTACGTCGGCACCGGCCAGGCGCGCTGGCGAGCGCTGGGCCTCACGATCGTGAAGTGGACGGTGATCGCGGGGCTGGGCTTCTTCGCGGTGCTGGTGCTGGAGCGGCTGGCGGTGCTGGCTTAGGGGCGGGCCGGCAGCAGCGCGTCGAGCGGGCTGCGCACTGCGCCGCCGCCGACCTTCAACACGGGCGCGTAGATCATGGTCGTCCATCGCGTGCAGCCCTGCGCCGTCACGACCGGGTGGTGTACGCGAAGACATCGCTGGGCGGGCCGACGGCGGTGCTGGACTACCTGGCTCGCTGCAGGCATCGCACGGACATCGGCAACGAGCGGCTGGTGGCCCTCACCGATGACGAGGTGCTGCTGCGCGTGCGCGGGCCTCGTCGTAATGCGAGACCGCACGGCGCATCGGTGCGCGCGCATCAGCCGCGAGTCGCCTTCGTCACCGGAAGCGATGTCGACGCCGCGCCGACGTCTGATGCAGCGTGCGTTGGCGTTGCCCGCAGTCGGCGCTGAAACTTACACTGCCCACGCCTTCGTCATAACGGCGGTTCAGTTCAACACGGTTTATCTGGCGCTGCGTAGCGTCGCCTTTGACTTTGGCCGGCAGGGCGCCAGATAAACGCTATT
>NZ_JANMWL010000236.1:0-11112 GCF_031393925.1 Methylibium sp. | reverse complement strand
GAAGGGAATCCGAGTTTTGCTACGGTGCTGAAGGTCGCAAGAGCACTCGGTGTAAAGCTGCACGCACAGGCGGCGTTCCCGACTTGACTCACCACACTCGCCGCGAGGCCGTGCATTCCTTGCCGACGTTGCCGCCCTCGGCCAGCCAACGCCGCACCTGCGCCAGCGTCCAGTCGGCATCCTCCAGCGGCAGGTCGTGCCCGGCGCTCGGGTGCCAGGCGCTTGGGCAGCCCCACGCGGCAGCCAGACGCGCCGAGCAGCGCGAATCGACCAGTCGGTCCTGCCGGCTTGCGAGCAAGAGCAAAGGCACCGCCGGTGCCTGCCGTGGGGCGCTGAAGCGGGCCGCGGCCAGCAGTTGTCTGAGGGCGTTGGCGCGGCTGACCGGGCGCGCCAATCGCCACGCCGTCCAGCGCGTCAGCAGCGCCCGCGTGGCGTCGTCATCGGCATCGCCGTGGCGCGTGGTCAGGCGCAGCACGGCCTGTTCCCAGCGCGCGCTCGCGGGCGGCGCAAAGGCAAGCGGCAGCAGCGTGGCCCAGGCGCCGGGGCGCAGCCGGTGATGCAAGGGGCTGAGCGAACGCACGCTGGTGTTGACGAGCACCGCGCCGAGTAATTCATCCCCATGGCGCTCGGCCCAGGAGAGCGCCACCATGGCGCCGAGTGAGAGCGCGAACACGCGGTAGGGTGGCGCGAGCCCGGCTTGGCTGAGTTGCGCGCGCACGGCATCGACGTAGGCCTCGACGCGAGTCGAACTCGCTTCGCGCCAGCGCAGGCCGTTGCCCGCCAGGTCGGGCATCACCATGCGCGTGGCGCCGACGGCCGCTTGCAGCCGCTCGCCGAAGCCGTCCCAGTGCCGCGCGTCGCGGGTCAGGCCGCGCAGCAGCACCCAGGTGCTCAACCGCGCCCCCGGGCGGTGGGCGCCGTGGGCGGCCCAGACGCGCTGGCCGGCTCTGCACCGTACCAACGCACCAAGGCCTGACGGTGCTCGGCCTCGCGCGCCGCACCGCTGGGCAGCCACGCGCCAAAGCTGCTGGCCGCCCGCGTGACGAAATCGAACCAGGCCAGGTGGCGGCGCAGCACGCGCTGGCGGCGGTGCGTGATCGACGGATTGAACAGGCCTTGGCGCGACAGCAACTGGCGCGGGTTCTTCTTGATCCACAACCACGACCCCATCTCCAGGGTCAGCGGCAGGAACACGGGCGGTCGATGCTGCAGCGACCGCAGATAGAGGTGGTCCCACAGGTCACCGTGCGTGCGGTACTGGCGGCTTTGCGGCTCGACCCGGTAGCGGTGGTGCGGGCAGGACTGGTCGAGCAAGGTCGTGAAGGCATGCACCTCCGCCAAGTGCTCGATCGGCCGGCGCGTGTGCGCGAACGGAAACCATATTCGGTCGAGCAGCCCGAAGCCGGAATGGCAGTCGACGGCGATGCTCAGCGGGCGGCCGAGCAGCTCGCGCGTCACCACCTCGCACAGCGCCGCGCTTTCGATCTGCATGGCGTCGTGGGGCGCACCCCGGTACCAGGGCAGGGTGGGGCCGATGCGGTGGCCGCCGAGCAGCAGCGGCACTGGCTCGTCGGCTTCAACCGGTGCGTTGCGCATGAGGTCGACGCCGTGCGGGTTGGCGCGCGTGCCGCGTGCCATGCCGCCGGGGTTGACCAAGGGCATGAACACCAGCCGCAAATGCTGCAACTGGGTTTGCAGCACGACGTCCCATTGCAGTCGCGCGACCAGGCTTTCCAGGTAGGCGATGACGACTTGCGTGCCGATGCGCTCGAGCCCATGGACGCCGCCAAAAAAGCCAACCGCGGGAGCGCTGGGCGATGCGCTGCCCAGTGCGATCGCATGCACCGGCAGGCGCTGCGAGCCGTGCGCTACCTCGCAGACGACCGTCGCTTGCAGTCGTGCCCCGGCGGCTTCGATGATGCGACGCAGCTCGGTCAGCTCTGGGGGTGGTTCGGTCAAGCTCACAGCAGCGGCACGATGGGCGCAGCATAGCGGCGCGCCGACCTGTCGCAGGCGTGCACCAGCGTGTCATGCGGCTGCCACGAAGTCGTCATTTTCGGGGACCAGCATCCTTGCTCCCTGATCGACGAGCGCGCGCGCCGCGCCTTGGCTGCATGACGCCTGCAACACAACGCGCGGATGCGCACTCCTGGTGGGCGCTCGCCGTGGCGCTGCTGTCCGGGGGCCTCGAATTCATCGCGCTTTTCAGGGCCAGATGGCGGTCGGGCGCGATCGAGCGTGACGGCCGTGGCGTGCGCCGCTGACGAACGACCGCGCGCGCGAGCCGTCACCGCTTGGCCAACGGATGGCGCGTTCGAGGTCCACCAAAGCCGTGCCTGCGGCGTGTGCGCCACGTCATCGAAGCGTCACGCCCGGCGCACGCGGGTGTCACGCGGTTGCTCGATGCTTGCGCTCATTCCGTGAGGAGAGCGCATGAACGAACTGCCTATGCCCACCCTGCCGATGCAGGACCTGATCTGGCGCACCGCGGCCAACACGCCGCGCCGGCCGCCGCCGCTGCCGGCGCCCGTCCAAGGCGCCATCGCCGAAGAAGGGCTCGAGGTCGCCTGGGCGCGCAGCGACGATGAGGTGCGCGAGGCGCAGCGGCTGCGATACCGCGTGTTCGTCACCGAAATGGGCGCGCGCATCGCGCCGCCGCACGGCACCTTGCCCGGCATCGACGCCGATTTATACGACCCGTTTTGCGAGCACCTGCTGGTGCGCAGCCGCGGCCGCGACGGCGAACGCGGTGAGGTCATCGGCACCTACCGCATGCTCACGCCGGCGGCGGCGCGCCGCGTCGGGGGCCTCTACAGCGAGACCGAGTTCGACTTGACGCGCCTGCGGCCGCTGCGCGCACGCATGGTCGAGCTGGGACGTTCGTGCGTCCACCCCGACCACCGCTCGGGCGGCGTGATCCTCGCGCTGTGGGGGGCACTGGCCGCCTTCATGGTCACCAACGGCCTGGAGACAATGGTGGGCTGTGCCAGCGTCGGCATGCGCGACGGCGGCCGGCTCGCGGCGGGGCTGTGGCGACAGCTCAGCGCCACGCATCTTGCGCCGATCGAGTGGCGCGTCACGCCGCGGCTGGCGCTGCCGGTGGATGAACTCGCGTCATGCGGCCAGGTGGAGGCGCCGGCCCTGATCAAGGGCTACTTGCGCTGCGGCGCGATGGTGCTCGGCCCACCCGCCTGGGACCCGCAGTTCAACACCGCCGATCTGCCGATGTTGATGCGCATCGATGATCTTCCGGCGCGTTACCGGCGGCACTTTCTGGGGGCGTGAGCCTTGTTCGTCTCCCACTCCCACTGGGAGAGGGCTGGGGCGGCGCACCTCGCAACCCCTACCGCACCACCAGCACCGGCACCGTCGAGTGAACCAGCACCCGCTGCGTCTCGCTGCCCAGCAGCAGCGCGCGCATGCCGCGACGGCCGTGCGAGGCCATGACGATCAGGTCGCAGGCGCCGGCCTTGGCGTGTTCGATGATCGCCTCCCAGGGGTGGACCGCCTCCAGCGTGAGCGCGGCGCACTCCAGGCCGGCGGCGCGGCAGACGTCGACCACTTTCTGCACGCGGCGCTGGGCAATCTGCTCCTGCGCCTCGAAGTACTCCTGCGGCGCGATCGGCTGGATCTCGCTCATCGCGCTGTAGGGGAAGGGCTCCTTGACGCTGAGCGTTTCGAGCTGCGCGCCCAGGGCGCGGGCCAGGCCGATGGCGGTGTCGACCGCCTTTGACGTCACGTCACTGCCGTCGGTGGGAACGAGGATGCGCTTGTACATGGCGGGCTCCGATCAGGCGCGGGGCACGGCTTCCGCGGGTGGGGCAGGGTGCCTCGCGAGCGTGCCGCGTGGCGCGTCCACGGTCAAGTGCCGTGAGGGCCGTGTCGCGTGCGACGCCGGGCACATGCGGCGCCGCGGGTGTGCCGTGCAACAAAAAGCCCTAACCGCGCGCCACCGGCCGCGCCGCGTCGCCGCACCATTCGCTCCACGAACCCGGGTACAGCACCGAGCCGCTGAGCCCGGCCGCCTCCATGGCGAGCAGGTTGTGGCAGGCGGTAACGCCCGATCCGCACTGGTGGACCACCTTGCTCGGCGCGTGGCCAGCGAGCACGGGCGCGAACGCCGAGCGCAACGCCGCCGCGTCGAGAAAGAGCCCCTGGGCGTCGAGGTTGTCCTTGAACGGGCGGTTGAGCGCGCCGGGAATGTGCCCGGCCACCGGATCGAGCGGCTCCACGTCGCCACGAAATCGCTCGGCGGCGCGCGCGTCGATCAAGCGCACGCGGCCGAGCGCGGCCTGCAGCGCGTCGGCGCCGATGCTGCCGACGAGCGCGGCGCTCGAGGGATAGCCCGGGCCGTCGGACGGCGCCGGCACATCGCGGCTCACCGCGTTGCCCGCCGCGACCCAGGCGGCCAGGCCGCCGTCGAGCACGGCCACGTCGCGGTGGCCCAGCCACAGCAGCATCCACCAGGCACGCGCGGCGTACATCGAGCCTTGGCGGTCGTAGACGACCACGCTGCTGGCCCGCGTGATGCCCAGGTGGCCGAGCGTGGCGGCGAAGGCCTCGCGCGTGGGCAGCGGGTGGCGGCCGCGGAAGCGTCCGTCGCTCGCTGCGGCGTGGTCGGCCAGGTCGCGGTCGAGATGCAGGTAGTGCGCGCCGGGCAGGTGAGCGTCGCGGTAGCTGCGCTCGCCGGCAGCGGGATCGGCGAGGTCGAACGAGGCGTCGATGAGCACGGTTGGCGTGCCGCCTTCCAGGCGCTCGGCCAGAGCAGCGGCGGTGATCAGGGGCGGCTTGATGGTCATTTCAGTTGCTCCTCGGCGCCTCGCGCGACCCGCGACCCGCGACGCGTGGCGCGTGACGCATGAAACGCGATTGAGGCGCGAAAGTGCGATCTGCCCACTGCGGTCTTTGCTCCTTCCTCCGACGGGAAGGAGTAAGGCGCGCAGCGGAGTTTGCGCAGGTACCGGCTGGCCCCGTCCCAGCCTTCGCCCAGAGGGCGGAGGAGCAATGACCGCGCTGAGGCGCAAGCAAACGGTCTCGTCGTTCCAGTAAGACGTTTCATCCTAGGGCTCCAGGGTCGAAGGGGCCGCAACGCGTGGCGCCACGGTATTGCGCAGCCGTACCGCGGCAAGGCCGGCGCCCACCACCAACGCCATACCCGCCAGCGCCATCGGCGCGATGGGGTCGTCGAACAGCACGGCGCCGAAGATGAAAGCGTAGACGATGCCCAGGTACTGCAGGCTGGCGTTGACCAGCGGGCGGCCGATCGAATAGGCGCGCGTCATCAAGAGCTGCGCGGCGGTCGCGAGCAGCCCGACGGCCAGCAGCATGGTCGCTGCGAACCAGTCGCCGTGCACGTGAAAGCCGCCGAAAGGTATTGAAATCAGCAGGCCCGCAGCCATGCCGCCGAGCGAGAAATAGAACACCACGCGAGGCTCGGGCTCGCCGGCGCGGCCCAGCGCCGTGACCTGCAAATAGGCCATCGCCGAGAGCAGCCCCGACAGCAAGCCCATCAGGCCATGCCAGAGCTGGTCGCGCTCGATGGTCGGGCGCAGGATCAGCGCCACGCCCACAAAGCCGACCAGCACCGTGGCGACCAGCCGGCCATCGGTGCGCGCGCCGCCCAGCACGATGGCGCCGCCGATCAGGAACAGCGCCATCCACACCGAGGACATGTAGTTCAGGGTCATCGCGGTGGCCAGCGGCAGGCCGCCGATGGCGTAGAACCACAGGCTCAGCGCCGTGACGCCGCTGGCGCTGCGCCAGAAGTGCATCGCCGGCAAGCGCGTGCTCATCGCGATGCCGCGCGAACGCAGCAGCAACGCCATCGCGATCGCGCCGACCAGGCCGCGGTAGAACACGATCTCGCCGGTGGCGTAGTGCTGCGACGCGAACTTGACGCACACGCCCATGGCCGCGAACAGCAACGTGGCCAGCACCATCATGAGCGGTGCCGACATCCGCAAACGAATCACGCGTCGCCGTCGCCGCTCGCGCCCGCCACCCGGCGCAGGTACCACTCGTGGAAGTGCTGCATGCCGTCTTCCATCGGGCTTTGGTAAGGGCCGCGCTCGTCGTCGCCGCGCCGCCAGAGGGCTTCGCGGCCGGCGTCCATGCGCAGGGCGATCTCGTCGTCTTCTTCGCAGGTTTCCATGTAGGCGGCCTGCTGCGCCTGGACGAACTCGCGCTCGAAGGCGGCGATCTCCTCGGGGTAGTAGAACTCCACCACGTTGAGCGTCTTGCGCGGGCCCTTGGGGTAGAGCGTGGAGACCACCAGCACATGCGGGTACCACTCGAGCATCACCGTCGGGTGGTAGGTGAGCCAGATGGCGCCGTGCCGGGGCGGCCTGCCCTCGTGGGCGTCGCGACGGTGGTTGAGCAGCACCTCGTGCCATCGCTTGTAGACGTCGGAGCCGGGCCGGCCGAGCGCTTCGCCGGCATGCTTTGCCACGCCCACCGTTTGCAGCGAGAACTCGCGGCCCATCTGCCAGCGCAGGTCGTCGCAGGCGACGAAATTGCCCAGGCCCGGGTGGAAGGGGCCGACGTGGTAATCCTCGAGGTAGACCTCGATGAAGCTCTTCCAGTTGTAGTCGCACTCGTGCAGGACCACGCGGTCGAGCACATGGCCGGAGAAGTCGAACTCGGGCGGCAGCGCCAGGCGGCCGAGGTCGGCCGCGACGTCGCGCTGGCCCGGCCCGGCCTCGAACATCAAGCCGTTCCATTGCTGGACGGGGTAGTTGTTGAGGTGCAGGCAGGGGTCGTCGGGGAAATGCGGCGCGCCGACGAGTTGGCCCGACAGGTCGTAGGTCCAGCGGTGCAGCGGGCAGACGATGTTGCGCTGGGTATTGCCGCGCCCGCGCAGCATCACCGCCTGGCGGTGGCGGCACACATTGGAGATGAGCTCGATGCCCTGGGCGGTGCGCACCAGCGCGCGGCCTTCGCCTTCCTGCGGCAGCGCGTGGTGGTCGCCGACCTCGGGCACCGCGAGCGCGTGCCCGAGGTAGCGCGGGCCGGGCCGGATGATGAGCGCCTGCTCGCGTTGATAACAAGCCTCGTCGAAATAGCTCGACACGGGCAGCTGCGCGCAGCTGCGCTCGAGGGCGTCGCGGGTGATGCTCAGGTCGGACATGTTGATCGCAGGGGGTCGCCAGGGACCAGGGTGCGTTCCTGCCATGGCCTGACGTGGCATGGAAGGGGCGCGGTAGGGGCTGCGATTCTATCGGCCGGCCCTGCTTTCCTGCGATGGCCGGCAGCACCGCCGTGTGCCTCGAAGGGCCGATTTGCAACCGGCACAAATGCTCACGCGCCCCGGCGGCATAGGACAGGGCGCTGACTACAATTGCCGGTTTCTAGAGCAAGACATGGTCAAGCAAGCATCCGTCAAGGGGCCCGCGCTTTCGAGCGCCGACTTGGCCACCGAGCCAGCGAGCTACGAGGCCGGCATGGCCGAATTGGAGCAACTGGTCGCCCTGATGGAGGCCGGTCAGCTGCCGCTCGACCAATTGCTTGACCACTACCGCCGCGGTGCCGTGTTGCTGACTCACTGTCGCGGCCGTCTCGAGGCGGTGGAGCAGCAGGTGCAGGTGCTCGAGGAAGGCCAGCTCAAGCCGTGGGTTGCCGCATGAGGCGCGACGAATTCGACTGTTGGGCCAAGGACACTCTGGACACCGTGGAAGGCGCGCTCGAGCGCTGGGTGCCCTCGCTGGCGCCGGCCGGCCTGGGCGAGGCGATGCGTTATGGCGTGCTCGACGGCGGCAAGCGGCTGCGTCCCTTGCTCGTGTTGTCGGCGGCCGAAGCGGTGGGCGCCCACGGCAGCGAGGCGGCACTGCGTGCAGCCTGCGCGGTTGAGCTGATCCACGCCTACTCCCTGATCCTCGACGACATGCCCTGCATGGACAACGACGTGTTGCGCCGCGGCAAGCCGACGGTGCACGTGCAGTTCGGCCAGGCACGCGCCATGCTTGCGGGTGACGCCATGCAGGCTTTGGCCTTCGAGGTGCTCACTTGCGAACACGACGACGCCGTGCCGCCCGCGCTGCAGGCACGCCTGTGCGGCCTGCTCGCGCGCGCGGCCGGGCAGGACGGCATGGCCGGCGGCCAGGCGATCGACCTCGCCAGCGTGGGCCAGGGCCTGGACGAGCAGGCGCTGTGCGACATGCACCGCCGCAAGACCGGCGCCTTGCTGCAAGCCAGCGTGATGATGGGTGCTGCCTGCGGTCGGGTCGACGCCGCCGCGCTCGCCGGCCTGCGTGACTACGGCGCCGCCATCGGCCTGGCCTTCCAGGTGATGGACGACATCCTTGACGCGACCCAGGCCTCCCACACGCTGGGCAAGACCGCCGGCAAGGACGCGCACCACAACAAGCCCACCTACGTGACCGTGCTCGGCCTTGCCGCTGCCCAGCGCCGCGCGCATGACTTGCGCGAGCAGGCCCACGCCGCGCTGGCCCGAAGCGGCCTGCGCGACGCGGCCTGGCTCAGCCTGCTGGCCGACAAGGTCGTCGAGCGCGACTGCTGAAATCTAGCGACGCGCCCCCCGATGAAGTCTTACCCCTTGCTCGCCCGCATCGAGCGCCCGGCCGATTTGCGCGGCCTCTCGCGTGCCGAACTCGAGCAACTGGCCGGCGAACTGCGCGGTCATGTGCTCGAGAGCGTCTCGCAGACCGGCGGGCATTTGTCGAGCAACCTGGGCACGGTCGAACTCACGATCGCGCTGCACTATGTGTTCAACACACCGCACGACCGGCTGGTGTGGGACGTGGGCCACCAGACCTATCCGCACAAGATCTTGACCGGCCGGCGCGACCGCATGCCGAGCCTGCGCCAGCAGGGCGGCATCAGCGGCTTTCCGCGCCGCGACGAGAGCGAGTACGACACCTTCGGCACCGCGCATTCGTCGACCTCCATCTCGGCCGCGCTCGGCATGGCGATGGCGGCGCAATTGAAGGGCGAGGCGCGCCACGCCGTGGCGATCATTGGCGACGGCGCCATGACCGCCGGCATGGCCTTCGAGGCGCTCAACAACGCCGGCATGCCGCACGCGGGCAAGCTGCCCGACGTGCTGGTGGTGCTCAACGACAACGACATGTCGATCAGCCCGCCGGTCGGTGCGCTCAACAAGTACCTGGCGCGGCTGATGAGCGGCAAGTTCTACGCCGCCGCACGGCAGGGTGCGAAGACGGTGCTCAAGAACGCGCCGCCGCTGCTGGAGCTGGCGCGGCGCTTTGAAGAACATGCCAAGGGCATGGTGGTGCCCGGCACGATCTTCGAGGAACTCGGCTTCACCTACGTGGGCCCGATCGACGGCCACGACCTCGACTCGCTCATCCCCACGCTCGAGAACCTGCGCGACCGCGAGGGCCCGCAATTCCTGCACGTCGTCACCAAGAAGGGCTACGGCTACAAGCTGGCCGAGGCCGACCCGGTGGCCTACCACGGTCCGGGCAAGTTCAACCCGGCCGAGGGGCTGAAGAAACCCGCAGCAGTTGGCAAGCCGACCTTCACGCAGGTGTTTGGCCAATGGCTGTGCGACATGGCGGCCAAGGATTCGCGGCTCGTCGGCATCACGCCGGCCATGCGCGAGGGCTCGGGCATGGTGGAGTTTCACAAGCGTTTTCCCGAGCGCTACTTCGACGTCGGCATTGCCGAGCAGCACGCCGTCACCTTTGCCGCCGGCCTGGCCTGCGAGGGCATGAAGCCGGTGCTCGCCATCTACTCCACCTTCCTGCAGCGCGGCTACGACCAGCTGATTCATGACGTGGCGATCCAGAACCTGCCGGTCGTGTTTGCGCTCGACCGCGCCGGCCTGGTGGGCGCGGACGGCGCCACGCATGCGGGCGCCTACGACATCGCGTTCATCCGCTGCGTGCCCAACCTGAGCCTGATCGCACCGGCCGACGAGAACGAATGCCGCCAGGCGCTCACCAGCGCCTTCGAGCAGAACCATCCGGTGGCGGTGCGCTATCCGCGCGGCGCTGGCGTCGGCACTGCCGTCCAGGTGCAACTGACTGCGCTGCCCTGGGGTCGCGGCGAACTGCGGCGCGAGGCCGGCGCGGGCGGCCGGCGCATCGCCATCCTTGCCTTCGGCACCTTGCTCTACCCGGCGCTGGCCGCGGCCGAGAAGCTCGACGCGACGGTCGCCAACATGCGCTTCGTCAAGCCGCTCGACACCGAGCTGCTGCTGCGGCTCGCGCGCAGCCACGACGCGCTGGTCACCCTCGAAGAGGGCTGCGTGCAGGGCGGTGCCGGCAGCGCCGTGCTCGAGGCGCTGCAGGCGGCGGGCGTCAACGTGCCGGTGCTGCAGCTCGGGCTGCCCGACGAATTCATTGAACACGGTGACCCGGCAAAGCTCCTTGCCATGCTGGGCCTGGACGCTGCCGGCATCGAGCAAAGCATCCTCAAGCGCTTTGGCGCCAAGCTCGAGCTGGTGCGCCCCGCGATCAACGCGTGAGCAGGCACTGGGGCCCGCTTTGATCGGCGCCGCCGCCCTTGCATGGGCAAGGATCGGCGCAAACTGTCATCCTCGCGACCGAAGCAAACCACCGCCCGGCGCAGGATGCGCATCGGAGCCCGCATGAACGACATGACCCACCCCATCACCGCTGCGCTGCACATCCCCGATACGCAGAGCGCGCGCGACGAGCGCCACCTCGCGATCCAGCGCGTGGGCGTCAAGCAACTGCGCTATCCGCTGATGCTGCGCATCGGCGAGGCCGCCGCCCCGACCGTGGCGACCTGGAGCCTGGACGTGGCGCTGCCGGCCGAGCAGAAGGGCACGCACATGTCGCGCTTCGTCGCCGGTCTCGACGCCTTGAGCGCGTCGATGCAGCCGCTCGACGCCGCTTTGCTGCGCACCGAACTGGCGGCCATGCTCGACAAGCTGCACGCCACCGAAGGCCGCATCGAGGCGCGCTTTCCCTTCTTCATCCGCAAGCACGCGCCGGTCTCCGGCGTCGCCAGCCTGCTCGACTACCAGGGCGCCTGGATCGCCGAGCGGCGCGGCGGCGCGACTTACCTCTGGTGCGAAGTGGCGGTGCCGGTCAAGAGCCTGTGCCCGTGCTCCAAGGAAATCTCCGACTACGGCGCGCACAACCAGCGCTCGCAGGTGACGATTAC
>NZ_JANMWL010000037.1:0-5141 GCF_031393925.1 Methylibium sp. | reverse complement strand
TGGCCGCCGGTGACCTTGACGGTGGGGATCTTGTACTTGTCCACCGCGTCGGCGATGCGGCGCAACTCGGCGGCGGTGGTCTCGCCGCCCCACATGCGCGGAATGACGGAATACGTGCCGTCCTTCTGGATGTTCGCGTGGCTGCGTTCGTTGATGTAGCGCGACTGCGGGTCGTCCCCGGCCTCCTTGGGCCAGGTGCTGATGAGGTAGTAGTTGATGGCGGGGCGGCACGACGAGCAGCCGTTGGGCGTGCGCCAGGCCAGGCGCCGGTAGACGCCGTCGATGGTGAGCAGGTGCTCGGCGCGGATGATGTCGCGTGCCTCCTGGTGGCTGGTGTCGGTGCAGCCGCACATGGCTTTTTTCTTCGGCGTGGCCGAGTAGTCGCCCCCGGCCGTGAACATCAGCAGTTGTTCGACCAGGCCGGTGCAGGAGCCGCAGGAGGCGCTCGCCTTGGTGTGCTTTCTCACCTCGTCGAGCGTGAACAGGCCCTTGTCCTTGATGGCCTTGCAGATCGCGCCCTTGGAGATGCCGTTGCAGCCGCACACCTCATCGGCATCGGCCATCGCGGCGGCGCGGGTGTTGCCTTCGTGGCCGGTGTCGCCGATGTTCGATTCCCCGAACATCAGCTTGTCGCGGATGTCGGCGACCTTGCGGCCTTCGCGCAGCAGCTTGAAGTACCAGCTGCCGTCGACGGTGTCGCCGTAGAGGCAGGCGCCGATCAGCTTGTCGTCCTTGATGACGAGCTTCTTGTAGACGCCGGAGTAAGGATCGCTCATCACGATCTCCTCACAGTCCTTGCCGCCCATGAAGTTGCCGGCCGAAAAGAGGTCGATGCCGGTGACCTTGAGCTTGGTGCTGGTCTGCGAGCCGGTGTAGCGACCGATGCCGAACTGCGCCAGGTGCGTGGCGCACACCTTGCCCTGCTCGAACAGCGGCGCCACCAGACCGTAGGCGATGCCACGGTGCGCGGCGCATTCGCCCACCGAGTACACGCGCGGGTCGGTCACGGTCTGCAGGGTGTCTGAAACGACGATGCCGCCGCGGCCCTGAGGCCCGCAATTCAGGCCGATCTTCAGCGCCAGTTCGGTGTTGGGGCGAATGCCCGCGGCCATCACCACCAGGTCGGCCGGAATCTCCTGGCCGTCCTTGAAGCGCACCGCCATGACCCGCCCGTCCTTGTCGCCGATCAGCGCCTCGGTCTGCGCGCCGATCAGGAACTTGATGCCGCGCTGCTGGAGCGACTTTTGTAGCAGCTGCCCGGCCACGTCGTCGAGCTGGCGTTCCATCAGCCACGGCATGATGTGGACCACGGTGACCTGCATGCCGCGCAGCATCAGGCCGTTGGCGGCTTCCAGGCCGAGCAGGCCGCCGCCGATCACGACCGCGTGCTTGTACTTGAGCGCGGCCTCGATCATCGCGTTGGTGTCGGCGATGTCGCGGTAGGCGATCACGCCTTGCAGGTCCTTGCCGGGCACCGGCAGGATGAAGGGCGTGGAGCCGGTGGCGACGAGCAGCCGGTCGTACTCGGCCTCGGTGACGCTGCCATCGGCGTTGTCGGCTCGCACGATGCGCCGGGTGCGGTCGATGCCGGTGACCTTCTTGCCAGCATGCAGCGTGATGCCGTGCTCGGCGTACCACGACAGCGGGTTGAGGATGATCTCGTCGATCGTCTGCTCGCCCGCGAGCACCGGGCTCAAGAGGATGCGGTTGTAGTTGGGGTGCGGCTCGGCGCCGAACACGGTGATGTCGTAGAGCTCGGGCGCGATCTTGAGCAGCTCTTCGAGCGTGCGCACGCCGGCCATGCCGTTGCCCACCATCACCAGCTTCATCTTCTTCATGTGCGGCTCCTCTTCGAGCAATTCAAAGCAAGGTGGGTGCCAGCGACGCAGGCTTGCGCGCCGACAATGCCGCGATGAGTTTTGACGTCGACATCGGCCATGCCAGCCAGCGCGGACCGCGCGAGCTCAACGAGGACTTTGCCGGTGCGCTGCGCGAGCGCGATCGCGGCGTGGTGGCGGCCATCGCGGACGGCGTGTCGCAAGGCGGCGGCGGGCTGGAGGCCGCGCAGACCACGGTGATGAGCCTCTTGGCCGATTTCTTCGCGGCGCCCGCGACCTGGGAGACGACGGTGGTGCTCGACCGTCTGATCGGTGCGCAGAACGCCTGGCTGGCCGATCACAATCGCCGACGCCGCGGCCCCGGCGGCGCCAGCGCGATGACGACCCTGACCGCGCTGGCCCTCGAAGGCCACGCCGTGACCATTGCCCATGTGGGCGACACGCGCGCCTGGCGCCTGCGTGGCAACGAGCTGGTGCAGCTCACGCAGGACCATAACTTCGACCACCTCGATTTCCACAGTCGCCTCACGCGCGCCATCGGCCTGGACGACGCGGTGCGTGTCGACTACGCGCAAGGCGAAGTGCAGGTCGGCGACCTTTATCTGCTCACCAGCGACGGCGTGCATGGCGTGCTCGGCGCCAAGCGCCTGGCGGCGTTGGCGGCGCTGGCGCAGGGCGACGGTGCGCAGCGCGCCAGCCAGGCGCTGGTCGAGGCGGCGCTGGCCGCCGGCAGCCGCGACAACGCGAGCGCGCTCGTCCTGCTCGTTCGCGGCCTCGACGCGGGCCGGCTCGAAGACGAGCTGCAGCGCGGCCGCCGCCTGCCGGTGCCCGGACGCCTGAAGCTCGGTGACCGGCTCGACGGCTACACCGTCACCGCGCTCGTCGCCGACAACGGCGTGCACCGCCTGCTGCAGGCGCGCGACGCGGTCAGCGGCGCGCTGGTGGCGATCAAGACCCTGCATGAAGCGCGGGCCGGCGACGCCGAGGAGCGCGCCATGCTCGCCCATGAGGCGTGGCTGGGCTTGCGGCTGACCGAGCGCTACAGCGTGAGCGGCAAGACCGGCGCGCCGTCGGACTCGGGTTTCGTGCGCGTCCACGAGGTGGCCGAGCCGAGCGCGCTCTACACGGTGTTCGACTGGCATGGCGGCCACACGCTCGAGCAACTGCTGGCCGGCGTGCGGCCCACTGCGGTGGCCGACATCGTGGCGGCCGCGAGCCAGGTCGCGCGGGCACTGGGCCGGCTGCACCGCTTTGGCGTCGTTCACCGCGACATCAAGCCTGCCAACCTGCACCTCGGCGACGACGGCCGCTGGCGCATCCTCGATCTCGGCGTGGCGCTGTCGGGGCGAGAGAGCGCCGCGCAGCGCGAGCTGCATGCCGGCACACCCAGCTACATCAACCCCGAGCAATGGCAGGGCGCTGCGGCCGACGCGGCGAGCGACCTTTACGCGCTCGGCGTCACGCTCTACCGCTGGCTCGCCGGCCGGCTGCCCTATGGCGAGATCGAGCCTTACCAGACGGCACGTTTTCGGCGCGACCCGCAGCCCGTGTCGCGCGTGCGTCCCGACGTGCCGATGTGGCTCGATCACCTGGTCGGCAAGGCGGTCGCGCGCGATGCCAAGCTGCGCTTCGAGACCGCCGAGGAGCTGCTGCTCGCGCTCGAACGCGGCGCCTCGCGCGCGCTCGCCGCGCCCGCCGCCACGCCGCTGATCCGGCGCGACCCGGCGGCGCTGTGGAAGGCCGCGCTCGTCGTCTCGCTGTTGTTCAACGCGCTGTTGGTGGTGTGGCTGCTGTTCCTGCCACGCTAGCGTGCGCTTCATGCCAGGCGCCCCGACGCGGCGCGCGGGGCGGCGGGCGACGCCACGCCGCGCGCGCGTCCGCCGCTCTCGGCCCAGGTGCGGGTCCAGCGGATCTGCATCACGCGCATCACCACGAGCACCAGTATTGCGAGCACGGCAAAGAGGGCGAAGCCCCAGCCGTAGCTGCCCAGGTACTGCTTGGACAGGCCCATGGCATTGGGCACCAGGCCACCGCCGAGCGCGCCGATCTCGCCGATCATCGAGCCGGCCACCGCGGTGCTGGCGGGCCAGCGCAGCGGCACCAGCTGGAACAGCGCGCCGTTGCCGGCGCCGAGCGCGGCAAAGCACAGCATCATCAGCAAGGTGGTGAGCACCAGCGAGGCGGACGCGAAAGCCACCGCCAGCGAGGACAACGCCACCACCACGAGCACCAAGGTCAGCGTGTTGACGCCGCCCCAGCGGTCGGAGATCCAGCCGCCGGCCACGCGCAGCGCGGCACCCATGAAGGCCGCCAGCATGGTGAGTTGCCCGGCCTGCACCTTGCTCACGCCGAACTCGTCGTAGTAGTACGACGGCAGGAAGCTGGCCAGGCCGATGAAGCCGCCGAAGGTCACGCCGTAGATGAGGCTGAAGGCCCAACCGTCCTTCTCGAACAGGCAGGCGACGTGCTCGCGCAGGCTGGCGTGGGTGTCGACATCGGGCGGCTCCTTGGCAAACACCACCATCACCGCCATCGGCACCAGGATCGCCACCGCGGCGACGCCGTACACCGCCTGCCAGCCCAGCCACAGCGCCAGCGGCGGTGCCACCAGCACGCTCACCGCGGTGCCCACGTTGCCGGCGCCGACCAGGCCCATCGCTAGGCCCTTGTGCTGCGGCGGGAACCAGCCCGCGCCGAGCGACAGCGCCACGCCGAAGCTCGCCCCGGCGATGCCCAGCAGCACGCCCATCGCCAGCAGGTAGTTGAAGGTTTCGACCATGAAGAATCCGTAGAGCATGGCCAGCGCGATCAACGCCAACTCGACCAGCGTGGCGTTCTTGCGTCCGATGTACTGCGCCATCACGCCCAGCGGAAAGCGCATCAGCGCGCCGGCAATGATGGGGATCGAGAGCATCAGCCCCTTTTGCGCCGGGGAGAGGTTGAAGGTCTCGCCGATGAACGGCGCCATCGCCCCGTTGAGCACCCAGATGCAGCAGGAGAACGCGAAGTAGGTGAAGGCCGCGACCAGCGTGGGCGTGTGTCCGGAGCGGAAGAAGTCGCGAAGAAACATGGTGTGTGCGTCGGCGGTCAGCCGAATCGACCCGCAGGGGGCAAGACACCGGTGCGCACGTCGCTGTGCGCAGGGCCGGTGGTGCGGCCCGGCCCGGGCGCAGCATTGCGCCCACGTTGTGCATAGCAGCATGCGTGCCAATCGGCCGTGCCACTCGATGGGGCGTGCTCCTTGCTACCGTTCGGGCACCCCATTCCTGCTTGAAACAAGGCGCCGCGATTGACTTCCATCCT
>NZ_JANMWL010000002.1:0-5260 GCF_031393925.1 Methylibium sp. | reverse complement strand
CTCGATGAAATCGAACACCGTCTTCACGAGAAAGGCGTCGCTGTCGTAGAACTGAACTTGGTGGCTGTTCAATCCATGCCTCCGGTGAAGTTGCCGCAAACGGGGTCGAAGGGAGCGACTCTGCGCTGGTCATTGCGTGGCGCCGGCAGCAACCACTCGGTGAGGCTATCACCGCCGGGCAACCCGCATGTGTCAAGAGGCTGTCGCCACGCCCCCGCCACGTAACAAAGATTGGCGACCGTTCTCAGTCGACAAACTCGGCCCGCACCATCCGCCACTCCTGCGGGCCGTTGACGCTGCGCGAACAGCCCAGCGCCTCGGGCTCGGCGCCCGGCAGGAGTTCGGAGCGCGAACGGTCGCCGGTGCCCACGCCCATGTGCCAGCGATCGAGCCAGACGCGCAGCGTGCGCGTCGGGTGGCTGTTCTTGACGAGGATCTGTACGCCCTGGCGCGCGACGCAGTTGCCAGCGAACTCCTCGACGAACTGCACGTACTGGCGCGCGTCGCCGTCGTCGGCGCGGGCGGCGCCGAGCAGCAGTGTGGCAAGCGCCGCGGCACACATCAGTCGGCCGGCGCGCGGCCGGGACATCGGCGACGCAAGGCGCGCGAGAAGGTCGGTCAGGCGGGACGTCATGCAAGGCATCTTGCCGCGAACCGCCATCTTCGGCTGGCGGCCTGCCAGCAACCCCGCGACACGGTCGGTCGATGCAGCGGGTGCAGCGCCCTCGCCCGCGCTCGGGCGTGCGCCGGGCTTGGAGCTCGCGCCGCTCACGCCCCTTCGGCGTGCGCCGCGATCGGCGCTACCGGCACGCGCACGTCACCGCACTGCGCGCGGTGGCGCAGCGCGTGGTCCATCAGCACCAGCGCGAGCAGGGCTTCGGCGATGGGTGTCGCGCGGATGCCGACGCAGGGATCGTGACGGCCGAAGGTCTCGACCACGACCGGCTGGCCCTGCAGGTCAATGGAGCGCCGTGGTGTGCGGATCGAACTGGTCGGCTTGATGGCGATCGCCACGGTGATGTCCTGGCCGCTGCTGATGCCGCCCAGCATGCCGCCCGCGTTGTTGCCGAGGAAACCTGCCGGCGTGAGCTCGTCGCCATGCACCGAACCGCGCTGCGCGACGCTGGCAAAGCCGGCACCGATCTCGACGCCCTTGACGGCGTTGAGGCCCATCATGGCGTGGGCGATGTCGGCGTCGAGCTTGTCGAACAGCGGCTCGCCCCAGCCCACCGGCACGCCGGTGGCTTGGACCACGATGCGCGCGCCGACCGAGTCGCCGGCCTTGCGCAATTGATCCATGGCCTCTTCGAGTTGCGCGATCTGGCTGACGTTGGGCGCAAAGAAAGGGTTGCCCCGCACATGCTGCCAGCCCTCGAAGGCAATCTCGATCTCGCCCAGTGCCGCCATGCCACCGCGAAAGGCTATGCCGTGATGCTCGGCCAGCCATTTTCTGGCCACCGCCCCGGCGCCGACCATCGGCGCCGTGAGACGCGCCGAGCTGCGGCCGCCGCCGCGCGGGTCGCGCAGGCCGTACTTGTGAAAGTAGGTGTAGTCGGCGTGGCCGGGCCGAAAACTCTGCGCGATGTCGGTGTAGTCCTTGCTGCGCTGATCGGTGTTGCGGATCAACAGGCAGATCGGCGTGCCGGTGGTCTTGCCCTGGTAGACGCCGGACAGGATTTCGACC
The DNA here is from genome assembly GCF_031393925.1 of Methylibium sp. GTDB lineage: Bacteria > Pseudomonadota > Gammaproteobacteria > Burkholderiales > Burkholderiaceae_C > Methylibium. The sequence goes on along the minus strand of NZ_JANMWL010000002.1, from coordinate 3,576 downwards.
GCGTCGGCCTCGCTTCTTTGCGTGACGTGGCGCGACGTACCGGGGCGGCGGCGGTCGAGCTCAGGCTGGATGTCGGCCTCGGAAAGCTGCATGCCGGGTGGGCAGCCGTCGATCACGCAACCGATGGCCGGGCCGTGAGATTCACCGAAATTGGTGACGCGAAACAGGTGGCCGAGGGTGCTGCCGGACATGGTCGAAGAGGCGGGTTCAGGGGTGCCGTCATTGTGACAGCGGCCCCGCAACCGCCCGTGTCACCGCCGCGCAGCGCCTGCTGCTAGAAACGGCAGGCAAGTCCGACGTGCGCCTGCACATCGAGGTTGACGCCCTCGCCGTCGCGGCGCAGCTTGGACGGCATGCGCAGGCGGGTGGCGCAATGGCTCGCATCCAGCCCCAGCGAGCGAAGCATGCGTGCCGGCCGCTCGGAGTCGATGCTGAGCGCGTGGTGCGCGCGTTGCGAGCCCGGTGTGCCGTTGTTGGGTGGGCCCGAGCGCGGCAGCTCGATGATCGTGATCGATGCCGTCGCGGTGCGATCGGTCGGCCGCGGATCGCTCGCAGCGCGTGCCAGGCCGGCGCGCGCGAGCGACGATCCGTCGATACGCAGCGGTGTCGAAAGCGGCGCCGGATCGACGCTGGGGGACGACGCCATCGTCGTGGGCGCAAATGGTTCGGCACCGACCAGGCCGCAGCTGAGCATCAGCGAGCCCCAGCCGACGACACGGATCGCTTGATGAACCTTCATGGCGGCTCTCCTGCAACGCATGCAGGCAGCATCTACCGATCAGCTTAAGCGCGACTGAGGCGGTAACACCACGACACAGCGCGCCGAGCCATGCTGCCAACTGCGTCACGGCGTTTGAAGGCCGCCATGGCCGTGGGGTGCTTCAGAGCAATTGCGCCGGGTCCGGCTGGCCGTCTTCGACCGGCCAGTCGCGGATGTAGGCCTTGAGCATGCGGTTCTCGAAATCCTGCCCATCGACCACCGCCCTGGCGACGTCGTAGAACGAGATCACGCCCATCAGCGTGCGCTCGGTCATCACCGGCATGTAGCGCGCATGGCGCCCGAGCATCATGCGGCGCACTTCGTCGATCTCGGTGTCGGGCGTGCAGGTCAGCGGATGGTCGTCCATGACGGCGCCGACGCTCAAGGTGCCGAGGCTGCCTGCGTTGCCGACGATCGCCTGGATGACCTCTCGAAACGTCAGCACGCCGGTGAGTTCACCGTGATCCATGACGACCAGCGAGCCGATGTCGCGCTCGGCCATGGTCGACACCGCTTGGGCCAGGGGCTGGTCGGGCGAGGCCGTGAAGAGCGTTCCGCCCTTGACTCGCAGAATGTCGCTGACCTTCATTGCCGTCTCCTTGGCTCGCAACATGTGCCGGTTGCTGGCACGCAGCGCCAAGTCAATATAGCCCACAATTTGCGACCCCGACCCCAGCGAAACTACCCCATGCCCGGCGCCTCAGACCCTGGTTTCGACACCCTGGCGCTGCATGCCGGCGCGGCCCCCGACCCGGCCACCGGTGCGCGCGCGGTGCCGCTGCACCTGAGCACGTCGTTCGTGTTCCAGAGCTGCGAACACGCTGCGTCGCTGTTCAACATGGAGCGCGCCGGGCATGTCTATTCGCGCATCTCGAACCCCACCAACGCGGTACTGGAAGAACGGGTCGCGGCGCTCGAAGGCGGCATCGGCGCCATCGCCACGGCCAGCGGGCAGGCGGCGCTGCACCTGGCGATCGCCACCTTGGCCGGGGCCGGCTCGCACATCGTCTCGAGCGCGGCGCTCTACGGCGGCTCGCACAACCTGCTGCACTACACGCTGGCGCGCTTTGGCATCGACACCACGTTCGTCGCGCCGCACGACATCGACGCCTGGCGCAACGCGATCCGCCCGACCACCAAGCTGCTGTTCGGCGAGACGCTCGGCAACCCGGGCCTGGACGTGCTCGACATCCCCACCGTGAGCGCGCTCGCGCACGAACACGGCCTGCCGCTGCTGATGGACTCGACCTTGACCACGCCCTGGTTGATGCGGCCCTTCGAGCATGGCGCCGACCTGGTCTACCACTCGGCCACCAAGTTCCTGTGCGGCCACGGCACCGTGGTCGGCGGCGTGCTGGTCGATAGCGGCGCGTTCGACTGGGCGGCCGCGCATGCGCGCAGCGGGCGCTTTGCCGAACTCGCCACCCCCTACGAAGGCTTTCACGGCATGGTGTTCACCGACGAAAGCACGGTCGGCGCCTTCTTGCTGCGCGCGCGCCGCGAGGGCCTGCGCGACTTTGGCGCCTGCATGAGCCCGCACACGGCGTGGACGGTGCTGCAGGGCATCGAGACGCTGCCGCTGCGCATGGCGCGGCATGTGGAGAACACGCGCAAGGTGGTCGCTTTTCTCGCGGCGCACCCGATGGTGGCAAGCGTGGGCTACCCGGATCTCGACACGCACCGCGACCATGCACTGGCGCAAAGGCTGCTGCCGCGTGGCGCGGGCGCGGTGTTCAGCTTTGCGCTGAAGGGCGCACGCCAGCAAGGCCGCGCCTTCATCGAAGCGCTGAAGATCTTTTCGCACCTCGCCAACGTCGGCGACTGCCGCTCGCTCGTGATCCACCCCGCTTCGACCACGCACTTCCGCATGGACGACGCCGCACTGGCGCAGGCCGGCATCACGCCGGGCACGATTCGCCTGTCGATCGGCCTCGAAGATGCCGACGATCTGATCGACGACCTGAAGCGCGCTCTCAAGCTTGCGGAGAAGTCGGCATGAGGCTCACGGTGAACGGCCGCGAGGCCTATGCCTACACCGGCGGTAAACCCTTCGACGGCGCCACACCCACCGTGATGCTGATCCACGGTGCCTTGGGCGACCACAGCGTGTGGGCGCTGCAGAGTCGCTACCTCGCGCACCACGGCCATGCCGTGCTCGCCGTCGACCTGCCGGGACACGGACGCAGCGCCGGTACGGCCTTGCCCGATGTCGAGACCTTGGCGGACTGGACGGTGGCCCTGCTCGACGCCGCGGGTGCCTCGCGCTGCGCGCTGGTCGGCCACAGCATGGGCTCGCTCATCGCGCTGGAGAGCGCGGCTCGGCTCGGCGAGCGCGCCAGCCACCTCGTCATGGTGGCCACGGCCTACCCGATGCCGGTGTCGGCCGCGTTGCTGCAAACCGCGCTGCACGACCCGCTCGCCGCGATCGACAGCGTCAACGCGTTTTCGCATTCCGGCCTCGCCGCCAAGCCTTCGATGCCAGGGCCGGGCAGCTGGCTGCACGGCGGCAATCGTGCGCTGATGCGCCGCATGCAGTCGCGCTATGCCGAGGCCGGCCATGGCAACCTGTTCCATCACGACTTTGGCGTGTGCGATCGCTACGCGGGCTTGGCTGGCGCCGCGCAGCGCCTGACCTGCCCCGCATGGCTGCTGCTGGGCAGCAAGGACCAGATGACTACGCCGAAGGCCTCGCAAGCGCTGCGCGATGCGCTCGCACCCACGGTGGTGACGCTGCCCTTCGGGCACGCCCTGATGGCAGAGGCGCCCGACGGCGTATTGACCGCTTTGAAAGAAATCCTGACCACCGCAGCCGGCCG
>NZ_JANMWL010000294.1:0-1690 GCF_031393925.1 Methylibium sp. | reverse complement strand
GCCACCAGCGCCTCGAGCACGGGCGCTTGCTCGGTGCCGAAGTGGGGGTCGGACACCTGCAGCAGCGAAGGCATCACGCCTGTTCGCCGCGCGCGCCGTCGGGCTTGAGCAGCCACAGCGGCTCGGGGGCGACGCGAAACTCGATCGGCGCGCGTAGCCAGCCCACCTCGCCATCGGTGGCGATCTTGAGTCGCTGTCCTCCGTAGCCCCCGAAGGCAGGCGCTGGCGTGACGGTCATCTGCGTGAATCTAAAGTGATCGATCTGCTCGGCCTCGCCCAGCCTGCCGAGTGCTCCGCGCACCACCAGACCGAGCATCGTCAGGGTGTCCACCGGCCGCGGCATCACCGCCGCCAGCCGGCCGCTGGCGAGCGCCTCGGTTTCTTCGATGCCGATCTGCTCGAGCTGCAGCCGATTGTTGGCGACAAAGAGCGTGGGCGTGCGCACGACATGCGCCTTGCCTGCCCGTTCGACGCGGATGCGCAACTGCCGGTGTTCGCGCAGCAAGGTCGCGAGCGCCGAGCCGAAGGCCACCAGCCGATGGCGCCCGTACTGCTGCTTCCAGGCCTCGCGATCCTCCAGCAACTGCGGGTACAGGCCCAGGCTCGCGTTGACGAGCCCCACCTGCACCGGCTGCGCACGCGCGCTCAGCAACAGCCGAGTGGCCGCGGCGGTGTCGGAGGGAATGCCGTGGTTGCGGCCGAAGTAATTGAAGGTGCCCTGCGGCAACACGCCAAAGGCGCAGCCACTGCCAAGCACTGCCTGGGCCACGGTGTTGAGCGTGCCGTCGCCACCCGCGGCGACCACCACGCCGCGCTCGGCCCTGGCGCATTCCACCGCCTGCTGCGCGAGCGCCTGCAAACCCGAAGGAGGGTCGGCCTGGAACAAAAGATAGCGGCGGCCCGTTGCGTCGAGCACCGCTTCGATGCTCTGGCGCGTCAGGGCCGCGTCGTCATGGCCGGAGCCGGCGTTCAGAACGATGAAGAGAGGCGCGTTCTCGCCAAGGTCGGGAGGCGTCATGGGCCGGCGCGGCGACTCCAGGACGGTCGGTCTTGCTCAGCGCAACTCAGTGCAATCGAGGCTCGGGCCGACGGCCGGCGTGGCGTACTCGAGGCCGACGACCGCGCGTGCGTAGAGGTAGTTGTTGCGGGCCCGCTCGCTGAGAGCGTCCATTTCGACGTGGCCTGCGGCGTCGCACGGGAATGTCAAAGCCCGGCCCTCATTGAAGAGCGACTGGAAACGGATCTCATAGTGCAGATCGAGTGAGGTGGTCACGGCGAGCTTGGCGGGGGCATCCATGGTTGCTACTCCTCTGACGCGGGCGCGGGCACCGCAGTGCCCACGCTGTTGATGTGACCGGGCGGATCAGCTCTTCGCGGCTGCGACCGTGAGCTGGTTGTCTACGCTGGTCACGCCCTTGACGCCGCTGGCGAGTTTCGTGGCGCGATCGCGTGCCGTGGCGTCGGGTGCCGTGCCGCGCAGCATCACCTTGCCATCGCGCGTGTCGACGTTGATCTTCAGAGCGCTGAGCGCAGTGTCCTTGGCGAGCTCGGCATTGATCGAGGTCGTGATAACGGCGTCGGCCACCTTTTCGCCCATCACCTTGGCAGCGTCCTTGGTGGCATTCGCAGTGTCCCTGGCCGCTTCGCGCGTGCTGTCAGCGGCGCGCTCGGCACTGCGCTCGACCGACGC
>NZ_JANMWL010000289.1:0-3260 GCF_031393925.1 Methylibium sp. | reverse complement strand
CCATCGGCAGTTGCTGGCCGAGTTCGTCTGGCAGGCGGATAATGTCAGTCATAGCTTACAAGTATGCGGTAATTTTGCTGTTTTGCAAGTTATAGATTGCGGCATCAGCAGGATGGCTGGCAGCAACCCGCAACCCGCAACCAGAACGCTGAAAATTGCCGACGGAGGGTTGCAGGCTGCCTTTCCTGTTCGATTGAAAGCGATTGCGTAGCAGACACCGTAGGGCCGTCGGCTGCGCCGCTGGGAAGCAGCGCCGTCCCTCGTCGCACGAAGCCGTGGCCCATGCGCAGACCCAGGTTGCGCGGACCCGTCGGGTAGCATCGCCCGCTCATGAATTGGCCCTACGAACTCATCATCGGCTGGCGCTACACGCGCGCCGGTCGCAGCGGGCGGCGTAACGGTTTCATTTCCTTCATCTCCGGCGTGTCGATGCTGGGCATCGCGCTCGGCGTGGCCGCGCTGATCATCGTGCTGTCGGTGATGAACGGCTTTCAGAAGGAGGTGCGCGACCGCATGCTCAGCGTGATCGCGCACATCGAGGTGTTCGACGCGCAGGGCGCGGCGCTGGCCGACTGGCGCGCCACTGCGGCTGCGGCGGCGCGCCATGCCGAGGTCAAGGGCGCGGCCCCGTTCATCGCGGCGCAGGCGCTCATTGCGCGCGGTGACGAGATGCGCGGCGCGATCGTGCGCGGTATCGACCCGGCCGAGGAAGTGAAGGTCACGCCGATCGCCGCGCAATTGAAGGAGGGCGTGCTCGCGCAGTTGAAGCCCGGCGCCTGGGGCATCGTGCTCGGCGGCGAGCTGGCGCGCACGCTGGGCGTCGTGGTCGGTGACCCGATCACCTTGGTCACGCCCAACGGCCAGGTCACGCCGGCCGGCGTGGTGCCGCGTCTGAAGCAGATGACGGTGGTGGGCACTTTTGATGCCGGCCACTTTGAGTACGACAGCGGCCTGGCGCTGATGCACCTGGACGACGCGGCCAAGCTGTTTCGCCTGGAAGGCCCCACCGGCGTGCAACTGCGCCTGGCGAACCAGCAGGACGCGCGGCGCATCGGCACCGAGTTGGGCATGGAGCTGGGTCCGACCTACGCGGTGCGCGACTGGACGCGCAGCAACCGCAACTGGTTCGACGCGGTGCAGCTCGAAAAACGCATGATGTTCATCATCCTCACCTTGATCGTCGCGGTGGCGGCCTTCAACCTGGTGAGCACGCTCGTCATGACGGTGACCGACAAGCGCGCCGACATCGCCATCCTGCGCACGCTCGGCGCGAGCCCGCGCTCGATCATGGGAATCTTCATGGTGCAGGGGGCGGCCTCGGGAATCATCGGCACGGCCGGTGGCCTGGTGCTCGGGCTGGCGGTGGCCTACAACATCGACGTGATCGTGCCAGCGCTGGAAAAGCTCTTCAACGCGAGCTTCCTGCCCGGCAGCATCTACCTCATCAGTCGCATGCCGAGCGACCCACAGTCGAGCGACATCACGCCGATTGCGCTGATCTCGCTCGTGCTCGCCTTCGTCGCGACGCTCTACCCGAGCTGGCGCGCCAGCCGCGTGCAGCCGGCGCAGGCGCTGCGCTATGAGTGAGGCCGGCGCGGGCAACAGCGCAACCATCGGCGACGCCGACCGCCGCGTGCTCGTCGCCAGCGGCCTGCACAAGCGCTACACCGAGGGCGGCCTGGACGTGCCGGTGCTGCAAGGCGTCGACCTCGGCGTGGCGCGCGGCGAAACGCTCGCCATCGTGGGCGCCTCGGGCTCGGGCAAGAGCACGCTGCTGCACTTGCTGGGCGGCCTGGACGCCCCGAGTGCCGGCAGCGTGTGGTTGCAGGGTCGCGATTTCGTCGCCATGGGCGCCACCGAGCAAGGGCAGTGGCGCAACCGCCACCTCGGCTTCATCTACCAGTTTCATCACCTGCTGCCGGAGTTCACGGCGCTCGACAACGTGGCCATGCCGCTGATGATCCGCCGCCTTGCGCGCGACGAGGCGCGCGAGCAGGCGCGCGCCACGCTCGCGTCGGTGGGGCTCGCCGCGCGCGTGGCGCACCGGCCGTCCGAACTCTCCGGCGGCGAGCGTCAGCGTGTCGCGGTGGCACGTGCGCTCGTCACCCGCCCGGCCTGCGTGCTGGCCGATGAGCCCACCGGCAACCTCGACCGCGCCACCGCCGACGGCGTGTTCGCGCTCATGCTCGAGCTGGCCCACGCGCAGGGCACGGCCTACGTGGTGGTGACGCACGACGAGCAACTCGCCGCGCGCTGCGTGCGCCGCCTGCACCTCGATCGCGGGCGTTTGCGCGACTGAGCCGCGCGGCGGCTCGGGTGACCGCGCGCAAGCCGGTACGGATTTCGCGCGGCGCGTCGGTGCGGGGACGGTTGCAAGTCATTGCCGCTGCAAGTTTCACCATCCGCACCGGCGATTTGCAACTGTTTTCAGTGGCGCGGTACCTCCCTTGTCGTGGGTACGCCGCGACAGCGGCCAGTTCCTGACTCTGCGCGCGCATTCGAGGGCTGGCGTTGGCGCTTGCCCGCGTGCAGACTCGCCATCGGGCCCGGCTTCGCGGAGCCTGGGCACATGCTTTGCTGAAGGCGTGCAGCGTTCTACACGCGGCCAGGCGTCGGCTCATGCCACTGGCGGTGAGGCGCAGTTCGGTGAGGAGGGAGGAAGCGTCGGTCACTGGCGTGGCGATCTGTCGAACGCGCGCGGTCGGGGGTCGAGCAATCCGCATCCACGCACGGTGTGACAAGGCATTGCCACGCTGCGGCACACCGCTTGTCTGCCACGGCCGTGGCAGACAAGCGGCAACGGCGCATCAGCGCGGCAACGTGCAGCAAGTCCTGCCCGGCGACGTCAGCCGGTGCATGCAGCGCCGCAAATATAGTTAGGCGTCATGAACACCGTCTCGCACCCACCCTCGCCATCGCCCAAAGAGAAGGGCGACTCGCTGGAAGACGCCGTTCGAGCCATCGAAGACTCCATCCTTCGCTCAGCTCCTGGGTTTGCTCACGGGACGTTCCGGATTGAGCAGAAGCGGATTGTTCAGTCCGCAGGTGTACGGCACGAGGTCGACCTGTTCGTTACCGCCTCGCTGGCAACCGGGTATGAAGCTACGTTCATCTTCGAGTGCAAGAACTGGCAGGCCAAGGTTGGCAAGAACGAGATCATCGTTTTTTCGGAGAAGGTAGCCACGGTTGGAGCGCAGAGAGGCTTCTTTGTGGCGCGTGCATTCACCCGAGACGCTCGTGCACAAGCAGCCAAGGACTCC
>NZ_JANMWL010000259.1:0-15158 GCF_031393925.1 Methylibium sp. | reverse complement strand
GCCACCGTCGTCTGCCCCAACCCCTTCTATCAAATCTACGAAGGTGCGGCGCTGCTGGCCGGTGCCGAAACCGCGTTCGGCAACAGCGATGCCGCGCGCAATTTCGCCGTCGACTGGGCCGCCATCGACGAGGCCACCTGGGCGCGCACCCAGCTGCTCTATGTCTGCTCGCCCGGCAACCCGACCGGCGCGGTGATGCCGCTGGCCGAGTGGCAGCGCCTCTTCGAGCTGTCGGACCGCCACGGTTTCGTGATCGCCTCCGACGAGTGCTACTCCGAGATCTACTGCGGTGAGGCGCCGCCGCTGGGCAGCCTGGAGGCCGCCGTGGCGCTGGGCCGCGGCGACTTCCGCCGCCTGGTCGCCTTCACGAGTCTCTCCAAGCGCTCCAACGTGCCGGGCCTGCGCTCGGGTTTCGTGGCCGGTGATGCCGCGCTGCTGAAAAGCTTCCTGCTCTACCGCACCTACCACGGCGCCGCCATGGGCCCGGCGGTGCAGCGCGCCAGCATCGCGGCCTGGTCCGACGAGGCCCATGTCGAGGCCAACCGCGCGCTCTACCGAGCGAAGTTCGCCCGCGTCACGCCGCTGCTGGCCGGCGTGATGGACGTGGCACCGCCCGACGCCGGCTTCTATCTGTGGGCAAAACTGCCGCAACAAGCCGTGCGCGGCAGCGACACCGCCTTCGCCCGCGAACTGCTCGCTCAATACAATGTGACGGTCTTGCCGGGCAGCTACCTGGCCCGCGAGGCACACGGCCACAACCCCGGCCAGGGACGCATCCGCATGGCCCTGGTGGCCGGTCTCGACGAATGCGTCGAAGCCGCCGAACGCATTGCCTCTTTCATCCACGACTTTGCATGAACCACACCGAAGCCCAAACCATCGTCGACCTCGCCTGGGACGACCGCGCGAAGCTCACGCCCGCCAATGCCGACCCGAAGCTTCGTGAGGCCGTCGAGCAGGTCATTGCCGATCTCAACAAGGGGCGCCTGCGCGTGGCCGAGCGCCAAAGCGTCGGCCAGTGGCAGGTCAACCAGTGGGTCAAGAAGGCGGTGCTGCTGAGCTTTCGCGTGAGCGACAACCAGGTCATGCGGGCCGGCGACCTGGGCTTCTTCGACAAGGTGCAGACCAAGTTCGGGCACCTGAGCGAGGCGCAGATGCGCGAAACCGGCGTGCGCGTCGTGCCGCCGGCGGTGGCGCGGCGCGGCAGCTACATCGCCAGGAACGTGGTGCTGATGCCGAGCTACGTGAACATCGGCGCCTATGTCGACGAGGGCACCATGGTCGACACCTGGGCCACGGTGGGCTCGTGCGCGCAGATCGGCAAGAACGTGCATCTCTCGGGCGGCGTTGGCATCGGCGGCGTGCTCGAGCCGGTGCAGGCCAGCCCCACCATCATCGAGGACAACTGCTTCATCGGCGCGCGCTCCGAAGTCGTCGAAGGCGTGATCGTGGAAGAGAACTCGGTCATCTCGATGGGCGTCTACATCGGCCAGAGCACCAAGATCTACGACCGCGCGACGGGCGAAGTCAGCTATGGCCGCGTGCCCTCGGGCTCGGTGGTGGTGTCGGGCAACCTGCCGAGCGCGGACGGCAAGTACAGCCTTTACTGCGCAGTGATCGTCAAGCGCGTGGACGCGCAAACGCGCGCCAAGACCAGCATCAACGAGTTGCTGCGCGGCGCCTGAGTCGCCTGGCGCGATCAAGACCGGATCGAGAACCGATCAAAGCTTTAACGGGAGGGTGAACATGAGCGGAAACATGGAACGGGTGCTGCGGCTGATGGCCGACAAAAAGGCCTCGGACGTCTATCTCTCGGTCAACGCGCCGATCCAAATCAAGATCAACGGGCAGATAGTGCAGCTGTCGGACCAGCCGCTCACCCCCGACCAGCCGCGCCAGTTGCTGGCCGAGTTGCTCACGCCGACCCAGCTCGAGGAGCTCGAGGACGTGGGCGAACTCAACATCGGCATCGGCATCTCTGGCGTCGGCAGCTTTCGCCTCAGCGCGTTTCGCCAGCGGGGCTCGATCGCGGCGGTGTTCCGCTGCATCCCGATGGAGATCCCGACGCTCGACTCGCTGCGGCTGCCCGACATCCTCAGCTCGCTCATCCTCGAAAAGCGTGGCCTCATCATCCTGGCCGGCGCCACTGGCACCGGCAAGAGCACGACCCTGGCGTCGATGCTCGAGCACCGCAACCGCAACCTGGCCGGCCACATCCTCACCATCGAGGATCCGATCGAGTTCCTGTTCACCAACAAGAAGGCGCTGGTCAACCAGCGTGAGGTGGGGCGCGACACGCAGTCGCTTCAGATCGGCCTGAAGAACGCGCTGCGCCAGGCACCCGACTGCATCCTGATCGGCGAGATCCGCGACCGCGAAACGATGACGGCGGCGATCTCCTACGCCCTCTCGGGCCATCTGGTCGTCTCCACCCTGCACGCCAACAACAGCTACCACGCGCTGGGCCGCATCCTGAGCTTCTACACACCCGAGGCGCGCCCGGCCCTGCTCAACGACCTGGCGGCGGCACTCAAGGCGGTGGTGTCGCAGCGCCTGGTGCGTGCCACGGCCGGCGGCCGGGTGCCCGCGGTGGAGGTGCTACTCAACACCAAACTGGTGGGCGATTACATCGTCCAGGGCGATTTCGGGGCCGTCAAGGAGGCCGTGGAGCAGTCGCTCGCCGAAGGCTCGCAGACCTTCGAGCATGAACTCGCGCGCCTCATCAACGACGGCGTGATCACGCGCGAAGAGGGCATCGCGTATGCCGACTCGCCCACCAACCTGATCTGGCGTTTGCAGAACGATGGCACCGCGCAGTCCAAGCTGCTGCCCACGCGCGACGACAGCAACGACGGCCCGTCCTTTACCGACATCACGCTCGAGGTGCGCGACGATCGCCGCTCCACGACCTTCAGCAAGTTCTGAGCGCCCCGAGTTCGTGACCACCGCGCCGTCCGCCGCGCTCGCCCTGGCCGAGCAGTTGATCGCCCTGCGCTCGGTGACGCCGCATGACGGCGGCTGCCAGGCGCTCCTCGCAGCGCGGCTGGCCGCCATCGGCTTTCAGTGCCACTCGATCGACAGCGGGCCCGAGGACTTTCGGGTCAGCAACCTGTGGGCCCTGCGGCGCGGCAGCGCTGAGCGCGAGGACGGCCCCGTGCTCGTGTTCGCCGGGCACACCGACGTGGTCCCGACCGGCCCGCTCGAGCGCTGGCGCAGCGACCCGTTCGTGCCGACGCACCGCTCGGGCCTGCTCTACGGCCGCGGTGCGGCCGACATGAAGACCTCGATCGCCTGCATGGTGGTCGCGGCGGAGCAGTTCGTCGCTGCGCATCCGGCGCATGCCGGCGCGATCGGCTTCCTGATCACCAGCGACGAGGAAGGCCCGGCGCTCGACGGCACCACGCAGGTCGTGCGCTGGCTCACCGAGCGCGGCCAGCGGCTGGACGCCTGCATCATCGGCGAGCCCACCTCGGTCAAGCAGCTCGGCGACATGGTGAAGAACGGTCGCCGCGGCTCGCTCACCGGCCGCATGGTCGTCCAGGGTGTGCAGGGCCACATCGCCTACCCGCACCTGGCGCTCAACCCGATCCACCAGCTCGCGCCCGCCATCGCCGAGTTGGCGGCGACGCAGTGGGACCAGGGCAACGCGCACTTCCCGCCGACCTCGTGGCAGGTGTCGAACCTGCATGCCGGCACCGGCGCCGGCAATGTGATCCCCGGCGAGGCGGTGGTCGACTTCAACTTCCGCTTCGGCACGGCCTCGTCGCCCGAGTCGCTGCAAGAGCGCCTGGTCGCCGTGCTCGAGCGCCACGGTCTGGACCACACGCTTTGCTGGACGCTCGGCGGCCGGCCCTTCCTCACCGAACCCGGCAGCCTGATCGCAGCGCTGGCCGGCGCCATCCATGACGTGACCGGCCGCACCACCGAACTCTCCACCACCGGCGGCACCTCCGACGGCCGCTTCATCGCCGAGGTGTGCGCGCAGGTGGTGGAATGCGGCCCGGTCAACGCCAGCATCCACCAGATCGACGAGCACGTCGCGGTGGCCGACATCGAGCCGCTCGCGGCGATCTACCGCAAGACGCTCGAGAAGATGCTGGCATGAGAGTCTTGCAGCTCGTCGAAGCGCAAAGCGCCCGCTTGAGCCAAGCGGGCGTTTCGTTTGGGCATGGCACCACCAACGCCTTCGACGAGGCGGCCTGGCTGGTGCAATGGGCGCTCGGCTTGCCCCTGGACGGCCTGGACGAACATGCCCAGCGCGCCGTGTCGGCCAGCGAGCGGCTGGTGATTGAAGCGCTGGTCGAGCGGCGCATCAAGACCCGCAAGCCCGCCGCCTACCTGACCAACCAGGCCTGGCTGCAGGGCGTGGCCTTCCATGTCGACGAGCGCGTGATCGTGCCGCGCAGCTTCATCGCCGAGCTGCTGGCCGACGCCAGCATCGACGCCTGGCTCGGCCTGCAGACGCGCCGCGTGCTCGACCTGTGTACCGGCAGCGGCTGCCTCGCCGTGCTGGCCGCGATGGCCTGGCCCGAGGTGCGCATCGACGCGGCCGACATCTCCGAAGACGCGCTCGCGGTGGCCCGCATCAATGTCGACGCCCACGAGCTGCAGGACCGCATCACGCTGCTGCGCTCGGACGGGCTGAGCACCTTGACCGACCGCTACGACCTGATCCTGTGCAACCCGCCCTACGTCAACGCCGACGCGATGGCGAGCCTGCCGCCCGAGTACCGCGCCGAGCCCGAGCTGGCCCTGGCGGGTGGCACCGATGGCATGGACTTCATTCGCCAGCTGCTGTTCGATGCGCCCTCGCACCTGCTCCCCGGCGCGGTGCTGGTGCTCGAGATCGGCAACGAGCGCGAGCACTTCGAGCGCGCCTTCCCCGCGCTCGAAGCGGTGTGGCTAGAGACCAGTGCCGGCGCCGACCAGGTGCTGCTGGTGACGCGCGAATCGCTGCTGTCCTCCTGAGCTGATGCCTCCCCATTTCCTTTTCATTTCCCTGTCCTTGTCGTGATCACACTTCGCAACCTGACGCTGCGCCGCGGCCCCAAGATCGTCCTCGGCAACACCACGCTCACGCTCAATCCAGGTGAAAAAATCGGCCTGGTGGGCCGCAACGGCGCCGGCAAGTCCTCGCTGTTCGCGCTGCTCACCGGCCGCCTGCAGGCCGATGCCGGCGACTTCAGCATCCCGCCGCGCTGGCGCCTGGGTGAGGTGGCGCAGTCCATGCCCGAGACCGACCAGCCGGCGACCGCCTTCGTGCTCGAGGGCGACACGCGCCTGATGGAAGCCGAGTCGCAACTGGCCGCCGCCGAGGCCACCGACGACGGCCATGCGATCGGCGACGCCCATGCGGTGCTCGCCGAGGTCGGTGCCTACGATGCCCGGCCGCGCGCCCAGGCCTTGATGCTCGGGCTGGGCTTCAAGAGCGCACAGCTCGACGCGCCGGTCGACAGCTTCTCCGGCGGCTGGCGCATGCGGCTGCAACTCGCGCGCGCGCTCATGTGCCCGAGCGATCTGCTGCTGCTCGACGAGCCCACCAACCACCTGGACCTCGACGCGCTGGTCTGGCTGGAGGCCTGGCTGCAGCGCTACGAAGGCACCATGCTCGTGATCAGCCACGACCGCGAATTCCTCGACGCCATCACCAAGGTGACGGTGCATCTCGACGACGCCCAGCTCACCCGCTACGGCGGCAATTACAGCTCCTTCGAGTTGATGCGCGCCGAGCGCATGAGCCAGCAGCAGGCCGCCTACGGCCGCCAGCAAGACAAGGTGGCGCAGTTGCAGCGTTTCATCGACCGCTTCAAGGCCAAGGCGAGCAAGGCCAAGCAGGCGCAAAGCCGGGTCAAGGCGCTCGAGCGCATGGAAAAAATCGCGCCGGTGCTCACCGCGGCCGACTTCAGCTTCGAGTTCCGCGAGCCCGCCAACCTGCCCAACCCGATGCTCGCCATGCGCGACATGAGCTTCGGCTACGCCGTAGAGGGCGGCGAGCCGATCACCATCGTGCAGGGCGTGAGCCGCTCGGTCATGCCCGGCCAGCGCATCGGCATCCTCGGCGCCAACGGCCAGGGCAAGTCCACGCTCGTCAAGACCCTGGCCAAGACGCTCGCGCCGATCGACGGCAGTTGTACCGAAGGCAAGGGCCTGGCGATCGGCTACTTTGCCCAACAGGAAATGGACGTGCTCACGCCCGAGAGCGGGCCGATGGAGCACATGATCCGGCTCGCCAAGCAGGTCTCGCCCGGCGCGCGCGAGCAGGAACTGCGCGACTTTCTCGGCCAGTTTCGCTTCACCGGCGAAATGGTCCACCAGCCGGTCGGCTCGCTCTCCGGCGGCGAGAAGGCGCGCCTCGTGCTCGCCATGATCGTCTGGCAAAAACCCAACCTGCTGCTGCTTGACGAGCCGACCAACCACCTCGACCTCTCCACCCGCGAGGCGCTGTCGATGGCGCTCAACGAGTTCGAGGGCACCGTCATGCTGGTGAGCCACGACCGCGCGCTGCTGCGCGAGGTGTGCGACGAGTTCTGGCTCGTCACCGCCGGCGGCGTGCAAGACTTCGACGGCGACCTCGACGACTACCAGCGCTGGCTGCTCGACAACTCCAAGGAGCAGGCCAAGGCCTATGCGCAGTCGCAGCGCATGGCCGCATCGCTGCCTGCGCCCCTCGTCACGGCGCCCGTGGCCGCAGCACCCGCCACTCCTGCCGCTGCCGCCCCGGCAGGCGCCAATGCGCGCAGCGAAGACCGCAACGACGACCGCAAGAAGAAGGCCCAACAACGCCAGCAGCGCGCGAGCGACGCCAAGCCGCTGAAGAGCGAGATGAGCAAGTTAGAGGCGCGCATCGCCGCCGCCACCGGCGAGCGCGAGCGCTGCGGCCAGTCGCTGGCGGCCCCCGGCATGAGCCCGGCGGCCCGCGCCGAAGCCGGCAAACGTCAAAAGGCGCTGGGCGAGGAGATCGAAGCACTGGAAGCGCGCTGGCTCGAACTGAGCGAGGCGCTGGAGACGATGGCGCCGTGAGCTTATTGCCATGCGCAGCGTGCACATGGAAAGCGCGAACCGACGCACAGCTTTGTCGAAAAGCTTCATCAGAAGGACCTATCCAGTGACAAACGCGACCATCGTCAACTTTGATCAACAAGATCTTGTCATCTCTCGTCTCGTCCGCGCTCCGCGGGCCACGCTGTGGAGGGTGTGGACCGATCCCAACCTCCTGAAGGAATGGTGGTGCCCCAAGCCGTGGACCACGGAGGTGCGAGCATTTGACCTCCGCGCTGGTGGGGCGTTTCACACCTGCATGCGGGGCCCCGACGAGGGCACTAGCGACAACCCAGGTTGCTTTTTGGAGGTCATCCCGCACGCCCGGATCGTCTTCACGTCGCTACTGATCGAAGGGTGGCGACCCGCCACCCCCTGGCTCGCGTTCACAGCCGTCATTTCGATGGCCGACGAAGGCAATGGCACGCGCTACATCGCCACCGTCATGCACCCGGACAAAGCGACGAGAGATCGCCATGAGGAGATGGGGTTTTTTCAAGGCTGGAACACCTGCATCGACCAGCTCGAGGCGTTCGCTCAGCAGTCTCACTGACGACCGACTCAAGCGCACTGCACGCTCGGAGTGTTGCTGCGCGATGGCGTACGCGAGAACAGGCACTTCCGACGCGGCAGTCTCGAGCTCGATGCCGTCGGCGGTCGTCAGGATCGAGGGTTTGTACTTGGTTTTTCGCCTTGATCAAAATGTGGTTAGCGACGCGGCAAGCTCGCGGCCCCTTTGGAGATTTCATTTGCCAGGCTGCGCAACAGGGGCACATAGCGGGTGGCGATCTCGCGATCAGAGACGACGTTGTTTTGCAGAACAAGGTTGATTGCGCCGATCGCATGTTCGCCAATGCGCACGGGAAACCCGATGGCCGTCACACTGGCCTCGGACGCCCATTCGCCCTTGTTGACGGCGTACCCGCGCCTGCGAGTTTCCCGGAGGATTCGCTTCACGTAAGCACCGTCTCGTGCCATCTCTGCGATGGCGTCAGTGCGATTGCGCAACAACGAGAGCGTGGCTTCACGCTCTTCGTTTGCGCACCACGTCAGCCAAGCCCGGCCGAGCGAAGACACCAGCATGGGAATACGGATGCCGATCGTGGCGCGGTGCTGCGACAGCATGCTGAATCGATGGGTAGATTCCCGCACGATCATGAATCCGCCATAGGGTGTGGCCAGATCGCTGGGCCAGGAGAGAGCACGCAGGTGATCCCGCATGGCCGGAGCGGCCACGCGGTCGATCCATTCAGCGCCAACGTAGCCTTCCGACAACCGCCTGACCTCGAAACCCAAGGCGTAGGACGCGCCTTCGTCCTTGTGGTGTACCAGGCCTTCGGCCCTTAGCGTCTCGAGCAGCCGCTTGACCGTGGTGCGGTGCAAGCCGGTGATGCGGGCCAATTCGGCCACGCCACCGATGCCGCCGGGCGCCGCATTCAAGGCCCGCAGGACCGCCAGTCCTCGGCTCAATCCGCGCACCTCGCGGTAGAGGGCAGCCTGCGGATCGGTCGGGGGAACGGGCATTGAACAGCCTCCTTTGCGTGGTGCACTCTGTGCACCGACTTTACGCCCGGCTTCCTCGCTCGGACACTGCGAAGCGTGCGCAGCGAACTGCGAACAGCTTCAGCTCACACCGTCCAGGAGACAAGATGACCATCACTCGACGCGCCCTTTGTGCCATCGCTGCACTGGGGCTCGCCGCCAGCCCGTGCTGGGCACAGGAGTGGCCCGCCAAGCAGCCGATCCGCATCGTGGTTCCTTACCCGGCGGGCGGAAACGCCGACTCCGCTGCCCGCGCATTGGCTGCAGTGGTTTCGGCCAACCTCAAGCAGATGGTCATCGTGGACAACCGGCCCGGTGCCTCCACGATCATCGGCACCGAGATGGTCGCGCGCGCTCCGGCGGACGGCTACACGATCGGGCTGGTGACCGATTCGCATGCCATCAACCAGGCCATCGGGAAGATGCCCCGTGCCAGCGAACTGCTTGGCGCCAAGGTCCCGTACGACGCGGTACGCGACTTCGTCCCGATTTCCGGCGTGGCCCTGGTTCCCCTGGTACTCGTCGTACACCCGAAGGTGCCGGCGCGCTCCGTGAAGGAACTGGTTCAGTTGTCCAACACGCAAACCAGCAAGGGCGTGAACTTCGGCTCCATGGGTCCGGGCAGCCCCTGGTTCGTGCACATGCATCAGTTGCGCAAGCTGACCGGCGGCGACTTCGTCGACGTGCCGTACAAGGGGCTCGCGCCTGCGGCAAGTGACCTGCTGGGCGGACAGATCCAGACCATGCTGATGCCGGTCCACTTTGCGCAGCAATACATCAGCAGCGGCAAGCTCATCCCTTTGGCCACGTTGGGGGCAAACCGCCACCCGCTTCTGCCCGCCGTGCCGACCCTTGCGGAGAGTGGGTTCCCTGGCCTCGAAGTGACGAACTACTTCATGCTGGTCGCCCCCACCGGAACGCCCCAGCCGATCGTCGATCGACTCTCCCGAGAGTTCAACGCGGCGGTCAAGTTGCCGGAGATGAAGGAGAAGTTTTCGCTCACGGGCGACCCTTACCCCGCCGAGCCCAGCGAGCTCGCAGCGCGCCTGCGCCGGGACATCGACACCTACGGTGCGGTGATCCAGGCCACGGTCAAGTAGTTCGACAGCAGGAGCAATCATGGCGCAGCCTGAACCGTTTCAAACCGACGTCCTGGTGGTGGGGACCGGCCCCATGGGCGCAACCACTGCACTGGCCCTGGCCAGCTACGGCGTGCGTGTGCATGTGGTCAACCGCTACAACTGGACCGCCAGCACACCGCGTGCGCACATCACTAACCAGCGCGCCGTGGAGGTTCTTCGTGACCTCGGCCTGGAGCAGGAAGCGCGGCGCGATGCGACCCCGTGGGAGTGGATGGGCGATACCCTCTTCACCACCAGCTTGGCCGGCCCCGAGATCGCGCGATTGCGCACATGGGGCACCGGCGACGAGCGCATCGGTGACTACCTGCAGGGCAGCCCCTGCTCGATGCTGGACCTGCCCCAGAACAAGATGGAGCCGCTGCTGGTGAAGAACGCGGCCGCGCGCGGCGCAGTCTTCTCCTTCAATACCGAGTACCTGGGACACGTGCAGGACGCCACCGGCGTGACCGTAACGCTGCGTGACCTGCAGTGCGGCCGTGAGTATTCGTTGCGGGCGCGCTACCTCGTCGGTGCAGACGGTGCCAAGTCCAAGGTCATGGACGATGCGGGCCTGAAGCTGGAGGGTCAGCTGGCCCGTGCCGCCACGGCGTATGTGCTCTTTCGTGCCGACCTGTCCCGCTACGTGGCCCACCGGCCGAGCATCCTCTATTGGATCGTCACGTCCAACGCGGCGTTCGGCGAGATCGGCATGGGGCTGCTGCGTGTCATCGAGCCGTGGAAGCAATGGATCGCCGGCTGGGGCTTCGACATGGCCAAGGGCGAGCCCGACTTTTCTCCCGACGAAGTCAAGCGCAGGGTGCGCATCATGGTGGGCGATCCGGAGCTGAAGATCGAGATCGACAGCACGTCCGTCTGGTACGTCAACCAGGCGCATGCGCCCGTCTACTCCAGCGGACGCGTCTTCTGCGGCGGGGACGCCGTGCACCGCCATCCGCCTTCAAGCGGTCTTGGCTCGAACACCTGCATACAGGACGCCTTCAACCTGGCCTGGAAGCTCGCGTTCGTGGTGAAGGGGCACGCCGGTGAGCGGCTGCTGGACTCCTACACCCTGGAGCGAGCGCCGGTGGGCGCGCAGATCGTGGCGCGCGCCAACCAATCCCGGCTCGACTACGCCCCGCTGAACCGGACCTTCCGCGATGCGGACGCGCCGGATCCCGTGGCGGCCGGGCGCGAAAGGCTGGCCGATCCCGGGCCGGAGGGCGTGGCCCGCCGCTCCGCGCTGGCCGAGGCCCTGAAGTTGAAGAACTACGAATTCAACGCCCAGGGTGTCGAGCTCAACCAACGTTGCGTGTCCGAGGCCATCATCCCGGACCCCGACGGGGCCGAGGAGATCTGGAAGCGGGACCCGCAGCTTTTCGTGCAGCCCACGACCCGGCCCGGTGCCAAGCTGCCCCACGTCTGGCTGGTGGGCCAGGACGGCCGCCGTGTCTCCACGCTGGACCTGGTCGGCAAGGGCAAGGTCTCGCTGGTCACTGGCATCGCCGGCCAGGCGTGGGTCGATGCAGCGCAGAAGCTGAGCCTGCCGTTCCTGCGGACCGTGGTCATCGGAATGCCGGGTGCGCAAGACTCCTACTGCAGCTGGCATGCGATGCGCGAGATCGAGGAAGCAGGTGCCCTCCTGGTGCGACCCGATGGTGTCGTGGCCTGGCGCCACCATCGCGGTGCGGACGACGTCGCACAGGCGAAGCGCGAGCTCGAGCAGGCCCTGGCCTCGCTCCTCGACCGGACGTCCCCGGCGTCGGAGTCGACATGATGGAACGCGCCTTTCTCGGCATGTCGCACTCGCCGCTGATGGGGCTCAACCCCGTGGCGCCGGCGGTGGAGCGCGAGCTGCAAGCCGCCATAACCATGGCGCGCGAACAGGTGCAGGCCTTCGCGCCGGAGCTGGTGGTGCTGGTGGCGCCGGACCACTACAACGGCTTCTTTAACGAGCTGATGCCGCCGTTTTGCATTGGCACGCAGGCGCGCTCGGTGGGTGACTACCTCACGCCGCCGGGACAGCTCAACGTGGATGCCGACGCAGCGCTCGCGCTGGTCGCGCGACTGATGGACGAGGACTTCGACATCGCCGTCTCGCGCCGCATGCAGGTGGACCACGGCTTCGCGCAGCCGCTGCAGCTGCTGTGGGGTGGCCTGGATACGCCGCCGGTGCTGCCGATCTTCCTTAACGCGGTGGCGCAGCCGGGCATCCCGCGGCTGCGGCGCTGCCGCGCGCTGGGCCAGGCCATCGGCCGCTTTCTCGACGGTGAGCCGCGGCGCACGCTGCTCATCGGCTCGGGCGGTTTGTCGCACGACCCACCGGTGCCCACGCTGTCACACCCCGACGCGGCCGTGCGCGAGCGCATCACCGCGAGAAGCGAGCCCACGCCGGCCGAGCGCGAGGCCAAGACGCAGCGCGTGATGGCCGCGGGCCGCGCACTGGCCGCGGGCGACAGCTCGATGAAGCCGCTCAACCCACCGTGGGACCGCCGCTGGATGGACGCGCTGGCCGAAGGCGCCGCCGCCCTGGATGCGCTGTGCGCGATCGGCGAGGACAGCATCGAGCGGGAGGCAGGCCTCTCGGGCCACGAGTCCAAGAGCTGGCTCGTGGCGCGCTGCGCGCTGCCCATCGACCGCGCGCTGCCATGCACCTTGCGCCACTACCAGGCCATTCCCGAATACATCGCCGGCTTCGGCCTGATGTTGCTGAAGCAGCCCTATTGACAGCAGACACAGGAGACACCATGGACGCCCGCATTTCCACCACCGACACCGCCATCACCGAATCCGCCACCAGCCGTTTCGTTCACATCAAGGAAGGCGAGCTCGACCTGCAGTTGCACTACAACGACGCCGGCAGCGGCGACGAGACCGTCGTGATGCTTCACGGCTCGGGTCCCGGCGCCAGCGGCTGGGCCAACTTCAACCGCAACGTCGAGCCGCTGGTGGCTGCGGGCTACCGCGTCGTTCTGATGGACTGTCCGGGTTGGAGCAAGAGTGATCCCGTGGTCTGCACCGGATCACGCTCCGATCTCAACGCGCGCGCCCTCAAAGGGCTGATGGACGCCATCGGCTTGGACAAGGTGCACCTGATCGGCAACTCGATGGGTGGGCACAGCGCGGTGGCGTTCACGCTGGCCAACCCTGAGCGGGTGGGGAAACTGGTGCTCATGGGCGGAGGCACGGGCGGTGTCAGCCCGTTTGTGCCGATGCCCACCGAGGGCATCAAGCTCATCGGGGCGCTCTATCGCGCACCCACGATTGAAAACCTCAAGCGCATGATGAACGTGTTCGTGTACGACACGACCAACCTGACGGAGGAGCTCTTCCAGACCCGGCTGGACAACATGCTCACGCGCCGCGATCACCTGGAGAACTTCGTCAAGAGCGCTGATGCCAACCCGAAGCAGTTCCCCGATGTGGGCCACCGCCTCGGCGAGATCGCTTCGCCAGCCCTCTTGATCTGGGGCCGCGACGACCGTTTCGTGCCGCTGGACGTGGGCCTGCGCCTGTTGGCGGGGTTGCAGGACGCGGAGCTGCACGTATTCAGCCGCTGCGGCCACTGGGCGCAGTGGGAGCACGCCGACAAGTTCAACCGCTTGGTGCTGGACTTTCTGGCGCACTGATCCCTCTCGGCCGGTCGTCGCAGTCCGGTCAACTTCCCAACACCACAAAGGAGACAAGCATGACCAAGATGATGCGTGCAGCGCGCCTGCACAAGATCGGTGATCCGTTCCAGGTCGACACCATCCCGGTGCCCGAAGTCCGCCCCACCGACGTCCTCGTCGAAGTAAAGGCCGCTGGCGTGGTGCCGAACCTGCGCAACGTGGTGACCAACTATCCGAAGTGGTTCCCTTTCCTGCCGCTGCCCACGCTGCCTGCGATCTACGGCCTCGACTCGGCCGGGGTCGTGGCTCAGGTGGGCAGCCAGGTGCGTGCGGACATCAAGCCCGGCGACCGGGTGTATGTGAACCCGGGCCTGTCGTGCGGAAGTTGCCTTGCATGCCGGCGCGGCGACCACATCAACTGCACGGCCTACACGTTCCAGGGCTACTTCGGCTTCGGCCCCGGATCGAAACAGATCTACGAGGACTATCCGTACGGTGGCTTTGGTCAGTACCTGACGGCCCCGGCCGCCAACCTGGTGAAGCTGCCCGACAGCATCAGCTTCGAGGAAGGCGCTCGCTTCGGCTATCTCGGTACCGCTTACTCGGCGCTGCGCAAGGCGCAGTTTTCCGCCGGCCAGACGGTGCTGATCGACGGCGCGACCGGCACGCTGGGCTTGGGTGCGGTCATCCTCGCATTGGCGATGGGTGCGGCCAAGGTCTTCGCGACAGGACGCAACAAGGCGGTGCTCGACAGGCTCCATCAACTCGACCCGGCGCGCATCGTGCCCATTGCGCTGGGGGAACGACCCACTGCAGAGATCGTGATGGACGCGACGGGTGGATATGGCGTGGACGCGCTGATCGAAGCGCTAGGTCCCAACGCGCCGGTGTCCACGGTGCTCGATTCGTTTAACGCGCTGCGCCGCGGCGGCAAGGCGATCAACATCGGCGGCGTTGCCGACCCCATTCCGCTCGAGCCCTTCCCGTTGATGTGCCTGCAGAAATCCTACATCGGCTCACTGTGGTTCACGACCGCGGAAGGGCAGGACATGGCTGCAATGGCGCACGCGGGCATATTGAACCTCGGGGTGTTCGAGCATGAGCGTTTCCCACTCGAGCGCGTCAACGAGGCGCTGGATGCGATCGACCAGCGCAGCGGCGGTTTCACCAACGTGGTGATCATGCATTGATGCTTTGACAAGGAGAACGCCATGCACTCCGCCGCATCACAGGACGAAGAACTGCGCCGGCACGACGTCCAGCCGCTCGCTTGCGCCAATTGCCGCGTGGCGCAAGCCCGACTCACATGCGTGAGATGACGCGCATGTGCTCCAGCCGCTGCCACGGCAGACCGAGGGCGTCGAACTGCAGCTGAGTCAGCGTCATCGGTGCGGCGCCGGGCGCCATGTCGCGTGGCCACACGAAGCGGCCGGCGTTCAGGCGCCGCGCCGCGCACCACACGCCAAAGCTTGCTGCGTCACAGCAGCAAGCGGATCGCGGCTGAACAGCAGTTCGTGTGGCGGCTCCCGGTAAGACTGTTGGCGAGCCGTTCTCGGCCAGTTCCAGCCGTTGGCGAAGGGCAGCTTCCTGGCATTTCATCTGGCGGTCCTCGCCCCGGAGGCGACTGCAAGGTACCCCTCGGATGCGCCTGTCCTAGAGGTCATCGGCTCGCACTTAGACCGCTGTCGATCCGGAAGCTTGCGCTCACGCGCCGGGTGCCGCCTCTCGCGGCCAGCGGGCGCGAAGAATGCGTTGAACTGCCTATCCGCTCGCCGACGACTAATCTTGGTGCTTAAGATGACCCCTGACGATGTAGGTGTCGCTGTTGCCGGGGCCAATCTCCTCGAAC
>NZ_JANMWL010000230.1:0-6214 GCF_031393925.1 Methylibium sp. | reverse complement strand
TTTGCCGGCTTGGCGCTCGATGGCGGGCGGCTTTACGTGAACAAGACCGAGTTGCAGAACGCGGCCGATGGCTGCGCGCTGGCGGCCTCGTTCGAGCTGACCGGCGCGCCGAACATTCCGCGGGCCAACTTTCCCATCGCCGAGTCCGCCGGGCGATTGGTCGCAGGGCGCAACAAGGTCGGCTTCCAGGCCGCGGGCATCAACGCCACCGCGGGTGGCGACGTGACCGTCGAGTTCGGTACCGCACTCAGCGGCGGTGCCTGGGTCGGCGCAGGCGCCGCCACCGGGGCCTCGAAATACGTGCGCTGCACGATCCAGGAAACCGGCATCAGGCCGTGGTTCATGCAGGTGCTCGGCTTTGGCGACGCGACCGTGCGCTCGGGCGCGACCGCCAGCCTGGTGCCGTCGCAGCAGGCCTGCAACGCCATTCCGCTGGGCCTCTGTGCGAACGGCAGTGCTCCGACCTACGGGCTCGTTGCCGGCCAGTGGTACAGCGGCGGGTTCGCCAACGGCGACCAGCTCACCGGCAGCTTCAACTGGGTGGACTTCACCCCGCCCGGCGGTGGGGCGAGCGAAGCTTCTGGCATTCTCGAAGGGGGCGGCGTGTGCCTCTCGAACGTGGGCACGAACGTCGGGCAACCCGGGGCGATCCAAAGCTTAAGAAGGGCGTGGAACACCCGCTTCGGCGTCTACTCACCGAACTACAACCCCAACGATGTCAACGCCCCCAAGCCGGACCGTGCGGGCTACGCGTACCGGCCGCTGAACTGGCCTTCGCAGACCAACGCCTTGGCCAATTTCCTCGACATTCGCAGGCCGGCCAATGCGCCGTACGGCACCCCAGGCGCGCAGAACGGCAACACCATCACGGGACTGCAGGTCCTAAACAACAACACGGTGTTGCAGCCCCCCGCCTTGGCCACGCGCGGGACCAAGCGTCGCATCGTCTCCGCACCGATCTTGAACTGTCCGGCCCTGCGCGCCGGCCAGACCGTGCCGATCCTCGATTACGCCTGCGTGCTCATGCTGCACCCGATGGACAACGACAACAGCCTGACCATCTACATGGAGTACATCGGCCTGTCCAACGCCCCCGGCGGGCCTTGTGCCAGCTCGGGCATCCCCGGCGGCCCCACCAGCACCGGGCCCTTCGTCCCCGGGCTGGTGCAGTAGGAGCGTGCCATGAACAGCCGCCGCTGCCAGCCGATCAAACACCTGCCGCGCGCCGGCCGTCGGGTGCGCGGTGTTGCCGCGGTCGAGCTTGGCTTCACCATCGTGCCGCTGCTCATCCTCACCTTCGGCGTGACCGAATACGGGCGTGCCATCTTCACCTACAACGCGCTCGACAAGGCCACCCGTGACGCCGCCCGGCACATGACCTCGCCGAGCGTGGGTCGCAGGGCCGAGGCCATCAACCTCGCGGTCTACGGCAGCCTCGCTCCGACGGCCACACCGCTCGCGCCCGGCCTCGTGCCCGCGGACGTGGTGGTCTGCGACGCGGCGGACTCGAGTGGCTGCCCCGGCGAGCAGCACGCCAACGTGCCCATTCCCGGCGGGGGCGTGGCCGACCTCGTCACGGTGCGCATCTCGGGCTACACCTACACGTCGATCGTCACCTACGTGGCGCCCGCGACGCTGAACTTCAACAACATCAGCACCACGATGAGGTCGGAGTGAACAAGACCGCCCCTGCCTTCACGCGGCGCCAGAGAGGCGCTGCCGCCGTCGAGTTCGCGATCGTCACCGTGCTGGTGTTCTTCGCGCTCCTGCTGGGCGCCATGGAAATGGCGCGCCTGCTGTGGACCTGGAATGCCGCGGGCGAAGCCACGCGCCTGGGCGCGCGGCTGGCGGTGGTGTGCAGCATCGCCGACGCTTCCATCAAGACCCGCATGCGGGCGATGCTGCCGGCGCTGCAGGACGGCAACGTGACGATCAACTACCTGCCGGGCGGCTGCGACGAGCAGACCTGCCAGTCGGTGCGCGTCACCTTGGCCGGCTATACGCACGTGCCGATCATTCCCTTCGTGCCGCTGTCGATTGCGATTCCGCCTTTCCAGACGACGCTGCCCAAGGAATTCATGCAAAGCGCCGGCAATTCCGTGTGCAATTGACCGACGACACACCCGAGGCGCAGCGCGCAGGACCCCCATGAAAATCAAAGTCATCTCCCCGAACCTCGACCGCGCCGAGCAGGTGGCGCAGGTCGTGCGCGGCAGCGGCAGCGGGCTGGACGTGCGGGCCGCCGCCGGCTCGCCCCAGTCTCTGCTCGTCGCCGTCAACGGCAGCCGGCCCGGCCTGGTGGTGCTCGACGCGGTGGATGCTGCCGGCCTGGACGCCATCGAGCGGCTGACGCACGCCAACCCCCAGATCGAGCTGATCGTCATTTCGGCCGAGCAGTCGCCCGCCTTCCTCATGAAGGCCATGCAGGCTGGCGTGCGCGAGGTGCTGCCGCCGCCGGTGAGCGACGCGGCGCTGCAAGCCGCAGTTCAGCGCTACGCACGCAAGCGCCAGCCGGCGCCCGCTGCCCAGCAAGGCGAGGTGCTGGCCTTCATGGCCTGCAAGGGCGGCAGCGGCGCGAGTTTCCTGGCCGCCAACCTGGCGCACATGCTCTCCACCCGCGGCGAGCGCACGGTGGCGCTGCTCGACCTGGACCTGCAGTTCGGCGACGCCTTGCTCATGCTCAGCGATCAAAAGGCCGCCAGCGACGTGGCCGAGGTGGCGCGCAACATCGGCCGGCTCGACGCCGAGTTGCTGCGCTCGGCGATGGTGCAGGTGAGCGATACGCTCTCCGTGCTGCCCGCGCCGGCCGAGCTGTCGCAGGCACTCGAGGTGAAGGCCGCGCACATCGAGGCGATCATCAAGCAGGCGCGGCAGATGTTCGACTTTGTCGTACTCGACGTCGGCCGCTCGATCGACGCGCTCAGCCTGCAGGCGCTCGACCAGGCCACGCGCATCTTCCCGGTGCTGCAACTGAGCCTGCCGCAGGCGCGCGACGCCAAGCGCCTGCGCGCGCTGTTTCGCTCGCTCGAATACCCGTCGCAAAAAATCTGTTGGCTGGTCAACCGCTACCAGAAAAGCGGCGACATCACGCTGGAGTCGCTGCAACAGACGCTCGGCAACCAAACGGTGCGGACCATTCCCAACCACTTCAGCGCAGTGAGCGCCTCGGTCAACCAGGGCGTGCCGATCGACAAGCTTTCGCACAACAGCCCGGTGGCGCGCGCGCTCAATGCGCTGGCGACTTGGGTCGCGCCGGTGCAAGCCGGCAAGAAGGACGGTTGGCTGTCGAGCCTGTTCGGCGCCAGCACATGAACTAGCAGGGGGACACACCATGAGACTGCGCGAACAACTCGCCACCCAGCCCGAGCCCGAGGCACCCCGCATGGAGCCGCGCGGCGGCGACACGCCGGCCCAGGCCTCGCACGCCTACCAGCAGATGAAGTCGCGCGTGCATCAGCTGCTGCTCGGCCGCCTGGACCTCGAGGCGATGGAGGGCATGTCGCCGGAGCGGCTGCGTGCCGAGCTGAGCGCGCTGGTCGAGCGGCTGCTGATCGAAGAGAACGTGGTGGTCAACGCCGCCGAGCGGCGCAACCTGGTGCGCGACATTCAGCATGAGATGCTGGGCCTGGGGCCACTCGAGCCGCTGCTGGCCGACCCGACCATCTCCGACATCCTGGTCAATGGTGCGCAGCAGGTCTATGTGGAGCGGCGCGGCCAGCTCACCCTGACCGACGTGAGCTTCGCCGACGACGACCATCTGATGAAGATCATCGACAAGATCGTCTCGCGCGTGGGGCGCCGGGTCGACGAGTCGAGCCCGATGGCCGACGCGCGCCTGCCCGACGGCTCGCGCGTCAACGTGATCATTCCGCCGTTGGCGCTGGACGGGCCGGTGATGTCGATCCGGCGCTTTGCGGTGGTGCCGCTCACGGTGGCCGACCTGATCGAGTTCAAGACCTTCACGCCCGAGATGGCGCAGGTGTTGCAGGCGCTGGCCACGGCCGAGGTCAACATGCTGATCTCGGGCGGCACCGGCAGCGGCAAGACCACGCTGCTCAACATCATGTCGGGCTTTATCGACCCGGGCGAGCGGGTGGTGACGATCGAAGACGCCGCCGAGCTGCAGCTGCGCCAGCCGCATGTGGTGCGCCTGGAAACCCGCCCGCCCAACATCGAAGGCCGTGGCGAGGTCACGCAGCGCTCGCTGGTGCGCAATGCACTGCGCATGCGGCCCGACCGCATCATCCTCGGCGAGACGCGCGGAGCGGAGGCAATCGACATGCTGCAGGCCATGAACACCGGCCACGAAGGCTCCATGACCACGATCCACGCCAACACCGTGCGCGACGCGCTGGGCCGGCTCGAGAACATGCTGGCGATGTCGGGCATGAACCTGCCGCCGAAGGTGGCGCGCGGGCAGATCGCCGCGGCCATCGGCGTGGTGATCCAGGTGAGCCGTCTGACCGACGGGTGCCGCAAGATCGTCAGCATTGCCGAGACCACCGGCATGGAAGGCGACGTGATCACCATGCAGGAAATCTTCACCTACCGCCAGACCGGCGTGGACGCCGAAGGCGCGGTGAAGGGCTACTTCCAGGCCACCGGGGTGCGGCCGCGCTTCATGGAACGGCTGAAGTCGCGCGGCCTAAGCTTGCCCGAATCATTGTTCGACCCCGCGCGCCGCATGGAGTGAAAACATGGACACGAGCTATGTCTTGTTTGCGGTGCTGATGTTCGTCGCTGTGGTGCTGAGCATCGAAGGCGCCTACCAGATCTGGGCCTCCAAGAGCAGCGCCGAGGCCAAGCGCGTGGCGTCGCGACTGCGTGGTCTGGAGGGCGCCGCCGACGAGACGCCGCTGTCCATCGAGCGGCAAGCCGTGCGCCGACGCTGGAACTGGCTCGACGACAGCGTGGTGGCCGGCCTGCCGCAGGGGCCCGAGTTGCTGCGCTACGTGGAGACTTCCGGCACCGGCCGCGGCGTGGCCGAGATGCTGCTCTACAGCGCCGTGCTCGGCGCAGCAGGTGCCCTGCTGCCCTACATGCTGGCCAAGCCGTGGATGTTCTCGCTGCTGCTGGGCGGCATCCTGGCGTCGCTGCCGTGGTTCTGGCTTGCGCACAAGCGCACCAAGCGCATCGAGCTGTTCGAGCGGCAGATTCCCGAGGCGCTCGACCTGATGGGCCGCGCGCTGCGCGCCGGCCACGCCTTTTCAACGGCGGTGAAGATGGTCGGCGACGAGATGCCCGAGCCGATTGCGCGCGAATTCCGCACCATGTTCGACGAGACCAACTTCGGTGTGCCGCAAAACGAGGCGCTCGTTCGCCTGGCCGACCGCGTGCCAGTGGAAGACATGCGCTACTTCACCATCGCCGTGATGATCCAGCGCGAGTCGGGCGGTAACCTGGCGGAGTTGCTGGACAACATTGCCAGCATCGTGCGGGCGCGGCTCAAGCTGCTGGGCGAGGTGCGCACCTTGTCGGCCGAGGGCAAGCTTTCGGCCTGGATCCTGGGTCTGCTGCCGTTTTGCGTTGCAGCGCTCATCAATATCCTCAACCCGGAGTTCATGACCGTGCTGTGGACCGATCCGGTCGGGCTGCGCATGGTGGGCGGTGCGCTGTTGATGATGGTGCTCGGCGTGTTGTGGATGCGCAAAATTATCCGCATCCGCGTGTAGAGGAGTCGGACATGTCGCTGTTTCAGATTGGCTTTCTGGCGCTGGTGTTCATCGGCAGCTTTGCGCTGGTGTACTTCGTGGTGCAACTGGTGGGCGGCAATGCCGCGGCCGGCCGCATGAAGCGCCTGCTGGGTGACGCTGCGGTGTTCGACTCACCCACTGAGCGCTGGGTCGACCGGCTGGCGCGTGCGACGCGGCCGCTGGCCAAGCTGTCGGCGCCGGGAGAAGGCTTCGAGGCGTCGGCGCTGCGGCGGCGTTTCGTCAATGCGGGCATCCGCAATGCTGCGGCGCCAGCGGCCTATTTCGGCGTGAAGACGATCCTCGCGGTTGGCCTGCCGATGGTCACCTTTGCCGGCCTCACCCTGCTGGGCTCTTCGGTCAAGGGCACCAACCTGCTGATGTGGCTGCTGCTGGCTGCGTCTGTCGGCTACTACCTGCCCAATGTGGTGCTGTCGCGCATGGTGTTCCTGCGCAAGCGCGAAATCTTCGAAACTTTCCCCGACGCGCTCGACCTCATAACGGTGTGCATGGAAGCCGGGCTG
>NZ_JANMWL010000187.1:0-4115 GCF_031393925.1 Methylibium sp. | reverse complement strand
ACACGCTGCTGCTCAGCGGTGACGGCAGTGGCGCGGTCGAGCGCCTCGCGGTTCGGCTCGGCATCATGCGCTGGCAGGCTCGCCTGCTGCCGGAAGACAAGGTCAAGTTGCTCAGCGAGTGGAGCGCCACGCACGGGCCCGTCGCAATGGTCGGCGACGGGCTGAACGACGGCCCGGTGCTGGCGTCAGCGGCAGTTGGCATTGCGGTCGGCGGCGCCACCGACCTGGCTCGCGAAAGCGCCGACGTCGTGCTGCCGCGCGGCGGTCTGGCCAGCCTGACATGGCTGCTGCGCGAGGCGGATCGGGTGCGCCGCTCGGTGCGCGCCAACCTGCTGTGGGCGTTCGGCTACAACGCAGTGGCGCTGGCGCTGGCAGCTGGCGGGCTGCTGCGGCCT
Source organism: Methylibium sp. (assembly GCF_031393925.1). Classification (GTDB taxonomy): domain Bacteria; phylum Pseudomonadota; class Gammaproteobacteria; order Burkholderiales; family Burkholderiaceae_C; genus Methylibium. The sequence continues at coordinate 3,720 of NZ_JANMWL010000187.1, read as the reverse complement.
GCGCTGGCCGCCGCGCTGATGGCGGGATCCAGCCTGTTGGTGGTGGCGCGATCATGGCGCGCCCAGCGCCGCGCCGACGACACCGGCCGGATCGAGGAAGGTCCGAGGCGCGCCGCAGCCGCAGCACACGCGGCATTGCCACCTTGAGTTCATGATGCGACGCCGGCTCGCTGTATCGATGTGCGTGATCGGGTTCGCGCTGCCGACGCTTGCTCGTCACGGCACACAGCAGGCGGTTAATCACGATCTGGACGGCTGGGCGGTCGCCCCGTTCACGTTGACCGATCAATACGGCCGTGCCTTCACCGAGGCGCACCTGCGCGGACGCTGGACCTTCGTGCTGTTCGGCGATACCAGCGACTGCGCAACGCGGTGCGATGCGGCACTGGCGGCGCTGGCTGCGTTGTGTCAGCGCATCGAGCGCGCCGACGCGATGAAGACCACGCAGGTCGTGTTCATCTCGCTCGACCCGAAGCGCGACACGTCGGCGCGGCTGCGCCAGTATCTGTCGGCCTACGACACCCGCTTCATCGGCACCACGGGCACGCCCGAGGCATTGCGGCGCCTGGCGGACGACATGCGGGCCGGCACCGCCGCGGCGAGCACCGGCACCGGCACCGGCACCGGCACCGGCACCGATGGAGCGACCCAGCACAACCACGGTTCCCTCCTGCTGATCGGCCCCGACGCGACGATTCGGGCCGAATACCTGCCACCCCTGGACGTCCTGCGGCTGACCGCTTCATACATGCGCATGCGCCGCGGCAGCCTCTGAGCAGCCCGGGTCTGTCGGCGCACGCAGGTTTCCTCGTGCGTAGCCCCGGGTCTCCGGGTTCGCCAGGTTCCCACACTCCATGCGCGATCTTTCATGCTCGTGACCGTCGCCGCCACCGAGGCGCTGGCACGGCTGCACGAGTTCGACGCCTTCATCGACGCCCGCACCCAGAGCGAGTTCGCACTCGACCGGCTGCCCGGTGCCGTCAACTGGCCCAGCCTGACCGACGACGAGCCGTCGCTGGTGGGGACCGAGTACAAATAGCTGTCGCCCTTCACCGCCAAGAAGCGCGGCGCGGCCCTGGTGGCACGCAACATCGCCGACCACTTCGAGCGAGTGCTGATCGAGACGCCCAAGGACTGGAAGCCGCGGGTCTACTACTGGCGCGGCGGCAAGCGCAGCGGATCGCTGGCCCTGGTGCTGGACCAGATCGGCTTCAAAGTTCATCTGCTCGAAGGCGGCTATGCCGAATTTCGCCGCGCCGTGGTGGCCGTGTGAACGCTGGTCAAGAACCGCGTCTACGGTAAGCGGCCAGCCATCCCACCTTGAACAGCCGGTGGATACCGGCCAGCATGGTGTCCACCTATGTCTGAGGTGGACACCATGCAAATCAAGAGTGCGCCGCGGCGGCGCCATGCCGCTGAACTCAAGGCCCGGGTGCTGGCTGCATGCGACGAACCTGGCGCCTCGGTGGCGGCCATTGCACGCGCCTACGACCTCAACGCCAACCTCGTGCACAAGTGGCGCTGTGGGGTGGCGCCGACTGCCCGGGCGCCGGCATCATCCAGCGCAGGCCACGTCGCGAGTGAATTCATCGCGTTGGCTTTGCCAAGTCGTGAGGCCGTCCCGGCAGCGCCGGCCGACATCCGCATCGAACTGCGCCGGGGTGCCACGACCGTTGCCGTGAGCTGGCCCCTGGCGGCGGCCGATCAGTGCGCGGCGTGGCTGCGTGGTTGGCTGCGATGATCCGCATCGATCAACTGTGGCTGGCCGTCGAGCCGCTGGACATGCGCGCTGGTGCCGAGCGTTTGCTCGCCCGCGTGGTGCAAGTGTTTGGATCTGCCCAGGCCCATCACGGCTACCTGTTCGCCAACGCACGCGCCACGCGCATCAAGCTGCTCGTGCACGACGGCTTCGGCGTGTGGTGCGCGGCACGGCGCTTGAACGACGGGCGCTTCGTGTGGCCGCGACAGGTGCCTGCCGAAGCCGCGCCGATGACCTTGACGCAGCCGCAATTCGATGCCCTGGTGCTCGGACTGCCCTGGCAACGCCTGGAGCAAATGAGGGTCATCACACGCATGTGATGCAGGCGTGATCACACGCTGCGATTGAGCGCCAATCGGCACCGTCGCGGCAATCCGAACATGCCCGGATAGCCGCGCCAATGCTGGCTTTGCACAATACGGGCATGCTCAATGTGCACGAACTCAAAGCCCAGGACCTGCGCGGTCTGAGCCCGAGTTCTCTGGCCGAAGTGGCCGCACAAATGCTCCAGCGCATCGGCGAGCAAAGCAAGCAGATCGCCGAACGCGACCGAGCCATCAAGTTCAAGGACGCCAAGCTCGAGCGCATCACGTTCGAGCTGGCACGCCTGAAGGCGTGGAAGTTCGCGGCCAAGACCGAACGCATGAACGCCGAGCAGCGCCAGTTGTTCGAGGAGACGCTGGCCGCCGACGAGGCCAGCCTGGAGGCACAGCTCGAAGCCCTGCAGGCCCAGGCCGGCGCACCGCTTGATGCGGTGCCAGTTGAAGCACGGCGCCGGCCCAAGCGCCAGGCGCTGCCCGAACACCTGGTGCGCGTCGAACATCATCACGAGCCCGAGGACACCACCTGCCCAAGCCCGGACTGCGGCCAGCCGATGGTGCGCGTGGGCCAAGACGTGAGCGAACGGCTGGACATCGTGCCGGCGCAGTTCTTCGTGCACCGCCACATCCGTGGCAAGTGGGCCTGCCGCTGCTGCGAGCTGCTGGTGCAAGAACCGGTGGCGCCGCAGATCATCGACAGCGGCATGCCCGCCGCCGGCCTGGTGGCGCACACCCTGGTCAGCCGCTTCATCGACCACCTGCCGTACTACCGGCAAGAGCAGATCAACGCCCGCTCAGGCGTGCACACGCCGCGCTCGACGCTGGCAGCGTGGTCGGGTCGAGGAGGTGCCGCGCTGCAGCCGCTGTTCGACGCGCACCGCGAGTTCGTGCTCGGCGCGCAAGTGCTGCACGCCGACGAGACGCCGGTGAACATGCTCGACCCCGGCGCGGGCAAGACGAAGAAGGCCTACGTCTGGGCTTACGCACGCAGCGGCTTCGATGCATTGCCGGGCGTGGTCTATGACTTCTGCGTCGGGCGCGGCGCGAAGTACCCGATGGCCTTCTTGCAAGGCTGGTCGGGCACGCTGGTGCGCGACGAGTTCAAGGGCTATGAGAGCGTGCTCAAGCTCGATGGCAGAAAAGCGGCCGGCTGCCTGGCCCACGCCAGGCGCAAGTTCGACGAGCTGATCAAGGTCAACCAAAGCCCCGTGGCCACGCAGGCGGTGCAGCGCATCGCCTGGCTCTACCGCATCGAGCGCGAGGCGCGGGACTTGGCCGAAGAAGAACGGCTTGCCATGCGGCAGGCCCGAGCGAAACCGCTGTGGGAGGAGTTGCACGTCTGGTTGCGGCTTGAGCGAACGCGTGTGCCCGAGGGTAGCGCGATTGCGGGCGCGATCGACTACAGCTTGAACGCCTGGGCAGCGCTGACGGCGAACCTGCACGATGGCATGGTGCCGATCGACAACAACCACATCGAGAACCTGATGCGGCCCTGGGCGATGGGGCGAAATAAGGCGAACTTTGCTTTTATGCGAAGTCGCCCGAACTGGCTGAGCGGACCGGCGCTGAAGGCGCGGCATGGGACGAGTCGGCGCGGTTGTGGACTTCGCATAAAAACGAGCATCTCCTGCAGTGGCAACC
>NZ_JANMWL010000172.1:0-13387 GCF_031393925.1 Methylibium sp. | reverse complement strand
TCGCTCACGTCGTGGTGGCCGATGTCACCGATCGGCCAGCGCGACAGCAGCGCGTTGCCGTGCTCGCCCTCGCGCGTGGTGGCGTTGGTGCGGTAGGCGACGTCGTAGCCTTCGGGTGCCAGGAATTCGGCCTGGCTTTGGGCCGGCCAGCCGAATGAGGTGCGCTCGAAACGCCGCGCGTCGCCCCGATGAAAATGCCGCACTTCCTGCAGGCACACCAGGTCGGCGTCGAGCGCTTCGATGGCCAGACCGAGGTTGTGGATCTCCAGGCGCTTGGTCGGGCCCAGGCCGCGCACACCCTTGTGGATGTTGTAGGTGGCCACGCGAAGGCGGCCCTCGAGCGTCGATGCCGGTGGAAGATTGGACGATTGAAGTGGGTTCATTAGGCAAAGCGGGGCAATTGCAGCACCGCCTCGGCGTTGGACGGCGAGAAGCAGCGGTCGGCCGCCTCGCGCCAGGGCAGCCAGGCATGCTGCACATGCTCGCGCGGGTTCAAGCGCAAGGTAATGTCGCGCGGCACGGCAAGGCCGAACACATGCTCGGTGTTGTGCGTGACGCCGCTCGCATAGCGGTGGCGCCAACGCGGGTAAATTTCGTAGACGTTGGCGAGTTGCCAGTCGCGCAGCGCAGCAATCGGCACGGCGGGCGAGCCGATGACGATGCCCGTCTCCTCGGCGACCTCGCGCAGGCAGGTTTGCATCAGCGGTTCGAAGGCGTCGTCCTTCGACCCGGTGACGCTCTGCCAGAAACCTGGCGCGTCGGCCCGCTCGATGAGGAGAACGTCCAATGCTGGCGTGTGGATCACGACCAGCACGGACTCGGGAATCTTCGGTGAGCGCTCGCTCATGGACGCTTCAGACGTCGCTGTTGACCGCATCGAGGGTGTCGAGCAGGCCGACGAAGCGACCGCGCAGGTTTTCAACTGCGACCGAGACTTCCGCTCTGGCATTTGCCGCCACTCAGCCCGCCGCCTGCGGATTCCTCAACCGGATGTGCAGTTCGCGAAGCTGTTTCTCGTCCACCGAACTCGGCGCATGCGTCAGCAGGCACTGCGCGCGCTGCGTCTTCGGAAAGGCAATCACGTCGCGGATGCTATCGGCCTTGGCCATGAGCGTAATGAGCCGGTCCAGGCCAAAGGCCAAGCCGCCGTGCGGCGGCGCGCCGTATTGCAGCGCGTCGAGCAGGAAGCCGAACTTGGCCTGCGCCTCCTCAGGGCTGATCTTGAGCGCCGAGAACACCTTGCTCTGCACCTCGGCGCGGTGGATGCGTACCGAGCCGCCGCCGAGTTCCCAGCCGTTGAGCACCATGTCGTAGGCCTTGGCGATGCACTTGCCAGGGTCGGTGTCCATCAGGTCCTCGTGCCCGTCCTTGGGTGCCGTGAACGGGTGATGCACGGCCGCCCAGCGGTCGCCCTCCTCGTCGTGCTCGAACATCGGGAAGTCGACCACCCACAGCGGCGCCCACTTGTCCTCGAACAGCCCGTGGCTGCGGCCGAACTCGCTGTGGCCGAGCTTCACGCGCAGGGCTCCGAGCGCGTCGTTGACGACCTTGGCCTTGTCGGCGCCGAAGAAGACGAGGTCACCGTTGCGCGCACCGGTGCGCGCGATGATCTCGGCAATGGCCGCGTCGTGCAGGTTCTTCACGATCGGACTCTGCAGGCCTTCGCGGCCCTTGCCCGCGTCGTTGACCTTGATCCAGGCCAGGCCCCTGGCGCCGTAGATCTTGACGAACTCGGTGTAGCCATCGATCTCGCCGCGGCTCATCTCGCCGCCCCCGGGCACGCAGAGTGCCGCCACACGGCCGGCCGCGCTTTGCGCCGGCGCCGAGAACACTTTGAAATCGACGTCCTTCATCACGTCGGTGAGCTCGGTGAATTCAAGTTTGACCCTGAGGTCGGGCTTGTCGGAGCCATAGCGGTGCATTGCCTCGGCGTACTTCATCACCGGATAGACGGGAAGCTCGACATTCATCGCGGTGCGAAACACCGTGCGGATCATGCCCTCGAACATGTCGCGGATCTCTTCCTCGCCGAGGAAGCTGGTCTCGATGTCGATCTGCGTGAACTCGGGCTGGCGGTCCGAGCGCAGGTCCTCGTCGCGAAAGCACTTGGTGATCTGGTAGTAGCGATCAAACCCCGACACCATCAGCAGCTGCTTGAACAGCTGCGGCGACTGCGGCAGGGCGAAGAACATGCCTTCGTTGACGCGGCTCGGTACCAGGTAGTCGCGCGCACCCTCGGGCGTGCTCTTGGTGAGCATCGGCGTCTCGATGTCGATGAAACCGTTGGCGTCGAGAAACTTGCGCACCTCCATCGCGACGCGGTAGCGCAGGATCAGGTTCTTCTGCATCGCCGGGCGGCGCAGGTCGAGCACGCGATGCGTCAGGCGCGTGGTCTCGGAGAGGTTGTCGTCATCAAGCTGGAACGGCGGCGTGACGCTCGGGTTCAAGACCTCGAGTTCATGGCACAGCACTTCGATCTTGCCGCTCACCAGGTTGGCGTTGTCGGTGCCGGCCGGGCGCGCGCGCACCTTGCCCACGATCTTCAGGCAGAACTCGTTCCTCACGCCTTCGGCGGCCTTGAACATCTCGGCGCGGTCGGGGTCGCAGACGATCTGCACCAGGCCTTCACGGTCGCGCAGGTCGATGAAGATCACGCCGCCGTGGTCGCGGCGGCGGTGGGCCCAGCCCATGAGGGTGACGGTTTGCCCCATCAGCGCGTCGCTGACGAGGCCGCAGTAGCTGGTTCGCATGAAAAATGCTCCGGGAAAGCAGGGTGTTCTTCGGGGCCGCCAAGGCGGCGGCGCAAGGGGGCCGGGCGCGGATGAGCTGTCTTGCAAGCCCTCGGGGCTGAACGCCTGCCGGGCGCTCAACCCGCCAGATTGGGCGGCGCCGTGATGACCGCCGAGGGCGCATGGATCGGCGGCGCCACCACGCCCATCGAGATGATGTATTTGAGCGCTTCGTCCACGCTCATGGTCAACGCGATCACATCGGCGCGCGGCACCATCAGGAAGAAGCCCGAGGTCGGGTTGGGCGTCGTCGGCACGTACAGGCTCAGGTAGTCGCCGTGCAGATGCTCCGCCGCCTCGCCGCCGGGCCTGCCGGTCACGAAGGCGATGGTCCACGAGCCCGCGCGCGGGTACTGCACCATGACCGCTTCCCGGAACGCATTGCCGCTGCTCGAGAACAGCGTGTCCGAGACCTGTTTGACCGAGCTGTAGATCGACTTGACGATCGGGATGCGACTGAGCATGCGGCTGCCCTGCGCCAGCCACCACTGCCCGACGATGTTGGTGGCGAACATGCCGGTCACCAGCAAGGCCAGCACCATCACGATCACGCCGAGGCCCGGCACGCGTTTGAGCATCTCCAGCGGCGAGTGTGCCGCGTTCGGCAGCACTGCCTGCGAGCCGCTCAGCAGCCAGGCGAATACGCCATCGAGCAGACCCAGCACCGAGTGAAGCACCCAGATGGTGATGGCCAGCGGCAGCCAGACCAAGAGGCCGGCAATCAAGTATTTTTTCACTCGCGTGATCCGCGCGAGCGCCTCAGGGCGCGCACGATGTGCCGCTCCCGCCGGCCGCGGCAGGGGCTGCGCCGCTGACCGCGGGCGTTGCTGCCGCGGGGGGGGCGGCAGCGTCGGGCTTGGCGGCCGCGCCAGCCGCCGGGGCCGTTGCGTCGCTGCCCTTGCCCTGGCCCGCGTCGACGTCGCCACTCTTGCCAGCGTCAGCGTCGCTCTTGGCGGCAGCGGTCTGGCCGTTGCGGAAATCGGTGGCATACCAACCCGAGCCCTTGAGTTGGAAGCCGGCGGCGGTCAATTGCTTCTGGAAGCTGTCAGCGTTGCAGACCGGGCAGGTAACGAGCACCGCATCGGACATCTTCTGCAGTACGTCTCGCGCATGGCCGCAGGAGGCGCAGCGATAGGCGTAGATCGGCATGGCCAAGCCCTTGATTTCAAAAGCGGAATTGTAAGGGACCGGCTACGGCCGATGGCGCTGGCCAGACCCGGGCGCGTCACGTGCCGAGCCCGACCACGCGATGATGTGCGCCGTGACGGTTCTCGAGCGCCTGCGGACCGAGCGAGCCGATCAGCATGCCCGCGGCCGCGGCCAGTACGCCGGCGAGCTGGCCCGGAAAGGCCGTACCGGCCGGCGTTGCCATGAACGCCAGCCAGGTGAGGATCCCGAGCACGATCGAGACCAATGCACCCTGCGTGGTCGCGCGCTTCCAGTACAAGCCGAACACCAGTGGAATGAAGGCACCGACGAGCGTGACCTGGTAGGCGCCGGAAACCATGTCGTAGATCGGCGTGCCCTGCGAGGCGATCGCGTAGATGCACACGAAGATGGCGAACACCAGCACCGCGATGCGCATCGTGAGCAGTTCGCGCCGGTCGCCGCTGCGCGGCACGAACTGGCGCCAGATGTTCTCGACGAAGGTGACCGAGGGCGCCAACAAGGTGGCCGACGCGGTGGACTTGAGCGCCGAGAGCAGCGCGCCGAAGAACAGCACCTGCATCACGAACGGCATCTTCTCGAGCACCAGGGTAGGCAGCACCTTTTGCGGATCTTCCTTGATCAAGGTGGCGGCCTGCTCCGGCATGATGATCAGCGCGCTGGTCACGAGGAACATCGGCACGAAGGCGAAGGCGATGTAGGCCAGGCCGCCGATCACCGGGCCCTTGGTCGCCGCCTGCACGCTGTTGGCCGACATCACGCGCTGGAACACGTCCTGCTGCGGGATCGAGCCGAACATGATGGTGATGGCCGCGCCAATGAAGAAGGCAATCTCCGTGAAGCTCGGCTCCGGCAGAAACTTGAACAGGTCCTTGCTGACGGCCAGCGCAATCACCTTGTCGGCGCCGCCCGCCAGGTCGGCCGCGAACACGGCGATCACCGTCAGCCCCACCACCAGGATGATCATCTGGATGAAGTCGGTCACCGCCACCGACCACATGCCGCCGAACAGCGTGTAGGCGAGGATCGAAGCGGTGCCGATCACCATGCCCAGCGCAACGCTGATGGCGCCGTCCGAGAGCAGGTTGAACACGAGCCCGAGCGCCGTGACCTGGGCCGACACCCACCCGAGGTAGCTCAGGATGATGATGAGCGAGCAGATGATCTCGACGCTCTTGCCGTAGCGCTCGCGGTAGTAGTCGCTGATGGTGAGCAGCGACATTTTGTAGAGCTTGGCGGCGAAAAACAGCCCGACCAGGATCAGGCAACTGCCGGCACCGAAGGGATCTTCGATGACGCCGCCGAGCCCGCCCTGCACGAACTTGGCCGGGATGCCGAGCACCGTCTCGGAGCCGAACCAGGTGGCAAAGGTGGTGGTGACGATCATCACCAGCGGCAGATGGCGCCCGGCGACCGCGAAGTCCGCCGTGGTCTTGACGCGCCTGCCGGCCCACAGGCCGATCGCGATGGTGATGAGCAGGTAGACGAAGACCAAGGTCAGCAGCATGGGCGCGGTCTCCAGGGCGGCGGAAAATCAGAACGGCGGGATTATCCCTGCGCTCAGAACCGCCACTGCTGCCACAGCTGCGCCGCCAGCAGCCCGAGCAGAAAACCCAGGCCGGCGAAGACGATGCCCTGCAGTAGGCGGTTGGTGCGTCGCTGCTCTGCCACCAGTGCGGCCCAGTGCGCTTCGTGCGCGCTCGACGCGGCGCGCTCGTCGACCCTTGCCTGTAGCGCGTCGTGCAGCAGCCGCGGCAGCTCCGGCAGCAGTTTGGCGTAGCGCGGCGCCTCGGCGCGCAGCCGCTCCGCCAGCCCGCGCCAGCCGATCTGCTGGTTCATCCAGCGCTCGAGAAAGGGCTTGGCGGTGCTCCACAGGTCGAGCTCCGGGTCGAGCTGACGGCCCAGGCCCTCGATGTTGAGCAGCGTCTTTTGCAGCAGCACCAACTGCGGCTGGATCTCGACGTTGAAACGCCGCGAGGTCTGGAACAACCGCAGCAGCACCTGGCCGAGCGATATCTCCTTGAGCGGGCGGTCGAAATAGGGCTCGCAGCAGGCGCGCACGGCGCCTTCGAGTTCGTCGACCCGCGTGCCCTTGGGCACCCACCCCGACTCGAGGTGCAGTTCGGCCACGCGCTTGTAGTCGCGCCGAAAGAAGGCGATGAAGTTCTGTGCCAGGTAGTCCTTGTCGCTCTCGGTGAGCGTGCCGATGATGCCGAAATCGAGCGAGATGTAGCGCCCGAACGTGGCCGGTTCGAGGCTCACCTGGATATTGCCGGGGTGCATGTCGGCGTGGAAGAAACCGTCGCGGAACACCTGCGTGAAGAAGATCGTGACGCCATCGCGCGCCAGCTTGGGAATGTCAACGCCGGCCGCGCGCAGCCGCTGCACGTGGCTGATCGGCACGCCCTTCATCCGCTCCATGACGATCACGCCGGGCGTACACAGATCCCAGATCATTTCCGGCACCATCACCAGACGCAGTCCTTCCATGTTGCGGCGCAATTGCGCCGCGTTGGCTGCCTCGCGCACGAGGTCAAGCTCGTCGTGCAGGTACTTGTCGAACTCGGCCACCACTTCGCGCGGCTTCAAACGCTTGCCATCGAGCGAGCCGCGCTCGACCCACGCCGCCAGCTTGCGCAGCAAAATGAGATCGTTCTCGATGGCCACGAGCATGCCCGGGCGCAGCACCTTGACCGCGACCTCACGGCCGTCTTGAAGCACCGCGAAATGAACTTGCGCGATCGAGGCGCTGGCCACCGGCTCGCGCTCGAAGCTGGCAAATACGGCCAGCAGGGGCCGCCCGAAAGCCTGCTCGACTAGCGCTGCCGCCTGTGACGCGGGAAACGGCGGTACCCGGTCCTGGAGCTTGGCCAGCTCGTCGGCTACGTCGAGCGGCAGCAGGTCGCGGCGCGTGGAGAGCACCTGCCCGAACTTGACGAAGATCGGCCCGAGTCGCTCCAGCGCCAAGCGCAGGCGCTCACCACGCGGTGCGTCGAGCCGTCGCCCGATCGCCACCACCCGCGCCAGCGCTCGCAGCCAGCGGTGCTTGAAGCTCGAGAGCGCGAGTTCGTCCAGACCGAAGCGCAGGACCGTGAACGCGATAAAGCCCAGCCGCAGCAGATGCCTCATTGCGCGGCCGCCGGGCCGGCGTCACCCGCAGCGGCCCAGCCTGCGACGCGCGCGGCGGGTGGGCGCAGCGCTTCACGCACAGCGCGTGCGACGCCGGCCAACCGATACGCCACGGCGTCGCCGACCAGCCGTGCCAGGTCGTGCTCCATGTCCCAGCGCAGGTTGTCGGCCAGCCAGCCGATATCGGTGGCGAGGCTAGCATCGCCATCGATGGTGACGCTCGGCCGCTGACCGCCCAGCCAACGCAACGCCAGCAGATGCGGTGCTGGCAATTCAATCCCGACGCGCAGATCGGCTACCGGCTCGCCGGTCTGTGGCGCGCGCTCGAACAGGCCGGCAGGCGTGACGAGCACCGCCAAGTCACGTGGCCGCGGCCACGGGCCGGGCGCCACCTGCCACGTCACGTACAGGCATTTGCCGGCATGCGGCAAAAGGCGTGCGCACGCCGCAGGTTCGGACATGAGCAAGTGGTTGAGCAGCAGCAGCCCACGCCCCAGCGCGGCGTTAAAAAGCAAGGTCATGGGCTCGTCGGGCACGCCGTAATTGTAGGCGGCGGCCCTCGGCCCCTGACCGCGAATGGCAGTGTGGCGCCCGCGCGGCACCCCTGCGCGAGGGGGCTGGGACGCGGGGCATTGTGGTCACAATCACACCCGACGGTGGAAGCGGCAAGTGCCCGGGGGGCCTACCGCTTCACGGGCCCGCCGCGACCCTCGAGTTTTTAGCTTTCGCATGTTCGAAGACCGCACCTACAAGAGAACGTTCTACAGCGCGCCGCAGTCCGTCACGTCCTTCATTGCGGCGCTGCTGGAGCCGTCCCTGACGGTGACGTGCTTGATCGCGGTGACGCGGTGGTTCGACGAGCCGATCTTGCGTTCGACCTTGACGCTGTGCCTGCTGGTCTTTGCGCTGAGCTTTCCCGGGCGCAACCGCTTTCGCGACAGTGGGCTGACCGCAGCGGTCGACATCGGGCTGTCATGGTCGAGCCTGCTGCTGATCCTCTTGCTGTGCGCCTATGCAACGCGCAGCTTCGGCTTCTTCGAGCCCGACGTGCTGCTGGTGTGGGCCGTCGCGACGCCTGTGCTGCAGTGGCTCGCTGTCATGGTAGGGCGAACGGTGATCCTGCGCCGGGCGCGCCTGCCGCAAAACCGCAGTTCGGCGGTGATCGTCGGCGCCGGGCCGCTGGGACTGAAAGTGGCGAGCGCGCTCAGCCGGCGCGCCGAGGTATTGGTCGACATCGCCGGCTACTTCGACGACAGAACCGACGAGCGCGTCGCGCCCGAAACCACCGCGCTTCGCCTGGGCGCGCTGGCCGACGTGGCGCCGTATGTGATGAGCAAGGGCATCCGCGAGGTCTACATCACCCTGCCGCTGGGCCTGCAGCCGCGCATCGTGCAACTGCTGGAGTCGCTGCAGGGCACGACGGCGTCGCTGTACTTCGTGCCCGACGTGTTCGGCATAAGCATCATTCAGGGCCGCCTGCAGGACATGAACGGCGTACCGGTCGTCGGCATCTGCGACACGCCATTCACCGGCACCAACGGGCTCGTGAAGCGGGCCTCCGACATCGTGCTGGCGAGCCTGATTCTTGTGCTGATCTTGCCGCTGCTGCTGCTCATCACCATCGGCGTGAAACTCAGTTCGCCCGGGCCGGCCTTGTTCAAGCAGCGCCGCAACGGGCTGGACGGCGAGGAGATCACGGTTTACAAGTTCCGCTCGATGACGACCCAGGACAATGGCGCCACCGTGACGCAAGCCACGCGCAGCGACCCGCGCGTGACGCGTTTCGGCACCTTCCTGCGACGCAGTTCGCTCGACGAGTTGCCGCAGTTCTTCAACGTGCTGCAGGGGCGCATGAGCATCGTCGGGCCGCGGCCGCATGCCGTCGCGCACAACACGCTATACCGCGAACTCATCAAGGCTTACATGGTGCGTCACAAGGTCAAGCCGGGAATCACCGGCTGGGCGCAGGTGAACGGCCTTCGTGGTGAAACCGATACGATCGAGAAGATGCGCGCGCGCGTCGAGTACGATTTGGAGTACCTGCGCAACTGGTCACTGGGGCTGGACTTGCAGATCATTGCGCGAACCGTCAGGCTGATAATCTTTGATCGACATGCGTACTGATGTCCGGCCCAGGCAGCCCCTTAAATCCACGGAGAGACAGACATGAAAAACAAACTGCAGTTCACGTCGATCGCCGTCGCCGCCCTGATGCTGATCTGCCTGACGCCGGTTTCTTCGGCGCTCGCTGAGCCGAATCCGTATTACATCGGCGTCTCGCAGGCATTCTCCCGGGACTCGAACCTCTTCCGTTCCCCCGACAACCAGCCCGCCACCTCGGACGTCTATTCGACCACCGGCTTGCTCGGGGGTATCAACCAGCCGTTCGGGCGTCAGCGTTTCTATGTGGACGCCAACGTGAAGCGCAACATCTATCAGGACATCACGCAGCTGAACAACACGGGCTATGGTCTGGCAGTCGGGCTGGATTGGGAGACGATCGAGCGCTTGTCCGGCACCTTGAGCTACTCGGAGAACAGGACTTTGGCCCGCTATGGCGCCGACGATGGCCCGCAAATCACCAAGAGGAACCTCGAGAAGAATCGGGAGTTGCTGGCGCGCGCGCGATTGGGCTTGGTGTCGACCTTTGCACTTGAAGGTTCGCTAACCCATCGGCAACTGGACTACTCCGCGGCCGAGTTCGCCTTCCAGGAGTTTGAGCAAAACGCCGGCAGTCTCGGATTGCTGTATCGGCCCAGCGGACTGCTCACGCTCGGCGCCGCACTGCGGTACACCAAAGGCAAGTATCCGTTTGCGGTGCAGGCTAACCCGGGCGTGCTTCAACGCGACGACTTCGACCGCAAAGATCTGGATCTCACCTCCGTCTGGGTACCCACCGGTCTGAGCACAGTCAGTGCACGGTTGAGCTTCACGAGAGAGACCCACGAAGCCCTTGCATCGCGCGACCTCTCGGGCGCGACCGGTGCATTGACCTGGGACTACAAGCCGACCGGCAAGCTCGCTTTCACGACGGCCTTGATTCGCGACACCGGCGCGGAATCGAGCTTCAACCGATTTGGCGGGGCCGCGGCGGCCAACACTGGCGGCAATGCCAACGCGAATGCCAATGCCAATGCGATCGGCAACAACAGCAGGCTGTCCAGTGCGCTGCAGTTGCGGGTTTTGTACGAAGCCACGGCGAAGATCAAGCTCGAGTCGAATGCGCGCTACGCTCGCCGCAAGCTGGTCAACACCTTCGCCTTGACGACGGGCGGATCTTCCACGGACGCGGGTTCGGACCGCACCGCGGAGCTGTCGATCGGCGCGCGCTACGAGCCGACTCGCGTTTGGCTCCTGGGGTGCGACCTGGCAAGGCAGCAGCGCAGTTCGTCGTCGTCGGTTTCTTACCCCTACAGCGTCAATCAGGCAAGTTGCTCGGCTCAGCTCAAGCTGCAGTGACACCGGCTTGAACCCATGAAGGAGACTGCTCTCATCACCGACATCACGGGTCAGGATGGTGCCCACCTCGCCGAATTGTTCTCGACAAAGGCTACGCCGTACGACGACGTACATGGCATCAAGCGGCGCAGTTCGTTGTTCAATACCGATCGCATCGATCACCGGTATCAGGACCCGCACGTCGACGATCAACGTTTGGTGTTGCACTACGGCGACCTGAAGGATCCACCAACTTGGTCCGCGTCATTCAGCAGGTGCAGCCCGACGACATCTACAACCTGGCAGCGCAGAGCCATGTGGCGGTCAGCTTCGAGGAGCCCGAATACACCGCCAATGCGGATGGCGTTGGAGCGCTGCGGCTGCTGGAGGCGATCCGCATCCTGGGTCTGGAGAAGAAAAGACACGCTTCTATCAGACCAGCACCTCCGAACTCTATGGGCTGGTGCAGGAGATCCGACAGAAGGAGACAACGCCGTTCCTACCCCCGCAGCCCATACGCGGTGGCCAAGCTGTACGCATATTGGATCAGCGTGAACTACCGTGAGGCCTACGGTCTGTACGCCTGCAACGGCATCTTGTTCAATCACGAGAGCCCGATTCGAGGTGAAACCTTCGTCACGCGCAAAATCATGCGTGCTATCGCTCGCATCGCGCTGGGCCTCCAGGAGTGCCTGTCGCTGGGCAACCTCGCCGCACTGCGTGACCGTGGCTGTGCACGCGACTACGTGGAGATGCAGTGGCTGATGCTGCAGCAATCGGAGCCGGAAGACTTCGTCATCGTCACCGGGCGCCAGTACAGCGTGCGCCAGTTCGTGCTCGGCATAGAACTTAAGTTCGATGGCAAGGGCGAGCGGGAGACGACGGTCGTCACCAAGGTTACCGGCGACAAGAGAAGACTCAAGGTCGACCCGCGCTACTACCGGCGCACGGAAGTGGAGACTCTTCTGGGAGACCCGAGCAAGGCCAAACAGAAGCTCGGCTCGGAGCCGAAGACCACACTGGCGGAACTGGTGGCGGAGATGGTCAACAGCGACTACGCGGCAGCGCACAGCGACAGCCTACTAAAGAAAGCTGGCGGGCTTCCAAGCTTACGACTACAACGAGTGAGCGCGGAGCAATCATGATGATCCGAATCAAGCATTGGGCGGCCCGCGCGCAGCACCAGGCGTTCGGACTGCGCGATTTCGAGCGGCTCGACGTCACACGCGGCGCGCTGACCGTGGTATCCGACGATGGAGAAGACTGCAATCTCCGGTTCGCAGAGTTGCTGGGCCGTTCGGGCGTCGCGGGCTGCTTTGCCGTGGCTGACGACTTCATCGGACGCCCCGGTTTCTTGAGTTATTCACACTTGCGCGAGCTGCAGCAAGCCGGACACGAAATTGCCTTCCACGGCCGCAAGAGCGTCGCCTTCGACATCTTTCACGACGCCGAAGTGCTACGAAGCGATATCGAAGCCGGCTTGAACCGACTACGTAGCGAGGGGCTTGTGGTTTCCAACCTCGTCTACCGCTGGGGCACGAGCACGCGTTCGGCCCGTCGCTTGCTCGCACCGCTGTGCAGCTCAGCCTGCGTGCCATGGTCCGGCCTGAACGAGCGCGTGACCAACCGCTACGCCCTGAGGCGGATCGCATTCGGCGCCTACACGGGACGCTCGTCCCACACGCAGGAGTGGTTTTTCAATGTAGTCGAGAGCGCCGCAAAGGGCCAAGCTTGGCCCATATTGATGCTGCACCCGGGCGCGGCGGGCCACACGGCCGAACACGATGCAATGCTGCGCAAGATTCTTCAGCACGCAAGACATGCAGGTTTGCCGGTGCGGACGCTGTCAGATCAGCTTGCCGCGCTCGGCGTTGGTGCGCCTACAGCAATCGCCGCGGCCCAACCAATTGGAAGCAGCGACACTCGGAAGGCATCTCGCGCCTGATAACGAGCGCTCCGGCACCATGGACATCAACGCTCCGACTTACGTTGCAGTCCTGCACGTTCTTCTCGACGGCTCCCTTCTCCCAACCACTGGCGACGTTGCGGAAGTCGGCATCGAACAGGTAGTGCGCGCACATCACGGCGAAGCGGGCGTTGACGACTCGGCCCTTGCCCTTCTTGACCTTGTCGACCGCGGTCTTCATGTTGTCGTAGATGCCGCGGCGCGGGATGCCGCCCAGCGCCGCGAAGCTGCGGGTGTGCGCGTCGAACAGCACGTAGTCTTGCTTGGCTGGGGCACGCTCGGTCATGGGCAGCGGCTTGCGGCTGTGGCCGATAAGTTGCAGGCTTTTCTCGTCGATGCAGATCACCGGCTGCGCGCGCGACAGCGGCCGTGCGTACAGCTCGAGCAAGGCGTACATGCGGTGCCGGTACTCCTCAGTCAGCATCCCGATGCACCGCATCAGCTTGCGCCGCGGCTTGAAGTCGTTTTTTTGAGCATGCGTCGCACGGTCTCCCGACTCACGCCGCCCAGCCCCGGCTCTTGGCGAGCAACCCGTTCAGTTCGACCAGCGTCCAGCGCTGCCGACCCTCAGGTGGAGCCGAACAGGCCAGCGCCGTCACCCGCGCCTCGGCGTCGGTGTCGTACTGGCGAGGTCGGCCCGACCGCGCCACGTCGAATACCGCCAAATCGACGCCCCCTTGCAGATACGCCCCGCGGGTACGCCACACAGCCGCGCGCCCCATCCCGAGCACGGCCATGATCTTGGGCCTCTGGGATGCCTCGATCCAGGCACGACAGCCGATGCGCTCGATTGACCTCCCGCGAAGAATGAACACCCTTGGCCCCTCGTCGTTTCGTGTGGAATCCAACACCCACAATGGTCGTTGGTAGTCGGGGCCGGTGGACATGTGGGCAAGGC
>NZ_JANMWL010000157.1:0-5389 GCF_031393925.1 Methylibium sp. | reverse complement strand
GCGCTCAAGGCGCTGTTCGCGCGCGCGCGGCCGGTGCATGACGGCGGCGCGCTGCTCGCGCATGGCTACAGCTTTCCGAGTGGCCACTCGTCGGGTGCCGTCGTGGCCTACGGCATGCTGGCCTTCGTGTTGCTGCGCGTGCTGCCCAAGGCCTGGCATTTGCCGGTGGTGCTGCTGGCGACCGCGATCGCGTTCTCGGTCGGCTCCAGCCGCATCTTCCTGCATGTTCACTACCCGAGCGACGTGCTGGCCGGCTTTGCCTCGGGCGCCGCTTGGTTGGCGGTGTGCCTCGTCGCGGCGGCGTGGGTGCGCCGCAGGCGCCTCGGCGTGTCTGGCCACGAACCCCCAAAACCCTCCGGGTGACCGCAAGGGTCGCCGCTCCTCGGCTACGCTTCTGCCCTTTGCCGGCCCCGGAGATCCCGCGTGTTCCGAGCTTTCGAGCGACTCCTGCATCCCTACCCGGATGCCGTGCCCCGCACGCCGCCCAAGGAATTTTTTGCCTTCATCTGGGACTGCACGCGCGGCCTGCGGCCTTGCCTGTTGGCGATGACCTTGTTGACGGCGGGCATCGGCGTGTTCGAGGCGCTGCTGTTCTGGGTGCTCGGGCGCATCGTCGACTGGCTGGCCACCGTGGAGCCGGCGCGGCTGTGGGCCGAGGAGGGCGCCACCTTGCTGTTGCTGGCCGGCGTGCTGGCGGCCAGCACCTTGATGGTGGCGCTGCAGTCCCTGCTCAAACAGCAGGCGCTGGCCGGCAACTTCCCGATGCTGCTGCGCTGGAACTTCCACCGGCTCATGCTCGGCCAGAGCCTGGCCTTCTATCAGGACGAGTTTGCCGGCCGCGTGAGTGCCAAGGTGATGCAGACGGCGCTGGCGGTGCGCGACACCTGGATGGTGCTGGCCGAGCTGCTGGTGTTCGTCGTCATTTATTTCGTCACCCTGCTGCTGGTGTTGGGCGGCTTTGCCGCGTGGCTGCTGTTGCCTTTCCTGGCGTGGGTGGCGCTCTACATCGGCGCCTTGTGCTACTTCGTGCCGCGGCTCGCCCGCGTGGCCCAGGCGCAGGCCGACGCGCGCTCGCTCATGACCGGGCGCATCACCGACGCCTACACCAACATCGCCACCGTCAAGCTGTTCTCGCACGCCGGCCGCGAGGCGGTGCATGCGCGCGGTGCGATGCAGGAGTTCTTGCTCACGGTGCAGGGCCAGATGCGGCTGGTGACCGGCTTCGAGATCGTCAACCACGCTCTCTCGATGGCGCTGATCGTCGGCACCACGGCGGCCGCGTTGTGGCTGTGGACCCAGGGCCAGGTCGGCGTCGGCGCGCTGGCGGCGACCACCGCGATGGCGCTGCGCTTGAACGGCATTTCGCATTGGGTGATGTGGGAGATGGCGTCGCTGTTCGAGTACATCGGCACGGTGCAGGACGGCATCAACACGCTCGCGCGCCCCCACACCGTGGTCGACCGCGCCGACGCCAGGCCGCTCGTGGTGAGCCGCGGCGAGATTGCCTTCGAGCGGCTCTCCTTCGCCTACGGTGCGCCGTCCCAGGCGGCACCGCGCGTGATCGACGAGCTGTCGCTGCGCATCCGTGCGGGCGAGAAGATCGGCCTGGTCGGTCGCTCGGGCGCAGGCAAGTCGACCATCGTGAACCTGCTGCTGCGCTTCTACGACATCACCGAGGGCCGCGTGCTCATCGACGGCCAGGACATCGCCCACGTGACGCAGGATTCGCTGCGCGCGCAGGTCGGCATGGTCACGCAGGACACCTCGCTCCTGCACCGTTCGGTGCGCGACAACATCCTCTACGGCCGTCCCGACGCGAGCGACGCCGACATGGTGGCGGCGGCCCACCGCGCCGAAGCAAGCGACTTCATCGAAGGCCTGTCGGACGCGAGCGGGCGCCGCGGCTACGACGCGCACGTGGGCGAACGCGGCGTCAAGCTCTCGGGCGGCCAGCGCCAGCGCATTGCCATTGCGCGCGTGATGCTCAAGAACGCGCCGATCCTGCTGCTCGACGAGGCCACCAGCGCCCTCGACTCCGAGGTCGAAGCCGCCATCCAGGCCAGCCTCTACCGGCTGATGGAGGGCAAGACGGTGGTCGCCATCGCGCACCGGCTGTCCACCATCGCGGCGATGGACCGGCTGGTGGTGCTCGACCGCGGCCGCATCGTCGAAGAAGGCGACCACCGCAGCCTGCTCGCGCGCGGCGGGCTCTATGCGCGGTTGTGGGCGCACCAGAGCGGGGGATTTCTCGGCGCCGAAGCCGACGAGGACGCGCTCGAATGCGGCGTGGCGGTGGCGGTCTGACCCCCGCGATGCGGTGGTTCGCGCGCGGCGCGGGGCAGGCTAGATTCACGGCGTTATCCAAGGCAGCGTGGTTTGCGCGCTGCCGTGGGCAGGGAGATCTATGCGCGACTTTGAAGATTCAACGCTCTGGCGCATCAGCGCCTACGAGCGCATGCGCAAGGAAACCGGCACCAGCCGCTACGGACGCCCCGGGAGCGTCACGGTGCTGCCGACCACCTTGCTCAGCGAGTTGCGGCAGCTCGAAAACCCCTCCGCGGGTACCGACGTGCTGGAGGTCATGGCCGCCTGCCTGCGCCAGCGCGAAGCGGCGCTGCTGTACCTGCGGCATGAGGAATGCGTCTGGCCGGTGTCGCTGTTTCCCGCCCAGATGCAATACCACTCGCCGCGCGACATGGCGCTGGCCGACGCGGACGGACTGGCCGACCTGTCCTTGATCCAGTTCGAGCCGCCCGGCGTGCGGCCGCCCGGACACTGGATGCATGAGCGCGTGGGCGCGGCCCGCCACTATCACGACCTGGTGCCGCTGTTGTGGTCCATCGCGCTGCATGGGCCGCGCCGCCAGCTGCTGGCCGAGATCGGCGGCACCGCGGCGTTTCGCGCACTGCGCAACCCCATTAAAGACGGCCTGCATGCTAGCGGCGCGGTCGGCGCGGCCATCGAGCGGCTTCGGCGCGAGTCGGTCGCGATGCGTGACGTGGCCGCCTGGCCCGGCATGAGCACCGAGCGCGCCTCGCGGCTCCTGAACGCGCTCTACCTCGCCTCGAGCCTGATGGTCACCCGCCACCACCCGGCGGCGCGCAGCGGTAACAGCCTGCTCGGCGGGCTGTTCGGGCCGCGCGGCGGACGCCACTGAAAAGGCGCGCGGGCCGGCGCGGTGCCTTCAGCGCCTCGGCTTGCCCGGGTCGTCAGCCGCCGTGTAGGCGGCATGCAGGTGGGCCGGCCGCGCCGAGCGCTTGCGCAGGCGGATGTTGAGCATCTCCACGCCCACCGAGAACGCCATCGCGAAGTAGACATAGCCCTTGGGCACATGGTGGTCGAAGCCCTCGGCGATGAGCACCACGCCGACCACCACCAGGAACGACAGCGCCAGCATCTTGACGGTCGGGTGGTCCGAGACAAAGCGGCCGATCGTGCCCGCGAACAGCATCATCAGCGCCACCGACACCACCACCGCGGCGATCATGACCGCCAGCTCGTCGACCATGCCGACCGCGGTGATGATGGAGTCCAGCGAGAACACCATGTCGACCACCATGATTTGCAGGATCACCGCACCGACGCTCGCCTTGACCGCGCTCGACGCCTCGCC
This sequence comes from Methylibium sp., assembly GCF_031393925.1. Taxonomy (GTDB): domain Bacteria; phylum Pseudomonadota; class Gammaproteobacteria; order Burkholderiales; family Burkholderiaceae_C; genus Methylibium. The sequence continues at coordinate 1,776 of NZ_JANMWL010000157.1, read as the reverse complement.
CTCGGCGCCCTCGAGCGACTGGTGGATCTCGCCGGTGCTCTTCCAGATGAGGAACAGGCCGCCGGCGATCAGGATCAGGTCGCGGCCCGAGATCTCCTGGCCCAGCACGGTGAACAGCGGCGCCACCAGCCCGACGATCCACGCCAGCACCAGCAGCAAGCCCACGCGCATGAACATCGCCATGAACAGGCCGATGCGGCGCGCCAGCTCCTGCTTTTCTCGTGGCAGTTTGTCCACCAGGATCGAGATGAAGACGATGTTGTCGATGCCCAGCACCAGCTCCAGCGCGGTGAGCGTGGCGAAGGCGATCCAGGCCTGAGGGTCGGCGAGTAGTTCCAGCATGGGGTCTCCGGGGGAAGGGGGCATTGTGTCGCTGCTCAACAGCAGGCGGGGTGCCACAAGAGCGAGTGCTGCGCAAGGCGCTTCATGCCCGGCCGATCGGCTTGATCGGCTCTTCTATCGGCGGCTCTCGGACGCGAGGGATCGGATCGATCCCTCGCCGCGGCGCGCTGAAGCAACTTTAAATTCCTGGGGGGTTGCGCTTGGAATCGTCGGCGCCTAAACATGAGCCATGCGTTCATTTCGCCATGCAGTACTCACCCGCCCGTGGGGCCTTGGGGCATGGATACGTGTGGGCCCCGGCACTCGCTGAAGACATGTCCAGCCAAGCAAGGCTTGATCAGGTCTTCGCCCCGATCAGGCGAGCCAAGGAAAAACAAGGAGAAACACCATGCGAGGCAAGAACTTCTTCTTTGCAGCGGCAACCGCGCTGTCGCTGTGGATCGGCGGTTGCGCCAACACCACGGCGCAGCCCGCGACGAGCGCAGACACCGGCAAGGCCAGGGTCACGGTGCTGTACGACGCCTTCGGGCGCGACCCGGCGATGCAAAAGGACTGGGGCTATGCCGCGTTCGTGGAGGTCGGCGGCAAACGTATCCTGTTCGACACCGGCAACGACGGGGAAGTCCTGGCCCAGAACGCCAAGGCCAAGGGGGTCGACCTGTCGAGGCTCGACTTCGTCGTCATGTCGCACCGCCACGGCGACCACATGGGCGGCCTGAGCTACCTGCTCAGCGTCAACCCGAAGGTGAAAATCTATGCGCCCAAGGAGGGCTTCGGCGTCTACGGGGGCGATCTGCCCAGCGGCTTTTACCGCAAGGACGACACGCTGCCCGCCGATGAGCGCTACTACGGTGGAACGCCGCCGCCCGTGATGCACTTTGGCGCCGCCTGGCCCAAGGCCAACATCACGCTGATCGACAAGACCACCGAGATCGCCCCAGGGCTGCACCTGATCGCGCTGGTGTCAGACAAGCCCGGCACGCTCGAGATGCGCGAGCTTTCGCTGGCCGTCACCACGCCCGATGGCATGGTCGTCGTGGTCGGCTGCTCGCACCCGGGCATCGACAAGATCGTGCAGGCCGCAGCCGCCATCAACCCGAAGATCCTTCTCATCGCGGGCGGCTTCCACCTTGTCGTGGCCAAGGATCCCGACATCGACGGCATCATCACCACGCTGCGCGACACCTACAAGGTGGGCTACGTCGCCCCCGGCCATTGCACCGGCGAGCCCACCTTCACGGCGCTGAAAAAGGCCTTCGGTGAGCGCTACCTCTACGCCGGCCTGGGAAGAGCGTTTGCGCTCGGTGCGACGCCGAGCGCGGTGGCGGGTGCAAGTCACGACGGGCCCGACTCGATGGACGGCCGCGACCCCGTCAGCTACCGCAGGCTGCTGGCCAGCAGCCACGACGACGAGCATCCGACGGTGGCCGAGGC
>NZ_JANMWL010000201.1:0-4741 GCF_031393925.1 Methylibium sp. | reverse complement strand
CATGGCGCGGCCTCCAGCCAGATCTGTGGGGTAAAAAGTCGGGCGATCCGCCAGACCTGTGGGGTAGATGCATTTACCCCACGATTTACCCCACACAGAACATGCGCTGCGCTGGGACGGTGTGCTACCTCATGAGATCAGGTTCCATTGAAAATCAACGACTTGGCGGGCGCTTTGAGGTGGCAAGACACCCCACGAAACGTCACTCGATGTTCTGCACCTGCTCGCGCATTTGCTCGACCGCGACCTTCATCTCCACCGAGATTTTCGTCAGCTCGAGCGCGGCCGATTTCGAGCCGAGCGTGTTGGCCTCGCGTTGCAGTTCCTGGATCAGGAAGTCGAGTCGCTTGCCGATTTCGCCGCCGGTGGTGAGCAGGCGCTCGATCTCGTCGAGGTGCGCGCCTAGACGCGACAGCTCCTCGGCCACGTCGATGCGAATGGCGTACGCCGCCGCTTCATTGAGCGCGCGTTCCTGCAGCGCCTGCGCAGGCACGGCACTGGCGGCGCCGCTCGCCTCGAGCGCTTCTTGCCAGCGCTCCAGAAAACGCTGTCGCTGGCGCTCGACCACCTGCGGCAGCAGCGGCGCGGCGTCTTGCACCAGCGCGCGCAGGCGGGTCAGGCGCTGCATCAGGGCGACCACGAGCTTTTCGCCTTCGCTTGCTCGCGATGCGAGCAGTGCCGCTACGGCACGACGGCCGGCGTCGAGCACCGCGCCGTCCGGGCGGGCCGGCGTCACGGCGCCGCGGCACCACTGCAGCGCCTCATGCACCGACAGTGGCGCGGCCTTGGGCAACCAGCTCTGCACCTTGCTCTCGAGCTGCAAGAGCGTGTGCAACTGGTCCGTCTGGGGTTGCGGCCAAGCCGCCGCCGCCTCGTCGCGGGCGGCGATCCGCAGCTCGACCTTGCCGCGGCGCAATTTGCTCGTGATCAGCTCGCGCAGCGCGGGCTCGAGCGAGCGCAATTCATCGGGCAGGCGAAACGCGATATCGAGAAAACGGCTGTTGACGGATCGCAGTTCTATGCTGGTGATCGCACCCGCGGCGCGCGCGCTTTCGCCGGTGGTTTCGGGGGCTGGAGCGACGCTGGTGGCAGCGTTCGCGTAACCGGTCATGCTGTAAACTGGCATCGAATTTATCGCATTGCAAAATCAGATTATGTCAAAGCTCAAGCCCGCTCCGTTGCCTGCGGGCACCGTGGTTGGCGGGTACCAGGTCATCAAGAAATTGGCGGCCGGGGGCTTCGGGGTGGTCTACCTGTGCGAAGACAGTGACCGCCGGCTGATTGCGCTCAAGGAGTACCTGCCGGCCTCGTTGGCGGAACGCTCGGTCGGTGAACTCACGCCCCGCGTCAAGCCCGAAAAGCAGCCTCTCTACCGGCTGGGCCTCAAGAGTTTCTTTGAAGAAGGCCGATCGCTCGCGCAGATCAGCCACCCGAGCGTGGTCTCGGTGCTCAACTTCTTTCGCGAGAACGAAACCGTCTACATGGTGATGAACTACCTGCAGGGCGACACCCTGCAGGACTTCATCGTCACCGCGCGCGACCTGAAGCGTGACAAGGTGTTCCGCGAGTCGACCATCCGCTCGCTGTTCGACGAGATCCTGCGCGGCCTGCGCATCGTTCACCAGCACAAGATGCTGCACCTGGACATCAAGCCGGCCAACATCTTCGTTACCAACGAGAACAAGGCGGTGATGTTGGACTTCGGCGCGGCGCGCGAGGTGCTTTCCAAGGAAGGCAACTTCATCCGCCCGATGTACACGCCGGGTTTTGCGGCGCCTGAGATGTACCGCCGCGACGGCACGCTCGGCCCCTGGACCGACATCTACGCGATCGGCTCGTGCATCTATGCGTGCATGCAAGGCTACCCGCCCAACGACGCGCCGCAGCGCATCGAAAAAGACCGCCTGGGCCTGTCGCTTTCGCGCCTTCGCAACGTGTACTCCGACAACCTCATCGAAGTGACCGAGTGGTGCATGTCGCTCGATCCGTTGTCGCGGCCGCAGAGCGTGTTCGCCTTGCAAAAAGAACTCGCGCGCGAAACCGAGCGGCGCTACACCAAGCTCAGTTTCAGCGAACGGCTCAAGCTGCAGCTCGAGAACATCAAGACCGGCGCGAAGGCATGAGGATCATCCGGTCATGAGGTTCTCCGTCTACCAGGTCAGCCGCAAGGGCGGGCGCGAGAAAAACGAAGACCGCATGGGCTATTGCTACACGCGAGACTCGGGCCTGTTCGCATTGGCCGACGGCATGGGCGGCCACCCGGAAGGCGAGGTGGCTTCGCAGCTGGCGCTGCAGACCCTGGCCGCGATGTTCCAGCGCGATGCCAAGCCGATCCTCAAGGATCCGATGCGGTTCCTGCACGACGCCATCATTGCCGGGCACCACCAGCTGATCCGCTACGCCACCGAAAAGGCGCTGATCGATACGCCTCGCACCACCATCGTGGCCTGCGTGCTGCAGGGCAACGCGGCTTACTGGGCGCACTGCGGCGACTCGCGCCTGTACCTGGTGCGCGGCGACAAGCTGATCGCCCGCACCCGCGACCACTCCTACTCCGAGCTGCAGCAGACCATGTCGCAGGTCGTGCCGATGGACGAGCGCTTCAACCGCAACGTGTTGTTCACCTGCCTGGGTAGCCCCGGCAAGCCGGTGGTCGACACGGTGGGGCCGCTGATCCTGCAGCAGCATGACCGCATCATGCTGTGCTCCGACGGTCTGTGGGGCACCGTGACCGACGACATCATCACGCAGCAGCTCACCACCCGCTCGATCTCCGACGCCGTGCCCGAACTGGTCGAGCAGGCGTTGCGCAAAGGCGGCGTGAAGAGTGACAACGTGACCGTGCTGTCGGTCGAGTGGGAAGCCGCCGAAGACATGGAGGTGTCCACGATCTCCACGCAAACGCTCGGCGACGAGGTGTTCGCCTCGACCATCCAGGCCAGTATCAGCGGCGCCGGCAGCGACCCCGACGAGCTCGACGACGCCGAGATCGAGCGTTCGATCCGCGAGATCAACGAAGCCATCCAGCGCTCATCGCAGCATCAAAAGAAGTCCTGAGCCGTCCGCGCTTGCCGCGGCCGTTCGTCCCTTTCCTCTCCCGCATTCCCGATGACCTACCTCCGTTCCCAGGGGCGCGCGGCCGACGCGTTGCGCCCGCTTTCCATCCAGCGTCACTACACCCGCCATGCCGAGGGCTCGGTGCTGATCGCCTTCGGCGACACGCAGGTGCTGTGTACCGCCTCGGTCGAAGACAAGGTGCCGCCCTTCAAGCGCGGCTCGGGCGAGGGCTGGGTCACGGCCGAGTACGGCATGTTGCCGCGCGCCACGCACACGCGCAGCGACCGCGAGGCGGCGCGCGGCAAGCAAAGCGGGCGCACGCAGGAAATCCAGCGCCTGATCGGCCGCTCGATGCGCGCGGTGTTCGACCTCAAGGCGCTGGGCGAGCGCACCATCCACCTCGACTGCGACGTGCTCCAGGCCGACGGCGGCACGCGCACCGCGGCCATCACCGGCGCCTACGTCGCAGCGTGCGACGCGGTGAGCTGGCTGCTCGCCCAGGGCAAGCTCGGCAGCACGCCCATGCACGGCGCGGTCGCCGCGGTGAGCGTGGGCATCGTGCAGGGCACGCCGCTGCTCGACCTGGAATACATCGAGGACTCGGCCTGCGATACCGACATGAACGTCGTGATGACCGGCCAGGGTCACTTCATCGAAGTGCAGGGCACGGCCGAGGGAACAGCTTTCAGCCGCACGGAGATGGATCGCCTGTTGCAGCTCGCCGAGCAGGGCATCGCCGTGCTGGTGCGCGCGCAACAGGAGGCGCTCGCTGTTCGCTAGGGCACCCCGAGGCAGAGGCAGAGCATGAACGCCTTCGACTCGCGCATCCTGATCTGGCTCAACGGCTACGCAACCGCGTCCGCGCGGTTTGACCACCTGGTCGCCTGGGTGTCGCTGCAACATCTTGTCAAGGGCGCCGTCGTGGCCGCCGTGTTGTGCGGGCTTTGGTTTGCTCGGCGTACACAGCCCGAACGCGCACTGCTGCGCGAGCGGCTGCTGGCCACGCTGGCGGCTGGCTTGGTGGCTGAGATCGTGGCGCGCACTCTGGCGCTAAGCCTGCCGTTTCGGACGCGACCCTTGCACAACCCGCAGTTCCCGTTCACGCCGACGATCGGCCTCGAAAGCGGTTTCCTCGACAGCTGGAGCGCGTTTCCGAGCGACCATGCGGTGCTGTTCTTCGCCCTCGCGACCGGCGCTCTCTACGCGTCGCGCCGCGTCGGCGCGTGGTTGTTGGTCTACGTCGCGGTGGTCATCTGCCTGCCGCGCATCTACCTCGGCCTGCACCACCCGACCGACATCCTGGCCGGCGCGGCCTTCGGCATCGGCACGGCCGCCTTGCTGCAGCAACCGGCGCTGCGCGTGCCGCTCGCACGTCCGCTGCTGGCCTGGGAGCAGCGTTCGCCCGGTTCTTTCTATGCTTTTGGCCTGCTACTTCACGCTGCAGTACGCCGTGCTTTTCGAGGGCGTGCGCAGCCTGCGGGGACTGGCAAGCCAGGTGGTCGGCTGAGCCCCGGCCCACCCAGCGCACGCGGCCGCCCCGATTGAATCCTGCGATGGCAACGCATCTGATCCTCGCGTCGAACAACCGCGCCAAGCTGGCCGAGCTCGAGCGCCTGCTCGCGCCGCTCGGCATCGCCGTGCAAAGCCAGGCCGAGCTGGGCATCGCCGAGGCCGACGAGCCGCA
>NZ_JANMWL010000085.1:0-19945 GCF_031393925.1 Methylibium sp. | reverse complement strand
GCCGAAAGTTGCCGACGATCCGGTTGCAGACCGCCCGTCGCATACGAAATGAAAGCGCATCGCATGACCGGCCTGCGGCCTGCGCTCACAACGCCAGCGCCACGGCCTGGCCTGCCAGCACTCCGCGCGTGAACGCCTCCTCGAACACCGAATGCGCCGACAGGTCGGCATGGGCAAAGTGCAGCCGGCCCTGGGGCGTGGCCAAGGCCGCCAGCGCCGGGTCGCCGCGCAGGCATGGCGTGGGCAGCAGCATCGCGTGGCCGTAGCGCGTCGCGTCCACGCGTTCGACCTTGCCCGGCAAGTCCGGGTGGGCGCGGGCCAGATCGACAAGCACGGCGTCGCGCCAGGCGCTCCACGGCGCATTCAGCAACCGCGCGCGCTGCGCCTGCAGCTCGGCGAGCGTCTGGCCGCCAAGCGCCCAGTAGTGCGTCAGCACCGTCGAGCCCGCAACCGGGCGCAGGCCCTGGTGCATGGCGTCCACGTAGCCGAGCGCCGGGCTGCCTGAGATCACGTTGTCCCAGGCCGGCGCGGGGCCGGGGCGGTCGAGCAGCGGCTCGCGCAGCAACAGGTTGCTCACCAGCCAGGGCGCGTAGGCCAGGCGCGGCGCCAGGTCCGCGAGCGCGGCCGGCGGTGCGTCGATCAGCCGCGCCGCGATGAACAGCGGCACGCACACGATCACGTGCTGCGCGACCCAGCGCTCGGGCTGCGCGGCGCGGGCGTTCCAGATCTCCAGCGCGACCTCGTGGCGAGACGGCGAAATGCGCGTCGCCACCCTCGCAGGCAGCGCCCTCTCGCCCAGGCCCCCCGCCAGCCGCTCGGCGAGGAAGGCATTGCCCTCGGGCCAGGTCAGCACGGCGTCGCGCGCCTCACCCGGTGCCTCGTCGCCCGGGGCGTGGAAGCCGTGGCGGCTGGCGAAGTAGTGGACCCCGGCCCAGGCCGAGACCAAGCCGGGGCCGGCGCCGTAGTCGTCGCGGCAGCAGTAGTCGAGGTAGGCGCGCAGCGTGGTGTCGGTGTAGCCGCGCGCCCCGAGCCAGACCGCAAAGCTCTGCGCGTCGAGCGCTGCGAGGCCGGCGCTCCAGCGGCTGCGCAAGGTGGGCACCGCGAAGCTGAGCTCCGATTGCAGCGCCTTCACCTCGGCCGCGAAGCGCCGCAGTTGCGCCAGCGTGTCGGCGCTCGCGTCGGCCAGCGGCAGCAGGCCCTCGTGCCAGCGGCCCGCTGCCGGCGCGCCCGCCTGCGCGGCGGATACGAACACGCGCTCCTGCGGCGCGTGGCAGAGGTGGCGCTCGTCGAACACGGTGCGGCCCAGCTCGCTGCGCGCGACGCCTATCTCATGCAGCCACTCGGCCAACTCGCGCGCCTCGGGGCCGGGCAGCGGCAGGTAGTGGGCGCCCAGCGGACAGCGCATGCCGCCCATCTGATGGCCGCGGGCGTTGCCGCCGCAGGCGTCTTCCAGCTCGAACAAGCGCAAGTCGTCGACCCCCGCCCGCCGCAGCGCGTGCGCCGCCGCGAGCCCGGCGATGCCGCCGCCGACGATGGCCACCGCGCAACGCCGTGTCGGGCCCGCGTCGGCAAGCACCGGTGACGAGGTCGGGCGCGTCCAGCGGCCGTCGCGCAACGCATGGCCGCGCTCGGCATCCGCGCCGAACCAGCCGCCCGCGATCGGCGCCGCGGCGCGCTCGCAGCCGACCAGCCAGGGCAGCGCCGTGAGCGCCGCAGCGCCGGCCAGCAGCGTGCGCCGCTGGCGGTCGATCATTGGTGAAAGCGGCCCCATTCTTCCTCGAAGGTCTGCACCAGCACCTGCGTGCTCAGGCGGTTGGGCTCGGCCGGCACGCGGGCCATGTCGGGCGGAAAGTGAAACAGCGCCGGCAGGCCGCTCACGCTCAGGAAGCGCAGGCCCTCGGGCAGGGTGCGCGGCATCGCAAAGGGCCGCCCACTCGCGATCACGAAGCCCCATTCGCCGAAGCTCGGCACATGGGCGTGATAGGGCGCGGTCGTGAGCCCGGCCGCCTCGAGCGTGGCCACCACCGTCCAGAAACTCTTGCGCGCCACCAGCGGCGAGGTGGTCTGCACGGCGGCATAACCGGAGGCCGCGAGGTGGCGCGCCAGCAGCGCATAGAAGCTGGTCGTGTAGAGCTTGCCGATGGCGTGGTTGCTCGGGTCGGGGAAGTCGACCACGATCACGTCGAACATCTCGTCGTGGCGATCGAGCCAGCCAAACGCGTCCTCGTTGACGATGCTGAGCTTGGGGGAAGCGAGCGCATGGCCGTTGAGTCTGGTCAGCAGCGGCTCGGTGGAAAAAAGCTGCGTCATCGCCGGGTCGAGTTCGACCAGGGTGATGTGCTCGACGGAGGGATGCCGGAGCACCTCGCGCACCGCCATGCCGTCGCCGCCGCCGAGCACCAGCACGCGTTTGGGCGCGCCGTGCGCGGCCATCACCGGATGCACCAGCGCCTCGTGATAGCGGTATTCGTCACGCGAGTGGAACTGCAGGTTGCCGTTGAGGAACAGGCGCACGCCCGCGCTGCCCGCGGTCACGACCAGGCGCTGGTAGGGCGAGGTGTGGCTGAAGACGATGGTGTCGCCATAGAAGCGGTCCTCGGACCAGCTCGTCAGCCGGTCGGCGCCGGCAAAGGCCGCGACCAGTACCCCGAACACCGCAGCGCAGGCCAGCGCGTGCGCGCGCCAGGCGCGCAGCTCGGCGCGAAACAGCCACAGCGCCCATACCGCCACCGCCGCATTGAGCAGCCCGAAAGCGAGGCCCGTGCGCACCAGGCCGAGCTGCGGCACCAGCAGCAAGGGAAACGCGACCGACACCGCGAGCGCGCCGAGGTAGTCGAAGGTGAGCACCTGCGAAACCAGGTCTTTGAGCGCATAGCGCTCGCGGAACTGGCGCTTGAGGATGCGCATCACCAGCGGTATCTCGAGCCCGACCAACACGCCGATCGCCATTACCAGCGCGTAGAGCAGCACGCGAAACGGCGCGCTGGCGCCCACCGGCAAAAAGCCGTGCGCCACGAACAGCGCCGCCGGCATCAGCCCGCCGATCAAACCGACCAGCAGTTCGATGCGCAGGAAGTTCGCCACCAATTGCCGCTCGACATGGCGCGACAGCCACGAGCCGATGCCCATGGCGAACAGATAGGTGCCGATCACGGTGGAGAACTGCAGCACCGAGTCGCCGAGCAGGTAGCTCGCTAGCGCGCCGGCCACCAGCTCGTAGACCAACCCGCAGGCCGCCACCACGAACACCGAGGCGAGCAGCGCGACCTCGGCCGGTCGCACGCGGGTGGCGCTCGGCGCGCCCTGGTTCGCGCTCACGAGGGCGGGGTCACCCGTGGATGGCCGCCGCCACGATGAGCCCGATCGCCAGGCACATCGCGCCCACCACGATCGCCAGCGCCGTGTTGCGCTTCTCGACGAGCTCGGACCACAGGTCGTAGGGCGTGAGCTTGTCGACGATCAGGAAGCACACCCAGAACACCGCCACGCCGATCAGCGCGTAGAGCATCGAGCCGAAGAACACGCCGGGTTTGAGCCATTCGATGCCGATCATGGTGAGCGCTCCTTGCTTGAAGAAAAAAGTCGTCGCTGGCGGCTACTTGTGCCCGCCGCCCCCGGTGGAAAAGCCACCATAAGACCCGCCGTAGCCGCGCACGCCGCCGACGCCGCCACTGGCGCGCGCGCATTGCTGGTACTCGTTGCTGGCCGCGCCATAGCTGCGCTTGAACTGGTCGCAATCATCGCGGCTGCAGCGCACCAGCGAAAACAGCAGCACCACGATGAGCAGGAACAAGGCGATGGCCGCCAGCGCGCCGGCGCCGCCCCCGGCCACCGGGCCCACGTCGCGCTGCAGCGCCGGTTGCAAGGCGGCGTCGAGCTTGAAGGCTCGCATCAGTGCCTTGGCATCGAGCGCGGCGCCGGCCGACCAGGTGAGCTCGGCGTTGGCGCCCGCGCCCGTCTGCTCGCGGTTCAGACGCTTGCCGCCGGGGCCCTGGTAGTCGGTGTTGAGGGTGCGCTGGCCGCGCTCGAGCCGCCAGTAGAACTCGCCGAGCACGTAGGTGATCTGGCCGGTGTAGCGGTCGAGCTCGCGGTAGTGCGCGCCTTGCCAGCGCACGCCGTCACCCTCGTTGGAACCAGCGCGAGGCGCACCCGTCGTCGGCCGCACCCAGCTCCAGCCGTCTTCGGCATCGACGAGGAAGGCGAAGCCCGCCGTGCGGTGGTAGAGCAGGTACTCGCGCCAGAAGCTCTGCTCGTCGTCCTCGCCCGGCTCGGGCAGGGTGCAGCGCTCCACGTAGCCGACCACCTGCCAGGGCAGCGCATCAGTCGCGCCGAGCGCGAGCGTGCCGCTCTGCCCAAGGGGGATGAGCGGCTCGCCGCCGGCCACGCCGGGCGTGTCCTGCGCGTAATGCGCCAGCGCGGCGCCGACACCCTGGGACACGTCGACCACCGCATGGCATTGCTGGCAGACGATGGAGAGCGTGCTGCTCAACTGCACCGCGAGCGCAGCGCCGCAGCTCGGGCACGCGAGGCTCTGGCCGACCAGGTCGCGCGCACTGGCGTCGCGCAGGCCGGTGAGTGCGAGCGTGGCCAACTGCAGGCCGCGGCCGACGCTCCAGCGCGGCGCCCGGCCATTGCCGTGCGCGCGCTCATCGCCGCCTTCGCTGCCTTGCAAGCCGGGGCCGTAGTCGATGCTCGCCACCTCGTCGCCGGCATTGCGCAGCTCGGCGACGCGGTGTTCGCGCTGCAGATCGGGCACGCGCGGCAGTTCGCCTTCGGCCGCGCCGATGCTCGCGGTGGTGACGCTCGCCACCGACCAGGCCTGGCGATCGATGAGGTGCTGCGCACCGACGCGCAGCGTCTCGGCGGGCGGCACGTCGGCGGGCGTCGGCGCGTCGAAGCTGATGACGTAGCCGCCGTTGTCCTCACTCAGCCAGCCGGACTTGCCGGCCTCGAACAGCGCGTGCCATTCGTTCCAGCTGCCGCCCGCGTAGCGCCACTGCAGCCGCCCGACCAGCGTAAAGCCGGCGCCCTGCCAGCGCCCGCTCGCGCCGAGCTGCAAGGGGCTGTGGTCGTCGAACAGTTCGGCGCTCTGGCCGATGCGGCGCAGCGCCTCGCCTTCACGCAGCAGGGTGCTGCGGCAAAAACCGCACACCGCGAGCGCCGACGCGGCCGAGCGGAACTCGACCGTGGCGCCGCAGTTCGGGCAGGCGGCGCGGTAGGCGCGCTGCGGTGAGGGGGCGTCGGTGGCCAAGGCTCAGGCGCTTGCCGAGGCCCTGGTGCTCACCCCGACCCGCTCCCAAAAGGAGAGGGAGTAGAGGCGGCTCATCGCGCTCAGACCAGCTTCTCGAGCAGCTCGGCCTTCTTGGCCGTGAACTCCTCGTCGGTGAGGATGCCCTTGGCCTTGAGCTCGGCAAGCTTTTCGATCGTCGCCATCACCTGGTCGGGTGCGAGCGCCGCGGGGGCGGCCGGGGCTGCCCCCGGCTGGGCGGCTCCCTGCAAGCCTTGTGACAGGTTCTGCGCCAGCACCTGGCCGAGCGCGACGCCGGCCCCCAGGCCCATGGCGTCGCCCGCAATACCGCTACCTTGGCCGCCACCCTCGGCGAACTTCGGTATTGCCTGCGCCGTCTGGTACTGCATGAACCTGCCCATGTCGCCGCCGACCATGCCCATGCCGATCTTCTGGTCGAGAACCTTCTGCAGCTCCTCGGGCAGCGAGACGTTCTGCACCGTCACGCCCTCGAGCCTCAGGCCGATCTTCTCGAAGGCCGGCGCCGCCGCGGTGGCGAGCTGTTGCGCGAACTCGACCTGGTTGGCGGCCAGGTCCAGGAACGGCACGCCGCTCGAGGCCACCGCATCCGAGATGTGCTGCAGCATCAGTGCGCGCAACTGGCCGTCGAGATCGGCGGCGGTGTAGCGCTCGCGCGTGCCGGAGATTTCGGTGTGGAACAGCTTCGGGTCGACCACGCGGTAGGCGTAATTGCCGAAGGCGCGCAGGCGCACCGCGCCGAAATCCTTGTCGCGGATGGTCACCGGCTGCGTCGTGCCCCAGCGCTGGTCGATCTGCTGGCGCGTGCTGAAGAAATACACGTCGCTCTTGAACGGCGACTCGAACAGCTTGTCCCAGTTCTTCAGGTAGGTGAGCACCGGCAGCGTCTGCGTGGTGAGCCGGTGCATGCCGGGGCCGAACACGTCGGCCACCTTGCCTTCGTTGACGAACACCGCCAGCTGCGACTCGCGCACCGTGAGCGAGCCACCGTACTGGATTTCGCGGTCGGCGACCGGGTAACGCCAAGCCAGGGTGGCGTCGCCTTCCTCCACCCACTCGATGATGTCGATGAACTGTTTCTTGATGAAATCCATCAGCGCCATGGGGCCTCCTCGGGACGTGTGGGTGCGAACACAATTGGCGTCAAGATGATAGATCGCAAGGCATGCCGCACGGTCCTTCGCAGGGCACTCGGGCGGCGTTGAAAGGCACTCGATGACGACCGACCTCTCGCTCGCCGTGGTTGGCGCCGGCCCGGTGGGCCTGGCGCTGGCGCTGCAGGCTGCGCGCGCCCTGCCCGAAGCGCGCATCACCGTGTTCGATGCACGGCCCGCCGAGCAGGACAGCGTGCGCGACCCGCGCACCTTGGCGCTCTCGCTCGGCAGCGTCCATGAGTTCGAGCGCCTGGGCGTATGGGCGGACATCGCGCCGGCCAGCACGCCGATCCGCGCGGTGCATGTCTCGCAGCAGCAGCCGGCCTTGCTGCCCGAGCTGCTGCGCCTGCCGCAGGCCGAACTGCTGCTCACGGCGGCCGAGTGCGGCGTCGAGCAGCTCGGCGCGGTGGTGAGCCATGGTGCGCTGGTGGGGCCGCTGCAGGCCGCCTGGCTCGAAGCAGTGGCGCGCGAACCCGAGCGCCTGGCGGCGCGCTTTGCCAGCCCGGTGGCGGCCATCAAACAGGTGAGCGGCGGCGTCGAGGTCGATTGCGCCGTCGCCGAGCGCTTCGACCTGGCGGTGGTGGCCGAAGGCGGCGTGTTCGCCACGCAGGCGCGCAAGGCCCTCGCGCATGACTACGGCCAGACCGCATGGGTCGGCCAGGTGACGCTCACCGATGCCGACCCGGCGCACGCCGGCACCGCTTACGAGCGCTTCACGCCCCAGGGCCCGGCCGCGCTGTTGCCGCTGCCGGCCCAGGACGGCGCGGCGCGCGCCGCGCTGGTGTGGTGCGTGCAGGCCGGCGACGACCCGGTGCGCGATCTCGACGACGCGCAGCGCCTGGCGGTGCTCAACCACGTGTTCCACCCGAGCGTCGGGCGCTTGACGGCGATCACGCCGCTGAAGCACTTTGCACTCGGCCTCAACGCCGAGCGCACCTTGGTCGACGGCCGCACGGTGCGCATCGGCAACGCCGCGCAGACGCTGCACCCGGTGGCCGGCCAGGGCCTCAATCTGGGCCTGCGCGACGCGCACGCGCTGGTCACGGCCTTGCAGCGCGAGCCTGACATTGCCAAGGCCTTGTCCAAAGTCGAGTGGCAGCGCGCACCCGACCGCTGGGCGCTCATCGCCGCGACCGATTTCCTCGCGCGCAGCTTCACCTGGCGGCTGCCCGGCCTGGCCAGCGCGCGCGGCCTGGGCCTCGCGGCGCTGCAGCGGCTCGCGCCGGCCAAGCGCTTGCTGGCAAGGCAGATGATGTTCGGCTGGCGCTGAGGCGCCACGCTGCTCAGTGGGGCAGCACGCGGTGCGACAAGGCCGGCAGTTGCGCGCGCACCTGTGCAATCCGCCCGGCATCCAGCTCGGCCAGCACCACACCTTCGCCATCGGCCTCGCGCACCGCGAGCACCTCGCCCCACGGCCCGACGGCCATCGTGTGGCCCCAGGTGCGACGGCCGTTCTCGTGCCGTCCGCCCTGGGCCGGCGCGAGCACGAAGCACTGGTTCTCGACCGCGCGCGCGCGCAGCAGCAGCTCCCAGTGCGCCTGCCCGGTCGGGTAAGTAAAGGCCGAAGGCACCAGCAGCAGGTCGCAGGGCGGCTCGGCGAGCGCGCGGTACAGCTCGGGGAATCGCAGGTCGTAGCAGATCGACAGGCCGACCCGCCAGGCACCGCCCGAGCGGTCGTGCAAGGTGAGGGCCACCGGCTTGCTGCCGGCGTCGAGCGTGGCGGCCTCGTCGTAGCGCCGCTCGCCGTCGTCGAAGCGAAACAGGTGGATCTTGTCGTAGCGGGCCGCCAGCGTGCCGTCGGGCGCGAACACCAGGCTCGCGTTGTGCGCGCGCTCGGTGCGGCCGTCGACCCGCAATGGCAAGGTGCCGCCCACCAGCCACACGCCGTTGGCGCGCGCGCTCGCCGCCAGCATCGCCTGGATCGGCCCGTCGCCGGGCGCTTCGGCGTGCGCGAGCTTGTCGGTGTCGCGCTCGCCCATCAGGCAAAAGTACTCGGGCAGCGCCACCAGCTCGGCCCCGGTCGCGGCCGCCTCGGCGATCAAGGCGGCGGCGCGCGCCAGGTTGTCGGCCACGCGCGGCGTGGAAAGCATCTGCACGGCGGCGATCTTCACGGCGCTGACTCCTGGGGTGAGAACGGTGCGGATGCTGCCGTCGCAGGCGCCGACGCCGGCTCGTCGAGCGAAGGCACGGGGTCGCGCAGCTTGCGCTCGATGCGCTCGACCTTGGGGGCGGCCCACGGCCCGGTGACATGGAACTCTCGCGTGCCGGCTTCGCCGATCGGGCGGCGCAGCAACCATTGTGCGACGAAGGCACCGATGCCGAGCGCCGGGTTGATGGCCGCGAACGCCAGCGAAGCCGTGCCCGTGTTGATCTCCGGCACCACCCACACGCGCAGGTCCTGTGTCTCGCGCTCGATGTCGGCGCTGCCTTCCATGAGCACCACCGCCTGCACGCCGCGCATGCGCAGGTTGCGCGTGCTCGCCACGCCGCTGGCGATGTTCACGTCGCCCCCGACGCTGTCGAACGCGAAGCCTTCCTGGAACACGTCGCGAAAGTCGAGCAACAGGCGGCGCGGCAGCGCCTGCAGGCTCAGCACACCCAGCAACTTGGCGATGCCGGGGTCGGCCTTGAGGAACTGGCCGCGGTCGAGTGCCACGTTGACGGTGCCGGAGAGGCTCGGGTAGTCGATCTCGAGCGGCGAGCCGAGCCAGTTCAACCGGCCGGTGAGGCGACCCTTGGCGCCGCGCAGCACCTCGCCCTGGCCGAGCCGTGCGAGCAGGGCGCCGCCGTCGGCGACCTCGAGCTTGAAGTCGAGCAGCGCCCGCCGACGCGCACCGGCCGTCGAGCCGGGCAGCCACTGGCCGATAGCGCTGAACTGCGCCTCGGGCATGTCGAGACGAAACTTGCTCAGGCGCCATTCGCGCCCGGCGGCGTCGCGGCTGGTCGATTCGCGCGCGGCAGCGTCGCGGCCGGGTACGGACTCGCTTTCGCGGTTCTGCGCCTCGATCTCCAGGCGGCCCAGGCGCTTGCCGCGCAGCTCGAAATCCTCGACCACGATGTCGAGCGCCGGCACGCTGCTCGGCGACGCCTGGTCGAGCAGCACGCTCACCGCGTCGTCTTCGCCCTCGGGCAGCGACAGCCGCGACAGCCGCGCGTAGACGCGCCCGGCAGCGTCGCCCGAGCGCTGGACCGCGGGGCGGTATTCGCCGTAGCCGCTGAGTTCGGCAGCGTCGAGGTTGAGCCGCCACACGCCGGCCTCGCCCCCGATGCCGATGCCGCGCGAAACGCCGGCCACCAGCCGCGAGAGCTTGCGCCCGCCGACGCTCAGCTCTTGCGCACGCAGCGCCAGCGTGGTGGGCGCGTAACCGGCGGCTACCGCGCCGCCAGCGCCAGCATCGGCAGCCGCGCCGCCCGCCGGGCCGGCGGCCAGGACATCCTGCCAGGCGTCGAGGTCCAGTTGCGCCAGCGTAAGCGCGGCGCTCACGCCGTCGGGTGGCTGCGGCGCCGGCTCATGCACGCCGACGCCGCCGCGCAGCACGCGTGGGCCCTGCGGCGCCAGTTCACGCTGCCACTGCGCGTCCACCACGCGAGCGCCTTCAGCGCCGAGCTCCAGGCGCAACTGGTCGCGCGGCAGTGCAGCGTTGCCGGCCGACTCCGGCAACAGGCTCGCCTGCACGCGCAGCGGCAGGCTTTGTGCCGCGGTCTTGCCCAGCGGCACCGGCAGGTCGGACGACAGGCCGACCAGGCTGCTGGTGAGCTGCCATTCGAGCTGGCCGCGCACCACGCCGAGCGCCAGGCGATACGCGGTCTGGCCGCCGAGGTGCGTGGCGGCGCGCGCCAGAGCGCCCAGCTCGGGGGTGCGCCGCAGGCCGTCGGCGCTGGCGCTGCCCTGCAGGGTGAAGCGCAGGCTGCCGTCGCCCTGGCGAGCGCCGTCAATGCCGAGTTCGCCGCCGAGCGCGCGGGCGCTGCCCGCCTCGAGCGCGAAACTGTCATCGCCAAAGCTGATGCGGGCCTTGGCGTCGGCGAGCAGTGGCACGTCCGGCCGCAGCCGCAGGTCGTTGCCGGCCAGCAGCAGCTGGCCGCGCACGCGCGTGCCCTTGCCCTCGCCGCCGAGCGGAATGTCCAGCGCCAGTTGCAGATCAATCGGCGCCTGGTGGGTGCCGGGTGCCGAGGCCTTGGTCAGCGCGCCGTCGATCCAGCCGCCGACCGGTGTGGCATTGACGAAGCGCAGCGCGTCGTCGAGCGGGCCGCGGCCGCTGCCTTCGACGCTGAGCGAGGCCTGGTCCGACAGGTTGCGGATGCCGCCGCGGATGCGCGTGAACTGCAAGGCGCCGCTGCCCACGGTTGGCAACCGCGCCTGCAGGTTGCGCAACTCCATCGAGCGCTTGTCGAACACCAGCTCGCCCTTCACGTCGGCGAACGCCGGCCAGGGAGGGTGCGCGTCGAGCGCGGCGCCGGGCTGGTTCCAGTCGGGGTCGCCGGGGAGGTAGGCGAAGCGCACGCCTTCAAGCTGGGCGGCGATGCGGAACTCGCCCGGCGCCGACGCGAACGGAAAGCCGCGCAGGTCGCCGCGCACCTTGAAGTCGACCGTGCGCGCCTGCCCGCCCTGCACCGCGCGCTCGACGTACCTGCGCACCGGACTGCCCAGCGCGAGCGGCAGGTAGCGCGCCACGCGCGTGGCATCGGCCTGCACCAGCTGGCCGCTGAGATTGAGCACGCCGGGAAAGCGCCCGCTGCCGTCGGGCAGGGCAGCGCCGCTGGACCACTGCGCATCGAAGCTGGCCCGCGCATCGGCGTTGGCCAGGCGCGCATCGCGCGCGCGCAGCTCGATGCGCGAGGGCGCGCCATCGCGGCCGGCATCGATGCGCCACACCAGGCGGGTGTCCAGTCGCTCGAGCGGCACGCGCGGCAGCTCGAACACGCCGGGGAACTCGAGCGCGCCGTCGCGCAGGGCAACCAGCGCCTCGCCGCCGGCTTCGGTGGCGCTCAGGTCGACGTCGGCGCCCTGCACACCAGGGCGGCCCGGGCCGGCCAGCGGCGTGTTGGCGGGCACGGCGGCAAGCACGGGTTTGAGCGCGGGGGCGTTGGCGGATGCCGCCTTGTATGCGCTGGAAGCGGAGGCAGACGCGGGCACGGCTGCGAGCACGGCTTTAGGCACGGGGGCGTTGGCGGATGCCGCCTTGTAGGCGGCGGAGGCGGCAGCAGACGCGGGCACGGCGGCGGCGAGCACGGGCACGGCAGCCGCAGCCGCGTCACCCACCGGCTGCGCCGCCAGCGCCAGCCCGCGCACGCGCGCCTTGACAAGAAAACGCGAGGGCGCTTCGAGCGGGCCTTCCCAGCGCGCCTCGACCGCGCTGGCAATGCCCTGCGGCGCCAGGCTGGCGATGTGGTCCTGTAGACCGGCGCCGACCCAGGGCGCGGGCAGGCGGCTCGCAATCCGCGCCAACAGCGCCAGGTCGAGCCGCGGCGAGCGCAATTCGCCGCCGGCCAGCGCGCCGTTCGCGTCGAGCCGCCAGCGCAGGCTCACGTCGTCGGCCGGCCAGTCCATGCCGTCGGCGGTGACGAAGCTAAAGCGCCGCGCTTCGATCTCGCCGCCCGGCGCCTCGAGGGGCGCCGGGCCAAAGCCGGCGGCCGGCACCCCCGCGCTGCCGGTGGCGGTGGTGGTGCCGACGCGCCCGGCGAGCCGCCCGTCGATGCGTGCAAAGGCCAGCGGCTGCAGGTCGCCGGAGGGCTGCAGCGACACCTCGCGCAGCGCCAGGTCGGCGGTGAGCGCGGTCCAGCGCGCGTCGCTCACGTCGAGCCAGGCGCGCAGCGCGCCGTGCCCCTGGCTCACGCCGAACGGCAGTTCGAGCGCGCCGCGCAGGGCCGCGAGGTCGAGCGCGGGCAGCTCGGCATAGACGCTGCCGCGCCAGCGGCGCCAATCACCCGCGCGCGCCAACACCGCGCCGTCGGCGCGGGCCTCGGCGTCGGCCAGCAGGGCTTGCGTGAAGCGGCCTCGCAACGAGAAACGTTGGCCCCAGGCGGGCGGCGGCGTGGCATCCAGGCGCAGCGCGTGGGCCCTCACGCCGTTGCGTGCCACCAGGTCGACGTCGGTAAGGACCACCGGCGCGGCCGGCCGCAGTGCATCGCTCCAGCTCAGCGTGCCGGCGCGGATGACGAACTCGGGCTGGCTGAAGAACCAGTCGGCGCCGCCCCCGCCTTCACCGCCGGTGCCCGGCTCGATGGCCACGCCGGCCACGAAGATGCGGCCCTGGGCGTCGCGTCGCGCCTCCAGGCGCGGCCCGTCGATGACGAGCTGTGCGAAGCGCAGTTGCCAACGACCGTCCCAGCCGGGCAGCAGCGAGCCGGGCGAAAGCACCGCGCGCACCAGCGGCAGCCGCAGTGCCTCGCGCGGCGCGGCACCGTCGCCGCGGTCGGGCTCGTGCAGCACCACGTCGCGCAGCTCGACCGCGCCGTCCAGGCGCAGGCCGCGGCCGCCGTCGCCGACGCGAATCGTGCCGATCTGCACACGCAGGCCCAAAGCGCCGCTGAGGCGCATCTCCACCTGGGGGCGCCACTGATCGATACGCGGCAGAATCGCCCAGCGGAGAGCGAGCCACGCCGTCATCACGATGCCTAAGGCGACGAGCGCGCCGATCACCAGCCAGCGCAGCGTCGCCAGACCGGCAGCGTGCCAAGGCCGGCGACTCACGGCAAGGGCGCGGTCCGCAGGAGCGGCAGCAGGGTCTGGAGGCGGGATGGGCAGCATCGGAGCAAGAAGAGTCGGCACGGGACGATCGCGCCCGCGTTGCGGCCATGCACGACGCTCGCCGTGCGGGCCGGCCGCTTCGCCGCCCGGCATCCTAAGCGCGCCCGAGCTTGGTACAGACCCCAGGCCACCGCGATGGGTTCCCTGCGCGCAGCAACCGTGAACAAGGCCCACGCCACGGCCACGGCCGGTGACGCATCCGCCGGACACTCGCGCTTCGTGCAGCGGGTCCGGCGGCGTTACGCGGGCGAGCTGCACCTGTTGGCGGCTGGCGCACCGTCGCGCGAGGCGATCGATGCGGTGCTCGACGCCTTGCTGGCGGGCGGGCGGCCGCTGCCCGCGGCCTTGCGCGTGACACGCCAGTTGGTGATCGAGCGGCTCGCGGTGCTCGACGTGCAGGCCCGGGCGCCGCTGGCGACGGTGGTAGGCACGATGACCTTGCTGGCCGAGCGCTCGCTCGAGCATGCGCTGACGCAAGCGCTGGCCGAGCAGGATGCGCGCCACGGCGCACCGCTCAAGCCCGACGGCGCCCGCGCGGCCTTCTGGGTGCTGGGCATGGGCAAGCTCGGCGGGCGCGAACTCAATGTCTCGTCCGACATCGACCTGATCTACGTCTACGACGAAGACGGCGCCACGGCCGGCGGTGGCAGCCACGGTGTGCTGAGCAACCACGAATATTTCAGCCAGGTGGCGCGCACGCTCTACGCGCTGATCGGCGAGACCACCGACGACGGCCAGGTGTTTCGCGTCGACCTCGCGCTGCGGCCCAACGGCAACTCCGGCCCGCCGGTGGTGAGCCTGGCGATGCTGGAGGAATACTTTCTCGTGCAGGGCCGCGAATGGGAACGCTTCGCCTGGCTCAAGAGCCGCATCGTCGCGCCGGCCGCAGCGCTGGGCAGCCCCGCGTCGCTGGCGCTGCGCGACGTGGTGGTGCCGTTCGTGTTCAGGCGCTACCTCGACTACGGCGTGTTCGAAGGCCTGCGCCAACTGCACCGCAAGATCCGCGACGAGGCGGCCCGGCGCGCGGCCGGGCGACCCGAGCGGGCCAACGACGTGAAGCTCTCGCGCGGCGGCATCCGCGAGATCGAGTTCATCGTGCAGCTGCTGCAGGTGGTGCGCGGCGGGCAGTTCCCGGAGCTGCGCTCACGCTCGACACTCACTGCGCTTGAGCGACTGGCCGCCGTCGGCCTGATGAAGCCCGCCACCGCCGGGCGGCTCGGCGAGGCCTACCGCTTCCTGCGCCGGCTCGAACACCGCATCCAGTACCTCGACGACCAGCAGACGCATTTGCTGCCGACCGACGACGCCGACCTCGCGTGGCTGGCGGCGTCGATGCAACTGGTGTGCGACGCCGACACCTGCGAGCTGCTCGACACGCTCGGTGCCCACCGCGAGTTCGTCGCGACCGAGTTCGACGCCCTGCTGCATGACGGCCGCACCCCCGCGCCGGGTGCCGGCGGCTGCAAGAACTGCGGCGGCCTGCCCCAGCCGGTCGACAGCGCCGCCTTCATCGAGGCGCTGCCCTCGGCGGTCGCCACGCGCGTGCAAACCTTCTGCGCCGCACCCAAGGTCGCGCTGCTGCGCGACGAAACCAAGCTGCGGCTGGCGCGCCTGATCGGGCGCGCTGTCAAGGCGGTCGACGACGGGCAGCTCGGCGAGGCCGCATCGAAGGACGTCCAAGCGCGCTACGTGCCCGTGCTGCGCTTCATCGACTGGCTCGAGCCGCTGCTGCGCCGCGAGAACTACCTCGCGCTGCTGGTCGAACGCGGCGAGGTGCTGGTGCGCCTGCTCGGCCTGCTCGGCCTGGCGCGCTGGCCGATGCACTACCTGATGCGCCACCCCGGCGTGATCGACGAGTTGGCCGACGTGCGCGCGCTGCAGGGCCGCTTCGAGCGCAGCGCCTACCTGCGCGAGCTGAACGAGCGCCACAGCGCCTGGACGCGCGGCGGCCAGGCCGACGAGGAGTCGCTGCTCGACACTCTGCGCCGCGCCCACCACGCCGAGGTGTTTCGCACCCTGGTGCGCGACGTCGAAGGCCAGTTGACGGTCGAGCAGGTGGCCGACGACCTGTCGGCGCTGGCCGACGCCACGCTCGACTGCACCATCCGCTGGGCCTGGCAGCATTTGAAGCAGCGCCACCGCGACGACCCGCGCTTCGCCGTGGTCGCCTACGGCAAGCTCGGCGGCAAGGAACTCGGCTACGGCTCCGACCTCGACGTGGTGTTCCTGTTCGACGACGCCGACGAACCCGACACCGACCGCGCCGCCGAGGTCTATGCCGCCTTCACCAGAAAGCTCATCACCTGGTTGACCTTGCGCACCGCGGCCGGCGAGCTGTTCGACATCGACACCGCGCTGCGGCCCAACGGCAACTCGGGGCTGCTGGTCACGTCCATCACCGCCTTCGAGCGCTACCAGGGCCAGCGCGGCAGCAACACCGCCTGGACCTGGGAGCACCAGGCGATCACGCGGGCGCGCTGGTGCGCCGGTGAGCCGTCGCTCGCGCCGCGCGTCGAGGCGGTGCGCCGCGCCGTGCTGGCCGCGCCACGTGATGCTGCGCTGCTGCTCGCCGAGGTGCGCACGATGCGCGAGCGCGTGCGTGCCGCGCATCCGCGGCGCGGCCGCGACGGCACGTTGCACTTCGACGTGAAGCACGGCGAGGGCGGCATGATGGACGTGGAGTTCGCGGTGCAGGCGCTGGTGCTCGCGCACAGCGCCGCGCACCCGGCGCTGCAAGAAGACCTCGGCAACATCGCGCTGCTGCGGCTGGCCGAACAAGCCGGCTTGCTGCCGGCGGGCGTCGGCAGCGCGGCGGCCGACGCCTACCGCGAGCTGCGCCGTGTCCAGCACCGCGCCCGCCTCGACGAGGCGCCGACGCAGTTCGATGACGCGGCATTCGAGCGCGAGCGCGCCGCGGTGTGCTCGCTCACGCGCGGCGTCTTTGGCTGAGGTCCCGCGGCACGGGCGCGGCGCATCGGCGGCGCCGTCGTCGGTCAAGCAAGCGGGCCTTGCAGGCGTCACCGCGCCTGCGCGCTGCGGCGCGGCCGTGGTGCCACCGCGATGACTCCTCTCGCGTTTCCCGGCACACCGGCGCAACGCCACGGCACCGCGCTCTGGTGCCTGGTTGGCGTGCTGCTCGTGCTGCCCAGCCTGTTAGCGGCGGGTCAGGCCGGTGCGGCGCGCGTGCTGGACTGGCAGCCCACGCTCTGGAGCAGCGAGCCGTGGCGCTGGTGGAGCGCGGCCTGGGTGCATCTGAGCCGGCTGCACCTGCTGGCCAACCTGGCCGGCGCGCTGCTCGTCGTGGCGCTCGGCGTGGCTGCGCGCGTGCCACCGCGGGCCGCGTTGGCCTGGTCGCTGGCCTGGCCGCTCACCTACCTGGGCTTGCTGTTGCAACCCGCGCTCACGAGCTATGGTGGCCTGTCGGGCGTGCTGCATGCGGGCCTGGCCGTGGTGGCGGTGGCGCTGCTGCGCCGCGCGGTTCGCGCCGAGCGGCGGCTCGGCGCGGCAATTGCCGCGGTGCTCACGCTCAAGCTGCTCGGCGAGGCGGCGTGGCGTGGCCCGCTCTCGTATCCAGACGGCTGGGACATCGCGGTGGCGCCGCTCGCGCACGCCAGCGGCGCGGTGGCCGGTGCGCTGCTCGCCTGGGCGCTGCTTCGTCAGTCGCGGATGCGGCGCACCAGCGACGTGGTGGAGTAGCCGTCTACGAAAGGGATCGCCAGCGCGCGGCCGCCCCAACCGCGCACCAGCGCCGTCTCGGCGAGCGTTTCCATGTCGTAGTCGCCGCCCTTGACGTAGAGGTCGGCGCGCACCAGCGCCAGCAGCGCAACCGGCGTGGGCTCGTCGAACAAGGTCACCAGGCTCACGCTCTCGAGCGACGCCAGCACCACGGCGCGGTCGGCCTCGCCGTTGAGCGGCCGATCGGGTCCCTTGCCGAGACCACGCGCCGAAGCGTCGCTGTTGAGGCCGATCACCAGGCTTGCGCCGAGCGCGCGCGCCTGCGCCAGGTAGGTGACATGGCCGCGGTGCAGCAGGTCGAACACGCCGTTGGTGAACACCAGCGGGCGCTCGAGCGTGGCCAGGCGTTGGTGCAGCATGTCGCGCACGCAGAGCTTGTCGTAGAAGGCCGGTAGATCCATCGCTGGATTGTCGCGCGGGCGCCTGGGATGGCAGCGCTGCGCAGCCGCGCCAAGCTCGCGACGGGGCCAGCGGCTCTGCTCGAGCAGGAGGTCTGCGCAGTGGCGACCGCGCTCGAGCGGTGCGCCAATGGCGCGGCGTGCCCAGGACACCAGCCTGTGCGCCGCGGCCACGCCTGGCCGGCATCGGTGGCCTGGCGCAAGGCGCTGCGCGCGACCAGGCCGCCCAGGCCGAGGGTCGCCTCGCTCGCCAGGCGCGCGACGCCCTGCCAGTCGGCGTGCGCGCCGGGCCCGTTCATGTGTCGGATGCGCCAATGAAAACGGCCCGCGATCGCGGGCCGTCGGTGCGCCGGGGTGGCGCGCGAGTGGGTTAGTTCACGCCGGTTGCGGGCCTGCCGTGCCGCCCGCCGCCTTGGCGGCAGTGGCGGCGACGCGGGCGGTCATTTCCTTGCGAAAGCGGTTGAGCTCCTGAACGCTCGCGAAGCTGCGCTCCATCAGCAGGCTCATGTTGTGCAGGATGCGCTCGACGACCTTGCTTTCCCACACGCTGTCGAACTGGATCTGCGTGTCGAGCCACTGTTCGAGCCACTCGGGGTCGGGCACGCGCGACTGGATGGTGTCGCGCGGAAACAGCGCCTGGTTCACGTGCAGGTTGGTCGGGTGCAGCGCCTGCGCGGTGCGTCGCGCACTCGCCATGAGCACGCCGACCTTGGCGAACGCGGCCCGGGCCTCGTCGCCGAACTTGTGCATGGCGCGCTTCATGTAGCGCAGGTAGGCGCCGCCGTGGCGTGCTTCGTCGCGTGCCAGTGTTTCGTAAATCGCCTTGATGACCGGCTCGGTGTGCCATTCGGCGGCGCGCCGGTACCAGTGGTTCAGGCGGATCTCGCCACAAAAATGCAGCATCAGCGTCTCCAGCGCCGGCGCCGGGTCGAACTCGAAGCGCACTTCGTGCAGCTCGGCCTCCGTGGGCACGAAGTCAGGCCGAAAGCGCCGAAGGTATTCCATCAGTACCAACGAATGCTTCTGCTCTTCGAAGAACCACACGCTCATGAACGCCGAGAAATCGCTGTCGTCGCGGTTGTCGCGCAAGAACATTTCAGTGGCCGGCAGCGCCGCCCACTCGGTGATGGCGTTCATCTTGACCGTCTGCGCCTGCTCCTCGGAGAGCAGTGTGGTGTCGAACTGGCTCCACGGAATGTCCGTGTCCATGTTCCAACGCACCGCTTCGAGCTGTTTGAAGAGTTCCGGATAAAGCATGTGATGGCCCTCGTTGAGGCTCTGGTGATTCTAGGGGTCGCCCATGACAAGCACGCACCATGACCTCTTTTGAACCCCCTACGCGGGGGGCGTCGGTCTGGATGCGGCCGGCCCGGCGCCGGGCAACCCTAAACGCGCTCGGACCGCCAACGCTGCGCTTCGGCAGCGATGCGCGTGAGCGAGTCGAGCGCCCGCACGCCAGGGGTCGGGCGGCGGTGCAGCACCGGCGCCGCGCCGCCGGCCCAGACCTCGACCCCCCGCGGCAGCTTGTCGCGCAGCTCGGCCAGGCCTTCGGTCACCGTCGCCGGAGTCAGTACCGAGGTGAAGCTCAACGCCACGATGTCGGCACACTGCGCCGTCGCCGCCAGCACGATGTCCCAGACCGGGGTCTGCGTCCCCAGGCTCACGCACCGGCAGCCTTCGAGCGCCAGCAGCACCTCGGCCATCAGCAGGCCGATCGAATGCGGCTCGTTCGGAAAGGTGGTGAGCAGTACGCGCGGCCGACTGGCTGCCTCGGGCGCGGGCATGCCGTTGAGCGCATTGCGCAGCGCCGCGTGGATTTGCTCGGTGTAGAGATGCTCCTCGAAGATCTCGAGGTGGCCGCGCATCCAGGTGTCGCCGACCAGCGTATTGAGGGGTGACAAGACTTCAATCACGAAGCGCCCCAGGCCGAGCCGTAGTTGCGCGCTCAGCAACTGGCGACGCAGCCCCTGGACATCATGAGCACGCACCAGGTCGATATACAGCCGCAGGTCGGGCGCCGCGATCACGGCGCCAGCGCCATTCGTGGCGCCCAGGCTGTGCTCGCACAGGCCCAGCAGTTCTTCGAGCGGCTGCGGCACGATTCGACCGGGCCGGTGGCCGGCGTCCATCAGACGCTTGATGACGCGCAGCTTTTCCACCTGGTCGAGCGGGTAGGCACGCTCGGCCAGGGCGTCGCGCCCAGGCGTCGGGAAGCCATAGCGCCGCTCCCAAACGCGCAAGGTGTCCTTGGAGAGGCCCGTGTTGCGCTCGACGGCCGCGATGGACAGCGTAATGGGTCGCATCGACGGCGAAGCAGCCTCACTCACCGGCACATTCAGGGTTGGATGGGCCAAAATCGAAGCAGGATAATTTGTCTTGGACAATTTGTTGAAATTTTCGCTTGTTCTGACTAATATAGGCTTAATTAAATTGAATGCCCAGGACAAACATAGGACTTCAATGCGAACTTCCGCTGACCTCGAACACGCGCAAGCGCACCCGATCGCCACGGTCGCAAAGGCCCTGGGCTTGGCCGCCTTGATGTCGTTGGCGCCCACCGCGCAGGCCGCCTGCAGCGCGCTGCTTGACCGCAGCTTCGCGCGCCTGCAAGACGAAAAACCGCAGGACCTGTGCCAGTACGCCG
>NZ_JANMWL010000292.1:0-4547 GCF_031393925.1 Methylibium sp. | reverse complement strand
GCCCTTGCCCTTGCCCTTGCCCTTGCCCTTGCCCTTGCCCTTGCCCTTGCCCTTGCCCTTGCCCTTGCCCTTGCCCTTGCCCTTGCCCTTGCCCGCAACCCGCAACCCGCACGCTGAAAATCGCCGACGGGCCGTTTGCAGACTGCTTTTCCCAGTCAAATCGAAGCCGCCTAAGCCGGCACCAGGAAATCCCGGCTGATGCCCATGCCGAGATCTCCGACCCGATCCAGAAACTGGGTCAGGAAAGCGTGCAGCCCCGTCGCCAGGATCTCGTCGATGCGCCCGAAGCCGAGGTCGGCGCGCAGTCGCCCGGCGCGGCGCAGGGTCTCGCCGCTGTGCTCGTTGGCCAAGTGTTCCAGGTTCGCCACCACCTCGTTCATGCACGCCGCCAGCGAGCGTGGCATGTCGGGCCGCAGGATCAGCAGCTCGGCCACCTTCTCGGGCCGGATCACGTTGCGATAGACCTTGCGATAGACCTCGAAGCCCGACACCGAACGCAGGATTGCGCTCCAGTAATAGAAGTCGATCTCGACCGGCTCGCGCTGCGGCCCGCGCCGGGCGCCGAAGAACTCGTTGTCGGCGGCGTGGAACTTCACGTCGAGCAGCCGTGCGGTGTTGTCGGCGCGCTCGAGAAAGGTGCCCAGGCGCAGGAAGTGAAAGCTCTCGTCCTGCAGCATCGTGCCCAAGGTGACACCGCGCGACAGGTGCGAGCGAAACTTCACCCACTCGAAGAACTCCGCCGGGTCGCGCTGCCAGGCGCCGCCCGCCACCTGGCCCTCGAACTCGAGCCAGGTTCGGTTGGCGGTCTCCCACACTTCGGTGGTGAGCGCGCCACGCACCGCACGTGCGTTCTCGCGCGCGGCGCGCAGGCACGAATGGATGCTCGACGGGTTGGTGTCGTCGCGCACCATGAAGTCCATCACCTCGCGCGCCCGGATGCGGTCGTGGCGATGGTGGTAGTCGGCCGTCAGCTCGCTGATGCTGAGCAGGCCACGCCAGCCTTGTTCGGCCGCCTCGTTCGACTGCGGCAGCAGCGAGGTCTGGTAGTTCACGTCGAGCATGCGGGCGGTGTTCTCCGCTCGCTCGGTGTAGCGCGCCATCCAGAACAAATGATCGGCGGTTCGCGACAGCATGGGCGTTCTCTCCTCAGGCCTCGAGGACCCAGGTGTCCTTGGTCCCGCCGCCCTGCGACGAGTTGACGATCAGCGAGCCTTGCTGCAGCGCCACCCGCGTGAGTCCGCCAGGCACCATCTGCACCGCGCGGCCCGACAGCACGAAGGGCCGCAGGTCGATGTGGCGCGGCGCGATGCCGGCTTGCACGTAGGTCGGGCAGGTCGAGAGCGCCAGGGTCGGCTGCGCGATGTAGTTGCACGGGTTGGCGATGAGCTGCGCGCGAAACGCCCCGAGCTCCGCCTTGCTCGCCGCCGGCCCGACCAGCATGCCGTAGCCGCCGGCGCCATGCACTTCCTTGACGACCAGCTCGGCGAGGTGGGCCAGCACGTAGGCCAGCTCGTCGGGCTCGCGGCACACGTGCGTCGGCACGTTTTCCAGGATGGGTTTCTCGCCGAGATAGAACTCGATCATCTTCGGCACGTACGGGTAGATCGACTTGTCGTCTGCCACGCCGGTGCCGATGGCGTTGCACAGCGCCACGTTGCCGGCGCGGTAGACCGAGAGCAGGCCGGCGCAGCCGAGCGTGGAGCCGGCGCGAAACGCGCTCGGGTCGAGGAAGTCGTCGTCGACGCGCCGGTAAATCACGTCGACGCGCCGCGCGCCCTGCGTGGTGCGCATGTAGACGTGGTTCTCCTTGACGAACAGGTCCTGCCCCTCGACCAGCTCCACGCCCATCTGCTGCGCCAGGAAGGCATGCTCGAAGTAGGCGCTGTTGTACATGCCGGGCGTCAGCACCACCACGGTCGGCTCGTTGACGCCGGCCGGCGCCACCGCGCGCAGGGTGTCGAGCAGCAGGTCGGGATAGTGCGCGACCGGCGCCACCCGGTGCGTGGCGAACAGGTCGGGAAACAGCCGCATCATCATCTTGCGGTTCTCGAGCATGTAGCTCACGCCGCTGGGCACGCGCAGGTTGTCCTCGAGCACCATGTAGCGCCCCGAGCCGTCGGCCTGGCCGGCGCGCACGATGTCGATGCCGGCGATGTGCGCGTAGACCCCGCCGGGCACGTCCACGCCCATCATCTCGGGGCGGAACTGCGCGTTGTGCAGCACCTGGTCGGCGGGCACGATGCCCGCACGCAGGATGTCTTGCCCGTGATAGACGTCGTGCAAGAAACGGTTGAGCGCGTGGACGCGTTGCTCGAGGCCGCGCTCCAGCTCGCGCCATTCGTGCGCGGCAATGATGCGCGGTATGAGGTCGAAGGGAATGAGCCGCTCGCTGCCGGCGCCGTCTTCGTCCTTGGCGCCATAGACCGCGAAGGTGATGCCGACGCGGCGAAAGATCAGCTCGGCCTCTTCACGACGCCCTTGCATCGCCTCGGCTGCTTGCGCGCCGAGCCACTGGTCGTAGCCGCTGTAGTGCTCGCGCACGGCCTGTCCGCGGTGGTGCATTTCGTCGTAGCCGGGCGGCGCATCGCCGTCGTGGGCGATGCGCTCCACCGTCATGGTGTGGCTGAACTCGACCTCGCTCACGCCGACCGCGCCGCTCACCGGCGCGGCCGCGCCGGGCTCGGGCGCGCAAGCGAGCGGTATGTGGCCTGCACCGGCCAGCAGGCCCGAGGTCGGGTCCAGGCCGACCCAGCCGGCGCCGGGCAGGTAGACCTCGCACCAGGCGTGCAGATCGGCGCCGTCGGCGCGGGGGCCATCGGGCGCGGCGAGCTGGATCAGGTAGCCGGAGGCGAAGCGCGCCGCCAGCCCCCACTGGCGCAACAACTGCACCAACAGCCAGCTCGAGTCGCGGCACGAGCCGGCCGCACGCACCAGCGTTTGTTCCGGCGTTTGCACGCCGGGCTCCATGCGCACCTCGTAGCGCGTGGCTTGATGCACGCGCTGGTTCAGGCCCACCACCACGTCGAGCGTGGGCTCACCGGCAGCGGGCGCACCGGCCAGGAAGTCGCGCAGGCCCGGCGTGGGTTGGTCCCTTTGCAGATAGGGCGCGAGTTCGCGTGCCAGCGCCGCCGGGTAATCGACAGGGAAAGCCTCGGCCTGCGAATCGACCACGAAGTCGAAGGGATTGAAAGCGTCGACCTGCGCCTCCAGCGCCACGCTGATGCGCAACTCCCTGGCCGGCTCGGCAAACCGCAGGCACGCGAGATGGTTGCCGTAGGTGTCGCGCTCCCACGCGACCGAATGCGATGCGGGCTCGATGCGCAGCGTGAAGCCGCAGATCGGCGTGCGGCAATGCGGCGCCGGGCGCAAGCGCACGGTCTGCGGCCCGATTGCGACGTCGCGGTCGTAGCGGTAGTGCGTGACGTGGTTCAGCGCGACATGGATCGCCAAGGCGGGGCTCCCTCGTTGTGTTTTAGTCGGTGGCGTCGACCGGGTCCGGGGGAGAAGCAACTTCCAAGCCATCGGACAGGGCAGCGTCGGGCGGATGTCCGGGGGCGTGCCAGTAGCGCCCTGCCTCGCGACGCCAGCACGTCGCACCCTCGGCGCCGTAGCGCCAGGCGCCGCAGTGCGCGCTGTCAACGACGGCGATGCCGCGCGCCTGGTAGCGCGCCAGTACCTCGGCCGCGGGGTGGCCAAAGCGGTTGCGGTAGCCGGCCTGGACCAGCGCAATGCGCGGCGCCACGGCGTCGAGGAAGCCCGCGCTCGACGAGGTCTTGCTGCCATGGTGCGGCACCAGCATCACGTCGCTGGCCAGCGCCGCGCCGTGCTCGGCCACGAGGCGCTGCTCCTGCGCGCGTTCGAGGTCGCCGGTGAGCAGTGCGGTGCGCGCCGTGCCGCCCCACTGGCCGCGCACGCGCAGCAGGCAGCTCAGCGTGTTGGGCCGCGCCTTGTGCAGTTCGGCCTGCTGCAGCGCTTGCGCGCTCGGGTGCAGCAGCTCGAACTCCACGCCGTCCCATTGCCATCGCTGCCCGGCGGCGCAGGCTTGCACGGCGGCGCCGCGCTCGAGGGCCAGCGCCAGCAGCGCATGCGTGCTCTCCAGCGAGCTGAGCAGTTGCACCACCGGCAAGCCGCGCAGCAGCGCTGCGGCGCCGCCGACATGGTCGGTGTCGCGGTGGCTGAGCAGCAAGGTGTCGAGCCGCGCCTCGCCGAGCGCACGCAGCAGCGGCAGCAGCACGCGCTCGCCCGCGTCGGCTTCGCGCGAATACTGCGGACCGGCGTCGTAGAGCAAGGTGTGTCGCGCGGTGCGCAGCAGCACGGCATTGCCCTGGCCGACGTCGACGGCGATCAGCTCAAAGGCACCCTCGGCCGGCCGCTCGACGTGCGGCGCCAGCAGCGGCAGCAACATCGGCAGCCCGAGCGCGCGCACGCGCCACGGCAGGGGCAGCAGCGCCAACGCACCGCCGGCCAGCGCCACGGCCACCGCCCAGGGTGGCGCCGCCGGCACCGACCAGACCGCCCAGCCGGGCGACGCGAGCCAGCGCAGCAGC
>NZ_JANMWL010000278.1:0-9520 GCF_031393925.1 Methylibium sp. | reverse complement strand
ACCGCCGAGGACCACCACTCCAACCCGCTCAAGATCGCGCTCTCCAAGTTCAAGCGCGGCGGCGGTCGCTTCGTCTCGATCAACCCGATCCGCACCGGCTATTCGGCCATCGCCGACGAATGGGTGCCGATCCGCCCCGGCAGCGACGGGGCGCTGCTGCTGGCGCTGATCCATGTCGTCATCGACAAGGGCCTCTACGACCGCGAGTTCCTGGCGCGCTACACGAACGCCGGGCAGTTGGTGAACCAGACCGAAGGCGATGACGACTTCGGCCTGTTCGCGATGGACGCCGACGGCGACGTGGTCAACCCCGACTACCCGCACAACAAGTTCTGGTGGGACCGCCACAGCGACGCGCTGGTGCCCACCCACACCGTCGGTGCCGACCCCAGGCTGCACGGCGAATACGCATTGCCCGACGGCAAACGGGTCAAACCGTCGTTCCAGTTGCTGGTCGAGCGCGTCAAGGACTACACGCCCGAATGGGCCGCCGAGCTGACCGGCATCCCCGCGGCCACCATCTACCGGCTCGCGCACGAGATGGGCGTGACCGCGCGCGACCACAAGATCCACCTGCCGATCGCGTGGACCGATTCCTGGGGCGTCGAGCACCAGACGGTGACCGGCAATCCGGTCGCCTTTCATGCGATGCGCGGGCTGGCCGCCCATTCCAACGGCTTTCAAACGGTGCGCAGCCTGGCGATCCTGATGAGCCTGCTCGGCACCATCGACCGGCCCGGTGGCTTTCGGCACAAGGCGCCGTTTCCGCGCGCCATTCCACCGATCGCCAAGCCGCCGCGCGGGCCACAGGACATCAAGCCGAACAGCCCGCTCGAGGGCATGCCGCTGGGCTTTCCGGCCGACCCGAACGACCTCTGCGTCGACGACGACGGCAAGCCGGTGCGCATCGACAAGGCGTTCTCGTGGGAGCACCCGCTGTCGGTTCACGGAATGATGCACAACGTGATCACCAACGCCTGGCGCGGCGACCCCTACCGCATCGACACCTTGTTGATCTTCATGGCGAACATGGCCTGGAACTCCAGCATGAACACCAGCGAAGTGCGCGACATGCTCAATGACAAGCACGAGGACGGCGACTACAAGATTCCCTTCCTGGTGGTGTGCGATGCGTTCCAGTCGGAGATGACGGCGTTCGCCGACCTGATCCTGCCCGACACCACCTACCTCGAGCGCCACGACGTGATGTCGATGCTCGACCGTCCGATCTCGGAATTCGACGGGCCGATGGACGCCGTGCGCATCCCGGTGGTCGAGCCGCACGGCCTGTGCAAGCCGTTCCAGGAGGTCATCGTCGAGCTGGCCGGACGTCTCGGCCTACCGGCCTTCACCAAGCCGGACGGCTCGCGCAAGTTCAGCGGCTACCCCGACTTCGTCGTCAACTACGAGACCGCGCCCGGCTCGGGCATCGGCTTCCTGGCCGGCTGGCGCGGCGCCGACGGAGCCAAGTCGATCTGCGGCGAACCGAACCCGAAGCAGTGGGAGATGTATGCGAAGAACAACTGCTTCTTTCATTACGAGATGCCGCCGTCCTACCAGTACATGCGCAACTGGAACAAGGGCTACATGGACTGGTCCAAGAGCGTGCGCATGCGCCGCGATGCCGACCCGATCCTGATCCACATCTACTCGGAGGTGCTGCAGAAGTTCCGCCTCGCGGCCCAAGGCCGACGCGCCGGCAAGCAGCCGCCCGAGCATCTGCGCGAGCGCGTCGCACTCTATTTCGACCCCTTGCCGTTTCATTACGAGCCGCTCGAGCTACAAGCCATCGACCGCGCCGTGTACCCGCTCAATGCGGTCACGCAGCGGCCGATGGCGATGTACCACTCGTGGGACTCGCAGAACGCCTGGCTGCGGCAGATCCACAGCCACAACTACCTGTTCGTCAACCCGCTGACGGCGCGCGCTCGAGGCATCGCCGATGACGACTGGATCTGGGTCGAGTCGGCCTGGGGCAAGGTGCGCTGCATGTGCCGCTACAGCGAGGCGCTCGAGCCCGGCACCGTGTGGACCTGGAACGCCATCGGCAAGGCATCGGGCGCTTGGCAGCTCGGGCCGCAGGCCAACGAATCGCAGAAGGGCTTCTTGCTCAACCACCTGATCACCGAAGAGCTGCCCGCCACCCAGGGCGCGGGGGCGCTGTCCAACTCCGACCCGATCACCGGCCAGGCCGGTTGGTACGACGTGCGCGTTCGCATCTACAAGGCCGAGGCCGACGAACCGCGGCGCACTGCGCCCGAATTCGCGGCCTTGAAACCCTATCCCGGCGCAGCCAAGGTCCGTCGCATCTGGCAAGCCTACTTTGCCGGCGGCGGCGCCGGCGAGTGACCGAGCACCGTTCCGAAAGAAGCCCATGACACAACTCGCGCTCGTCATCGATCTGAACGTCTGCGTCGGCTGCCATGCCTGCGTGACCAGTTGCAAGTCCTGGAACACGTCCGGCAGTGCCGGCTTCCTGGCCGACGACCGGCCTTACGACGCCGACCCGACCGGCACCTTCTTCAACCGGGTGCAGACCTTCGAGGTCGGCGAGTTCCCGAACACCGAGACCGTGCACTTCCCCAAGTCCTGCCTGCACTGCGAAGACCCGCCGTGCGTGCCGGTGTGCCCGACCGGCGCGAGCTACAAGCGCAAGGAAGACGGCATCGTGCTGGTCGACTACGACAAGTGCATCGGCTGCGGCTACTGCGCCTGGGCCTGCCCCTACGGCGTGCGCGAGCTTGATGAACACCGGCTGGTGATGACCAAGTGCACCTTGTGCGTCGACCGCATCTACAACGAAGACCTCGCGCCACAAGACCGCCGCCCGGCCTGCGTGATGGCCTGCCCGACCAGCGCACGTTTGTTCGGCGACGTACACGACCCCGAGTCGGAGGTCTCGACCGCCATTCGTGAGCGCGGTGGCTACCAGCTCATGCCCGAATGGGGCACGGCGCCCTCCAATCACTACCTGCCGCGCCGCAAGGTCGAGATCAAGCTGCGGGACGACGAAGTGATGCGCCCGGACAGCCCGAAAAAGCTCGATGCGCCAGCGCCGCGGCCGGGCACCCAGCGCTCGACCCTGGACGACGCCGCCAACTTCTCCGGCTGACGCCCGCCGTGGTCGCGCGCGTTTTTGCGGCCCATCCGCCAGCGATTTCTTCACCAGGAACACTGCCATGCACCCGGGCTTCTCGGTCATCTTTCTCACCACGCTGATCGGCGCCGGCCAGGGGCTCTTTCTCGCCCTCTATGCGGCCGACGTGGCCCAGGCGCTGCGCTTGATCGAGCTCAGCGGCGACCGGGCCTTCTTTGCCTTCGGCTCGCTCATTGCGCTGGTGTTCACCGGCGCCGGAGCCATAGCTTCACTGTTCCACCTCGGCCATCCCGAGCGCGCCTGGCGCGCGATGGCGATGTGGCGCACCTCATGGCTCTCGCGCGAGGGCATCGCCCTGCCGTTGTTCATGTTGCTGGTGTTGCTCTACGGCCTGGCGCACTGGTTCGCCTGGCCGGTCGCGCGCGCCATCGGCGCCGCGGCGACGGTGCTGTGCTTCGCACTCTTCATCTGCACCGGCATGATCTACGCGTGCATCAAGTTCTTGCAGGAATGGGCCAGCCCCTTGACGGTCATCAACTACACCGTGCTCGGCTCGGCCTCGGGCTTCACCTTGGCCACCGCGTTCGCAGCCCTTGCGGCCGACAACCTGGTGGCGCCCTACGGCATCGCAGCCATCGCGCTCACCCTGCTGGGACTGGCCACGCGCAGTGCGTCCCTGCTGCGCAACGGGCGCATCAAGCGCAAGTCAACGATGCAGTCGGCCACCGGCATTCATCACCCGCGCATCGTTCAAAAATCGATGGGCTTCATGGGCGGCTCGTACAACACGCGCGAGTTCTTTCACGGGCGCAGCAAGGGCTTCCTGCGCTCGATCAAGTGGGTGTTCCTGGCGCTGGCGTTCGTCGCGCCGCTGTTGCTGTTGGGCCTGGGCGTGGGCCTGGGCAAGCCCGGCGCCGCGTCGGCGAGCCTGTTGTGCATGGCCTTCGTGGTCCAGTACGCAGGGCTGATCGCCGAGCGCTGGTTCTTCTTCGCGCAGTCCAACCACCCGCAGAACCTCTACTACCAGGCCATTTCCTGAACGACTCGGCTGAAACATCGCATCGGCACGACGTGGCCATGCGCTCGCGCCCCATTGCCGTCTTTGCTCCTTCCCCCTCTGGGAGAAAGCCGGGATGGGGGCCGGCCGGTAGCCGCGTAAGCCCCCCCGCCGAACACCCGTGCTGCAAAGCGGCCCCGAGGTCCACCATGGGCACAGCCGCCAGTCCATGATCTGGCTCGCCGCGGTGGCCATCGTCGTCGGCCTGCTGATCGGCATGGTCGGCGTTGGCGGAGTGCTGCTGATTCCCGCGCTCGGCCTGCTGACGCCGTTGTCCATCCAGGCGTCGATGGCCACGGCCTTGTTCACCTTCGTGTTCACGGGCGTCGCCGCGACCTTGCTGTTCCAGCGCCGGGGCAGCATCGACTGGTCGCTCACCGTGCCGCTGTGTGCCGGAGGCGCGGTGTTCGGTTTCGTGGGGGCCTGGGCCAACTCGAAGCTCGACGCACCGGTGTTGACGGTGATCCTCGCGGTGCTGATCGTGCTGGCGGGCGTCTACACGCTGTTCGGCAACGCCGCAGCGCGGTCGACGGCGTTCGCGGGCAGGCCGCGTGCACAACGCAAGCTGCTGTTCGCCGTCGGCGCCGTGACGGGCTTCGGCTCGGGCCTGACCGGCGTCGGCGGGCCGGCGCTGTCGGTGCCGATGATGGTGATGCTGGGCTTCCCGCCGCTGGCCACCGTCGGCGCCAGCCAGGTCGTGCAGATCCTGGCTGCCGCGTCGGGCAGCGCCGGCCATCTGGTGCACGGCGCGATCGATTTCAAGCTCGCTGCCATGCTGGTCGTGTTCGAGGTCGTCGGCGTCTACATCGGCGTGCACTTGGCCCATGCCGTGAATGCAACAACACTGCGCCGCGGCGTCGGCTTGCTGTGCATCGCCGTCGGGGCCGGGCTGCTGATCGGCTTGATGTAGAGCGTCGCCGAAGGAGGGCGCTTGCCATCGCCGCGCTTGCGCGCGGCGCCGTGCTCAACCGGCGGCGAAGGCGGTCAAGGTGCCGGTGATCAGGCGGTTGAGCTGGCACATCAGGCGATAGCCCAGCGTGTGGTCTGCCTCCATCAGGCCGAGCAACCCCGCACCGTCGATGGCCAGCAATGCGCACGGCGTCAGGCACGACGCGGTCGCGATGCGCACGCGCGAGGCGGGCGTCAGCGCGGCCCACCCGAACACATCGCCGCGCCGGAGAAAGTCGCCCGCGCTGGCGTTGCGGCTGCCCAGGCCGATGGCCAGCCTCACCATGCCCTGCACGAGCACATAGGCGGTCATGGCCGGCTCGCCGAGGTGGTAAATCTGTTGCCCCTCGCCGCACTCCTCCAGGCGGCTGAGTTGCGCCACGCTGCGCAATTGTTTGGGCGCCAGCTGCTGGAAAAAATCGGTCTGCGACAGGATCTCTAGCGGCGTCATCGTCGCGGTCGGCTGGTTCGTCATGGCTAGCTCCCTGGGGCTGATGTGCTGTGGCGCATCAGCTCGTTTGTTTGGGCCGGCGGGGCCCGTCGGGCGCGCTCGTGCCGCGATCGCCATCGCGGTACAGGCCCCAGTTGCGACGCCGCATCCACAAGGCCTTGCGCCCGATGCCCAGGATGGCCGCCAACGCGGTTTCGCTGTGGCTGTCCTGGTAGAGCGTGATCACTTCGCGGATGTATTCCTCGATCGACAGCGGCGCGCCTTCGATCTTCAAGACCAGTTCGTCGGTCATCGGCAAGGCGATCATGTCTTCGAGTTCGGCGGCCGTCAGCAGGTCGGACTCGGCCAGGATCACGGCACGCTCGATGACGTTTTGCAGTTCGCGCACGTTGCCCGGCCAGCTGTACTGTTTGAGAAGGTCGATGAAGTCCTGGCGCATGCCGCGCACGCGGTTGCCGAACTTGCGGCTGCACTGCTGCATGAACCGCCTGGCAAGTACCTCGATGTCGCCACCCCGGTCGCGCAGCGGCGGCACATTGATGGTGATGACGTTCAAGCGGTAGAAGAGATCGGCACGGAAGCTGCCGTTTTCTGCGCTCTCCTTGAGATTGCGATTGCTGGCCGCCAGGAAGCGCGTGTCGGTGCTGTAACTGTGGCTCGACCCGAGCGGGCGCACTTGGCGCTCCTGGATGACGCGCAGCAGCTTGACCTGGACGTTGAGCGGCATCTCGGAAATCTCGTCGAGAAACAGCGTGCCGCCGCTGGCCTCGCGGATCAGGCCTTCGCTGGCCGTCACCGCCCCCGTGTAGGCGCCCTTGGCATGGCCGAACAGCTCGGACTCGATCAATTCGGACGGAATCGCCCCGCAGTTCACCGGCACGAACGGTCGGTTCGCGCGACTGCCGCCGAAGTGGATCGCCTGCGCGACCAGTTCCTTGCCGGTGCCGCTCTCGCCCTGGATCAGCACGTTCGTGTCGGTGTCGACGACGCGCTCGATCATCGCCTGCAGCCGTTTGATGCCCTCGCTCTCGCCGATGATCTCGTTCTGCGCGAAGGCCTTGCGAAGGCTGCGCTTGAGCGCCAGGTTCTCCTTGCGGGTGCGCCTTTCGCCCAGCGCACGCTCGACCGAGAACAGGAAGTCGTCGTTGTCGAACGGCTTGATGATGTAGTCGTTGGCGCCGCGGCGCAAAGCCTCGATCGCGCTCTCGACCGACGAGAAGCTGGTCATCAGGATGACTTGCGTCTCGGCATGCGCCTGCTTCGCCGCGGCAACCACGTCCAGCCCGCTCGCGTCGGGCAGGCGCAGGTCGGTGATGACCAGATCGAACTCGTCGCCTGCGATCTGTTCCAGGGCCTGGCTGGCGGTGCGGGTGACGACGCATTCGTGGCCGCGACGCAGCAGCAGCATCTCGACGCAGTCGCCGACGTTGTGATCGTCGTCGACGACGAGAATCCGTGCCGAAGAGGCCCGCCGCTGCGACTCGCCGATGGGGGGCGTGGTCATGGTCTTGCCCGCGGCAGTTCGACGCGAAAGGACGCGCCCCGCGGGGTGCGGTCGGCGTTCAGGCTGCCGCCGTGTTCGAGCACGATTTCGCGGCTGATCGCCAGGCCAAGACCGGTGCCGTGAGCCGCTGACCGGGTGGTGAAAAAGGGCTCGAACATGCGCGAGCGCACCGCCTCGGAGATGCCGGGGCCGGTGTCGCTGACGACCACTTCCACGGCCCCGCCGGCCGTGGCGGTATCGATGCCCAGGCGCCCGCTCCCGTCCATCGCCTGCACCGCATTGAGCAACAGGTTCAAGAAAACCTCGGAGAGCTGCCCGGTGTTGCCGACCACGAGCGCCGCCGGGTCGCAACGCCACTGCAGGTCGATCCGATCGAGCAGCCCGTCCTGGCGCATGACCTGCAACGCTTCTTCAATCGCAACGTCGACCGGGAAGCGGGCACGAGGCTCGTCGCCGACGCGCGAGAACCGCACCAGGCGGCGCGATATGTCGAGAATTTTTCTCACGCTGCCGGCGATATTGCTCAGACCCTTTTGAAGCAGTTCCGGGCCCGGCGGCGGTTCGGAGCGCAGGATCTGCACGACGGAATGCAGCGACGTGAGCGGATTGCTGATCTCGTGACACACCCCCGCCACCATGAAGCCGAGCGCCGCAAGCCGCGCGGTCTGCACGTCCGCGACCTGCAGCTGCCGCAACTCGGTCTGGTCAATGATGATCAGGCACGCGCCCCAGTCGGTGCGGCGCACCACGAGCCGCTCATGCACCACCTCGCCCGAGGGCAGGCTGCGGGTGGTGTCGACCTCCTGGGGCGTCAACCACGGCGGCTCGCCCCGCAGGGCCGCGACGTAGTGCCCGGCACGCTCGCGCAGGCTGCTCGGCGGCGCCGCAGCGGGGAGCTGGCTGGCCGGCGCATCGGCTTCTTCGCTGGTGACGATCACGGCGCCGTCCTGGCCCAGCATCAGCGCCGGCCACGGAATTACCTTGAAGATCGCATTGAACACGTCAAGGGACGCATGGTGGGCTCGCATCGGATTCGTCAGCATGGATCGGGCAGCTCGGCTCCGGACGGCGATCGTATAAAACCCCTCGGTTCGCTGCAATAGAGGGCGACCCGACAAAGTGTTCACCGAGGCGCGGCCTCTTGCGGTGCGTCGCTACACTGCCCCGCGTGGAAACCAAGTGGCTCGAAGACTTCGTGAGCCTGGCCGAGACGCGCAGCTTCTCGCGCTCGGCGCAACTGCGGCATGTCACGCAACCGGCCTTCAGCCGGCGCATCCAGGCGCTCGAGGCCTGGGCCGGCACCGACCTGGTGGATCGCTCGTCCTACCCGACGCGGCTCACCCCGGCCGGCGAGACGTTTCATGCGCAGGCCATCGACATCATCGGCGCGCTGCAGACCACGCGCAACCTGATGCGCAGCCACCGGCCGGCGGATCAGGACATGATCGAGTTCGCGGTGCCGCACACCCTGGCGTTCGCGTTCTTTCCGCATTGGGTGATGGACTTGAAGCGCGACTTCGGCGCGCTCAAGAGCCGGCTCATCGCGCTCAACGTGCATGACGCGGTGCTGCGCCTGGCCGAAGGCAGCTGCGACCTGCTGATCGCCTACCACCACCCGGCGCAGCCGCTGCAGCTCTCAGCCGAGCGCTACGAGATGCTCACGCTCGGCCACGAGTCACTGCGCGCCTATGCCAAGGCCGGGCCCGACGGCCAGCCGTTGTTCCGCCTGCCCGCGCGTGCCAATGAGGGCCTGCCCTTCCTTGCGTACGCGGCCGGTGCCTACCTCGGGCAGATGGTCGACCTCATCATCAAACAGGCGGTGCAGGCCGGCACGGTAATGGCGCCGCTCGATGCGATCTACGAAACCGACATGGCCGAAGGCCTCAAGGCGATGGCGCTCGAAGGCCACGGCCTGGCCTTCCTGCCGGCCAGTTCGGTGAGAAAAGAGCTGCACACCCGCAGCTTGGTCCCGGCCGCGTTGGCGGGCAGCTTCGAGCTGACGATGGAAGTGCGCATCTACCGCGAACGCGCCGAGGTGGCCCGGCATGTGAAGCCCGGCGTGCAGGCGCTCTGGCAGCACCTGGCGGCGGCGGCCACGCGCTGAGTCACGGGTGCCCAACGGACGGCGCAACCGCGGCCGTCGGCCCGATGTCCTACAGCCATTTGGGAGCGTTGACGGCACCGCCCTATGGCTGGGAACGCTAGGGTGTCTTGCTTGAAATCGAGCGAGAGATCAGCCAATGGAATCGACCGAACAGAACGCGCATCCGGCACGCGGCAATGAACGTGGCGAGCGCTCACTGGCAAACCCTGGCGCCGGCTGCGGCATGATCGCGTTGTGATTTCAAACTCAAGGTTTTTCAAGGAGTCCGAATGAAAAGATCATTGCTCGTCCTGGTGGCCGCGCTGGCCGTTCTTGGTTCTGCACGGGCCGAGGACACGCTCGAGAAGCTCAAGGATTCG
>NZ_JANMWL010000238.1:0-38229 GCF_031393925.1 Methylibium sp. | reverse complement strand
TCGGTCATCTTGGCGTTGATCGGGCCCTTGCCGTCGATCGGTTGGCCGAGTGCGTTGACCACGCGGCCGATCAGCTCCGGGCCGACCGGCACTTCCAGGATGCGGCCAGTGCATTTGACCGTGTCGCCCTCGGAGATGTGCTCGTACTCGCCCAGGATCACCGAGCCGACCGAGTCACGTTCGAGGTTGAGCGCCAGGCCGTAGGTCGGCTGGCCATCCTTGCCGGCGGGGAACTCCAGCATTTCGCCGGCCATCGCATCGGACAGGCCGTGAACGCGCACGATGCCGTCGGTCACCGAGACGACCGTGCCCTGGTTGCGGATGTCCGCAGCCGTGCCCAGGCCTTCGATGCGGCTCTTGATCAGTTCGGAAATTTCAGCGGGATTGAGTTGCATAGCTTTCTCCGGAACCCTTCTTGTGTGAGGGGCGGCTTGTCAAGGCCGCATGCGCTCAAGCGGTGAGCGCGACCTTCATCTGTTCGAGACGCGCCTTGACCGAGGTGTCGAGCACCTCGTCGCCGACCACCGCGCGGATGCCCCCGATCAGGCTTTCGTCACGCACCACGATCGCATTGAGCTTGCGACCAAAGCGTCGCTCGAGCGCGCCGACGACGTCGGGCAACTGCGCGGCGTCGATGTCAAAGGCGCTGTAGACGGTGGCGTCTGAAACGCCGGACTTCGCGTTGACGAGCGCCTTGAACTGCGCCGCGATCTCCGGCAGCGCAGCGAGCCGACCGTTGTCGATCACCGCACGCAGCAGGTTGGCCACGGCCGGGCCCGGCCGCGTGCTGACCACCGAGGTCAGCACGTCGAAGACCTGCGCAGCGCCCACTTTCGGGTTGCTGGCGTATCGGCGCAACTGCGCATCGGAGGCCACCGCAGCGGCCGCCTCGAGCTGGGCCGACACGTCGGCACTGCCGCCGGTGCGAAACAGCGCCTCGGCGTAAGGGCGCGCAATGGTCGCAAGTTCGGCCATGGTGATCAGCGCTCGGTGACGGTGACGAGAAGACCGCTCATAGCTCGGTCTTCAGACGACCCAACAGCTCGGCATGGACGCCGGCGTTGACTTCCTTGCGCAGGATCTGCTCGGCGCCCTTGACGGCCAATGCGGCGACCTGGTCGCGCAGCGCCTCGCGTGCCTTGACCGATTCCTGGGCGGCCTCGGCCTTGGCGGCAGCGACGATCTTGGCGCCTTCCGCGCTGGCGCGGCCCTTGGCGTCCTCGATCATCGACTGGGCCAGGCGCTCGGCGTCGGCCAGGCGCTTGGCAGCGTCGTCGCGCGCAGCCGAGAGTTGCTCCTCGACGCGCTTGTTGGCAATGGCGAGTTCGGCCTTGGCCTTGTCGGCGGCGGAAAGGCCGTCGGCGATCTTCTTCGCTCGCGCATCGAGCGCGGCGGTGATCGGCGGCCAGATGTACTTCATCGTGAACCCGACCAAGATCAGGAACACGATCATCTGGAAGATGAGAGTGCTGGTGATACTCACGTGGATGCCTCGATCACGGTGACTGGGGAAGGCCGGCCTGCCTGTGGGCAATGCCGGCGACGTGCGATCTCACCCGGTTTACTTGGGCAGGTTCGCAAGCTGAGCCAGGAACGGGTTGGCGGTGGTGAACCACAGCGCGATACCCGTGCCGATGATGAACGAGGCGTCGATCAGGCCGACCAGCAGGAACATCTTGGTCTGCAGCTCGCCCATCAGCTCGGGTTGGCGCGCGGCCGACTCGAGATACTTGCTGCCCATGACGCCGATGCCGATACAGGCACCCATGGCGCCCAGACCGATGATGAGACCCGCTGCAACAGCGACGAGGCCAATGATTTCCATGGTGACTCCTTTGGGGGGGTGAAAGACGAAAGCGGAACGGAACGAGGGATCAGTGCGCGTCGTGGGCCTGCCCGACGTAGACCAAGGTCAGCATCATGAAGACGAAGGCCTGCAGCGTGATGATCAAAATATGGAAGATCGCCCAGACGGTGCCGGCGACAACGTGGCCGATGCCCAGCAGCACGCCGCCGACCGACAGCGTGAACGCGCCGCCCATCAGCGCGATCAGCAGGAAGATCAGCTCGCCAGCGTACATATTGCCGAACAGCCGCATGCCGTGCGAGACCGTCTTGGCGACGAACTCAATGACCTGCATGGCAAAGTTGGCAGCTCCCAGCAGCACTGCGAAGACCGGGTTCTTGCTGGTGCCGAACGGAGCGACAACCAGCTCATGCGCCCAGCCGCCCAGGCCCTTGATCTTGAGGTTGTAGTACAGGCAGATCAGCAGCACCGACGCTGAAAGCCCCATAGTCACCGACAGGTCTGCCGTCGGCACGACGCGCAGGTAAGCGTGCTCCGGATCGTGGCCCGCAGCGCCAAAGGCCAGCTGCCAGAGCTTGGGAAGCAAATCCACAGGCAGCAGGTCCATCGCATTGAGCAGGAAGATCCAGACGAACACGGTCAGCGCCAGCGGGGCGACGAACTTGCGGCTCTGCGCACTGTGAACGATGCCCTTGGCCTGCGAGTCGACCATCTCGACCAGGATTTCAACCGCCGCCTGAAAGCGCCCGGGCACGCCCGAGGTGGCCTTGCGCGCGCCCAGCCACAGCAGCCAGCAACCAATGACGCCGATGGTGATTGCAAAGAAAACGGAATCGAAATTGATGACGCTGAAATCGACCAGCGACTTGGGTTTGCCGGTCGAAAGATGCGTCAGGTGGTGAACGATGTATTCACCGCCGGTCAGGGCGTGGCCTTCAGCTGCCATTAGTTTCGAAGCCTCGTCGTCCTTCAACGGCCGCGCCACAGCAGCGCGAGCCAGTTCACCTTCAGGCACACCAGCATCGTTGCCAGCAACGCCGGCCAACTCAGCTGGGGTACCACCCGAGTGGCGATCGCCAACATCGCGATGGCCACACCCACCTTCACCATCTCCCAGAACATGAAGCCGACGGCCGCAGCCGCCGGGTCTCGCGTTCCCCTCGTCATCCCACGCACCAGCAGGGCGCTCGGCAGGACGCTCGCGGCCGCACCGTAAAGCGCTGACCAAACAGCACTCGGGCGCTGCGTGATCACCCAAGCCAAGGCGCAGCACAGCACACCGGCAATGCCCTGGGCCGCAACCACCCGCCAGGGTGAGACCGACGGTTGCCTGGCCCGCAGCGCCTGAGCCTGTTCGCGACTCAGACGCGGCGCGGGCGCATCGTCACCGCTTTCGGGCCAATCGCGAGGCGCATCGTCAGGAGAAGCGCGCTCGGTCATGCTCGGGGCGGTTCAGTGCAGCAAAGCCACGGGAGTATACGTGGTAACCCGAGGCGGTTATGTCGTGTCCAGCCGATTTCAGAGTGCAGCTTGCGCCACCCGCATGCCGCCGGACAACGGCGCCCGCGCGCTGTCCTCAATAGGCTTGCGTGCCGGCGCT
This sequence comes from Methylibium sp., assembly GCF_031393925.1. Classification (GTDB taxonomy): domain Bacteria; phylum Pseudomonadota; class Gammaproteobacteria; order Burkholderiales; family Burkholderiaceae_C; genus Methylibium. The sequence continues at coordinate 34,822 of NZ_JANMWL010000238.1, read as the reverse complement.
GAGCGAATGCACCTGGTCGGAATCGGGCGTGCGCAGCGCCGCGAGCGAGGCCTGCGCCGCATGCACGAGCAGCCCGAGGTCGGTGCCGAGGCCGACGAAGTCGAAGCCCGCCGCGCGCACCTGCGTGGCCATGTCGGGCGTGCCGGCAAGGGTGCCGATCGGCACCCCCACCGCACGCGCACGCTCGGCCGCCCGAGATAACACCGCGATCACTTCGGGGTGCTTGGTGTCGCCACCGTGGCCCATCGTCGCCGACAAGTCGGCCGGCCCGACGAACAGCGCATCGACGCCTTCGACGGCGGCAATCGCTTCGAGCGCATCGAGCGCCTGCGGTGTCTCCAGCTGCACGATGAGCGCGAGCGCGGCATTGGCCGTGCGCGTGTCCAGGCGCACGGTGCCGTAGCGCGTCGCGCGGCTCATGCCGACCACACCGCGCGTGCCGAGCGGCGGGTAGCGCATGGCCGCCACGGCGCGCCGGGCCTCGTCGGCGCTTTGCACGAAGGGCACCATGACCGTGGTGGCACCGGCGTCGAGCACGCGCTTGCAGGCCACCGCGTCGTTCCACGGCAGCCGCACGATCGGCACCAGCTTGGTCGCACCCAGCGCCTGCAGCATGGCGACGACGCCGGGCAGCTCGAGCGGCGAATGCTCCATGTCGAGCACCGCCCAGTCGAAGCCGGCATGACCGATCGCCTCGGCGACCATCGGGCTGGCCGACATCACCCAGGTGCCCAGCGGCACGCGCTGGTGGCTGGCTCGCGGATGCGCGTCGACGCCGCGCGTGGGGTGCTGCAGCAGTTGCTTGAAAGGGTTCATCGCTCGCGTCCTTGTGTCAGTACTTCGATCCTGCGCCATCGAGCGACGCGCGCAAATAGCGGGCGCCGGGAATCGGGTTGTAGTAATACGGCGGCACTTCCAGGAATCCGAGCGAGGCGTAAAGGCCGCGCGCGGCTTCCATGTCGTCGAGCGTGTCGAGCAGCATGGCCGAGTAGCCGGCGCCGAGGGCGCGCGCAATCAGCGCCTCGGCCAACTGGCGCCCCAAGCCGAAGCGGCGAAATGCGCGCCGCACGTACAGGCGCTTCATCTCGCAGGCGTTGGCCTCGTCGGCCTCGGGGAGGGCCCGCAGCGCTGCGCAACCGGCCAGCTCACCGTCGCAGTAAGCCAGCAGCAGGGCGCCCTGCGGCTCGGCGTACTCGCCCGGAAGATCGGCCAGTTCAACCTCGAGGTCCTGGAAGCACAGGTCGACGTCGAGCGAGGCCGCGTACTCGGCGATGATTTCGCGCGTCGAAGCGAACTGCGCCGACGAGACCGGCGTGATCAGCGTGATGCCAGGGCTGTCCATCGCGCTGCAATTTACACCGCGCTGCACGCCGTTGCGCCGAGTCTCGGGCGAACTGCTTCGAACACCGACAGGCCGATGGGATCGGGCCCGGCTAGACGATGGCGACGCAACGGTCGCCAGAGAAGACTGGCGCGCGCGCTGTCGAGCCGCGTGCGTGGATGTCACCCCCGTGTCTATGGGGGTGCTGCCCAGCCAGGCGGCGCCCCTGCGCGGACCACCGCCTACAGTGCGCGCATGGACGAACCGACCATCCCCTTTGGCGAACCCGAGCTGTGGCGCGTGAGCGCCTTTCGGCGCGCCATGGATTCGAGCCGCAACGACAGCGCCCGCTACAACGCGCTCAGCCCTTCGCTCATGGCCGACCTGCAGCGCTTCGAGCATGTCGGCGCGGGTGCCGAGGTGCTGGAGGTGCTGGCAGCGTGCCTGCGCCATGCGCAGGACGTGGCGGTGCACCTGGACCGCGACGGCCACGTGCTGCCGCTCACCGTCTTTCCGCGCGAGCGGCTGTTCCACACCCCGCTGCCGCTGGAGTCGCTTTACTCGACGCGCTTTGACACCGTGCAGCTGCTGCAGGTGGAGCGCGCGCTGCTGCTCGCGCCGGGCCAGTTGCCGGCCGAGATGGCCGCGCCCTCGCTGCTGTGTCACCCGCTCGGACCGCTCCTGTGGCACCTGGCGCTGCACGGGCCGCGCTACGAGCTGCTGCCCGAGCTGGCCGGCCCTGCGGTCTACCGCGTCGCGCCCGACCTCGAAGTGCCGGTCGCGCTCGGCGGGGCACTCGGCGCTGCGGTGGTGCGGTTGCGTCAGGAAGCGGTGTCGTTGCGCGCACTGGCGGCCTGGCCCGGCTTCGACCGCGAGCGCGCCATACGCCTACTCAACGGCCTGTACCTGCAGGCTGGACTGATCGTCAGCCGCACCCATCCGGCCGCCGGTGGCGACTCCTGGTTCAGCACGTTGAGCAACTGGTAGCGGAGCGTGAACGCGTTCTTCGCGGACTCGTGCTCGAGTTGAGCCTCGGCCGGCCCGGCAAGGCCAGCCGCGCGCGGCGTCCGAACCGCCGGTGAGTTCATCGGCTGCCGAGCGTCTCCCAGCGGGCCAGCGCCTCCATCAGTTCTTCTTCGATGCGCGCAAAGCGCGCCTGCACCTCGGCCACGTGCTGCGGCGTGCTGCTGTAGAACGCGGCGTCGGCGAGCTGTTCGCCGAGCTGGCGCTGCTCGATCTCCAGTGCGTCAATGAGCGCCGGCAGCGCGGTGAGTTCACGCTGTTCCTTGAAGCTGAGCTTCGCGCGCTTGGCGGCCGGTGAGGCGCTTGCAACCGGCGACGGGGCCGGGTTGGTCGCAGTCGGCGCGGCCACCGCGGTGGCCGCCCGCCTGGCGGCGCCGGCCTGCAGCGAGCGCGCTCGCTCCGACTGCAGTAGCCAGTCTTCCACGCTGCCCTCGTATTCGCGCCAGCGGCCTTCGCCCTCGGGGCCGTCCGGCTCCTTGACGATGGTGCTGGTGACCACGTTGTCGAGGAAGCGTCGGTCGTGGCTCACCAGGAACACCGTGCCGGCATAGGTCTGCAGCAACTCCTCCAGCAGCTCGAGTGTGTCGATGTCGAGGTCGTTGGTGGGCTCGTCGAGCACCAGCACGTTGGCCGGCCGGGCGAACAGGCGCGCCAGCAGCAGGCGGTTGCGCTCGCCGCCGGAGAGGCTTCTCACCGGCGAGTTGGCACGCGCGGGCGCGAACAGAAAGTCGCCGAGGTAGCTCATGACGTGCTTCTTCGCGCCGCCGATCTCGATCCACTCGCTGCCCGGGCTGATGGTGTCGGCCAAGGTCGCGTCGAGGTCGAGCGCTTCGCGCATCTGGTCGAAGTAGGCGACCTGCAGGTTGCTGCCGGTGCGCACCGTTCCGCTGTCGGGCGCCAAGGTGCCAAGGATCAAGCGCAGCAAGGTGGTCTTGCCGGCGCCGTTGGGGCCGATCAGGCCGACCTTGTCGCCGCGCAGCAGGGTGGCGCTGAAATCGCGCACCACCACGGTGTCGCCGAAGGACTTGCTCACCGCCTCCAGCTCCGCGACGATCTTGCCGCTGCGCGAGCCGGTGTCTACGTCGAGCGAAACGCGGCCGATCGAGTTGCGCCGCTCGGCGCGCTGCACGCGCAAGACTTCCAGCCGCTTGATGCGCGCCACGCTGCGCGTGCGCCGCGCCTCCACGCCCTGGCGTACCCACACCTCCTCCTGCGCCAGCAACTTGTCCTGGCGCGCGGTGTAGAGCGCCTCGTCGGCCAGTTCGCGCTGCTTGGTGGTCTCGTAGGTGGCGAAGTTGCCGGGGTAGCTGCGCAGCACGCCGCGGTCCAGCTCGACGATGCGCGTGGCCACCGCGTCGAGAAAGGCGCGGTCGTGGGTGATGAGCAGCGCGCTGCCTCGGTAGGCCTTGAGCAGTTCCTCGAGCCAGCGGATCGCGTCGAGGTCGAGGTGGTTGGTGGGCTCGTCGAGCAGCAACACGTCGGGCTGGGCGACCAAGGCCTGCGCCAGCGCCACGCGCTTGCGGGTGCCGCCGGAGAGCGGGCCGATCCGGGTGTCGGCTTGCAGCTGCAGCCGCTCCAGCGTTTCGGTGACGCGCTGCTCCCACGTCCAGCCGTCCATCGCCTCGATGCGCGTCTGGATGGCGTCGAGGTCGTCGTGCGCATCGTGCGCCTCGTAGCGCGCGCGCAGTGCCTTGACTTCGGCCAGGCCGAGGCTCACCGAATCGAACACGGTGGCCTCGACGTCGAGCACCGGCTCCTGCGCCACCAGCGCCAGGCGCAGGCCCTGCTGGAGTTGCAGCGTGCCGTCGTCGGGGCGTTCCAGCCCGGCGATGATCTTGAGCAGCGAGGACTTGCCGGTGCCGTTGCGACCGATCAGGCCGACTCGTTCACCGGGTTCGAGCGCGAACGCGGCGTTGTCGAGCAGGGCGACATGGCCGTAGGCGAGGTGGGCGTTGGTAAGGGTCAGCAGGGCCATGAATGAAAGCGGCGCCCGATCAAAAGGACGGGCGCCGCGGGAGCGATGGTACGCGTCGGGTGTCGGCGATCCGGGTGCCGAGCGCGCCCGCGGGCCGCGAGGCGTCGCCTCAGCCGGCCAGCGCCGCCTCGAGCGCACCGACGAACATCGCCGCGACATCGAAGCCCGTCTGCTGCGTGATCTCCTGAAAGCAGGTCGGGCTGGTGACGTTGATCTCGGTGAGCGAGTCACCGATCACGTCCAGCCCCACCAGCAGCAGGCCGCGCTGGCAAAGCGTCGGGCCCAGCGCCGCGGCGATCTCGCGGTCGCGTGGCGTGAGCGGCTGGGCCACTCCCTTGCCGCCCGCCGCGAGGTTGCCGCGGATTTCAGAGCCCTGCGGAATGCGCGCCAGGCTGTAGGGCACGGCCTCGCCGCCGATGACGAGGATGCGCTTGTCGCCGGCCACGATCTCGGGCAGATAACGCTGCACCATGATGGTCTCGGCGCCCTCCTTGGTGAGCGTCTCCATCACGCTGCCGAGATTGAGGCCGTCGTCGCGCACGCGAAAGATGCCGCGCCCGCCCATGCCGTCGAGCGGCTTCAAGATGATGTCGCGGTGCTCGGCATGGAAGGCACGGATCTCGCCCGAGTCGCGCGTCACCAGCGTCGGGCCAATGAAGCCGGGGAACTCCATCACCGCCAGCTTTTCCGGGTGGTCGCGCAGCGCGCGCGCACGGTTGAAGACGCGCGCTCCTTCGCGCTCGGCCTGCTCGAGCAGGTGCGTGGCGTAGAAATACTCGCTGTCGAAGGGCGGGTCCTTGCGCATGAGCACCGCGTCCACGTCCTTCAGCGCCTGCGCCCGCGACGCCGCCGGCGTGGCATACCAGCCGTCGGCAGCGCCGGTGAGCGTGAGCTCATGCGCCTGCGCCGTCACCACGCCGCCGCGCTGCCACGACAGCTGACGCGGCTCGCAGGCCATGAGCGTGTGGCCGCGGCGGTCGGCCTCGCGCATCATTGCGAAGGTCGTGTCCTTGGCAATCTTGAAGTCAGCGAGCGGGTCGGCGACAAACAGCAGCTTCATCCGGACGGTCCTGGTTTGTGCAGGCGCCACTGTTGCACAACGAACGCGACCCTGCCGGCCACCCCATCCGCAACGCCGCGCCGACGCGGCAAGGCGCGACCCTCCTTCGCGCCAGGGCCTCACCCATCGTTTCGACCCCGCGAGATGCTGGTTTCCCCCAGGGCCGGCGCCGCGCTTCTTGCTGAAACATGCTATCGGGTCAGCGGCGCATTTCGCATACTTCCCGGGCCAACCCACCACCCTGGTCCCTCGCCGCGCAGGCGAGTGGAGGACATCGACGATGCAGACGATCCATCCGCAGCAACGCTGCACGGCGCAAACGTTAGTCCTTGCCGGACTGGTGGCTTGCGTGTCACTGCTCGGCACGGCGGCGAGCGCAGCGACCCAGCGCCCGGCGCCCGCCGAACTGCCCGCGGAGACGCTCACCGTCGGCTCCGTGCCGGCCGGCGCGACCGAGCGCGTCTATGTCGCCGACGTCGCCCTCAGCCACATCGCCGACGGCCGCATCCGCGTCTTCGATGCGCGCAGCGGTCGCTTCCTCGGCATGATCTCGACTGGCTACACCGGCAACTTCGCCCTGAGCGCCAAGTCCGACGAGCTGTACGTGGCCACCACCTACTTGAGCCGCAGCTGGCGCGGCGAGCGCGCCGACGTGCTCGAGGTGCATGACACCGCCAACCTGGCGTTCAAGTACGAGGTCGTGTTGCCGACCAAGCGCGCACAGGCACTCAACTACCGTGGCCTGGTGCGCACCAGCGGCAACGGCCGTTTCGTGCTGGTGCAAAACGCGACGCCGGCCACCTCGATCACCGTGGTCGACCTCGAGCAGCGCAAGGTCGTCTCCGAAGTGCCGACGCCGGGTTGCTGGGGCATCCTGCCTGCGGCGGGCCACGCCAGCCGCTTCTCCATGCTGTGCGGCGACGGCAAGGTGACGACCGTCACGCTCGACGAGCAGGGCCAAGTCGCCGACCGGCAGGCCAGCGCGAAGCTTTTCGATGCCGATGCCGATGCCTGGTTTCACCATGCCGAGCAGGTCGGGGATCGCTACTGGTTCGTTTCGTTCAAGGGCGCGCTGACCGAGCTCGACCTCGGCGGCGCGGTGGCCGAAGTCAAGTCCACCCGCGCCCTGGTCGATGCCGTCGGCCAGCGCGCCGGCTGGCGCCCCGGCGGCTACCAGAATTTCGCCGTCGACCCCGCGGGTCGCTGGCTGGTGCTGGCAATGCACGACAAGGGCCGCGAAGGCTCGCACAAGCGACCTGCCAAGCAGCTGTGGATCGTCGACCTCGCCTCCGGTCGCCGCGTGGCCACGGCGCCCGGCCACGGTGCGGTGTCGCTGACTTTCTCGCGCAACGGCCAGCGGCTGCATGCGCTGGACGGCGAAACCGCCGCCCTGCGCAGTTGGCAATGGAGCGATAAGGGCGTCGGCAAACCGCTGGCCACCGTCAAGCGCGCTGGCGAAGCCCCGGTGCACTTCGAATCGCACGACTAAAGCCAGAGGCCAAGCGTGATCCCGTGGCTCCCCCTGTCCTTCGATCCCTTGCCGGTGTGGATCGCGGCCGCCGTGACGGCGATGCTGTTCGCGCATGCGGCGCTGGCCAAGGCGGGCGACCTGCCGCTGCTAGAACAACACCTCGCCGTCTACGGCGTGCCACCGGTGCTGCTGCCGGCCGCCACGCGTCTGCTACCCGCCCTCGAAGGCCTGGTCGCCGTGCTGCTGCTGACCCCGCTGCGCACGCCCGGCGCCGTCCTGGCCGCCGTGCTGCTGCTGGCCTACGGCGCAGCGATGGGCGTGCATCGCTGGCACGGCCATGCGCTCGACTGCGGCTGCGGCGGCGAGCCGCTGCCGGTGTCGTGGGCGCTGGTGGCGCGCAACGGCGTGTTGGCGGCGGTCGCCGCGGTGGCCGCCGCGCCGGTCGCGGCCCGGCCGATGGGCTACGCCGACTTCGCCGTGGTCGCTGCGGCCGTGACGCTGGCCACCCTGCTCTACGCCGCCTTCAACCAGCTGCTGCGCCACCACGGCGGGCTGCACGCCCGCCCTTCCTTGCGGAGAACTTCTTGGACGCACTGACGGTTTCCGTGATCCTGCTATGGCTGGCCGTGCTCGCGCTCGGCGTGATGCTCTGGGCGCTTTCGCGCCAGGTCGGCGTGCTGTTCGAGCGCGTCGCACCGATGGGCGCGCTGGTCACCGACGCCGGCCCGCCGGTCGGATCGGCCTCCCCGAGCTTCGCGCTGACCGGCCTGCAATCCGAGGCGGTCGCTATCGGTGGCATGCAGCCGCTGCCGATGCTGGTGTTCTTTCTCGCCCCGACCTGCCCGGTGTGCAAGAAACTGATTCCGGTGCTCAAGGCGCTGGTACGCGATGAGCGGCGGCGCCTGCAGGTCGTGCTGGCCAGCGACGGCGAGGCGCACAGCCACCTCGGCTTCGTGCGCGAGTACGGCCTCGAGGCGATGCCTTACGTGCTCTCCAGCGAGCTAGGCATGAGCTTTCGCGTCTCGCGTCTGCCTTATGCCGTGCTGCTCGATGCCCAGGGGCTGGTGGCCGCCAAGGGACTCGTCAACTCACGCGAGCAGCTCGACAGCCTGCTCAACGCCCACGAAATGGGCACCCCGACGATCCAGCAGTACCTCGGCGGATCGCCGGCCTGACCGCAACGGAGACCACTCATGCGTTCGCTTTTCAACTGGATCGACCGTCGCACCGAGCAGCGGCTGCGCCAGGTCGCGCACAGCCACGGCCGGCGCAGCCTGCTCGCGCGGCTGGGCGTGGCCCTGGTCGGCGGCGCCGTGCTGCCGATGCTGCCGTTCGACCGCAGCGGCCAGTTCATGGGTGCGCAGGCGGCCGAGCCGGGCAAGGCGCCCGGCGCGAAGGCGCACGACGACCCGATGCAGTGCGAGTACTGGCGCTACTGCGCCTTCGACGGCTACCTGTGTACTTGCTGCGGCGGCACGCTGACGCAGTGCCCGCCCGGCACCGATGCCTCCAAGGTCAGCTGGGTCGGCACCTGCCTTAACCCGAAGGACGGCCGCCACTACCTGGTCTCCTACAACGACTGCTGCGGCAAGGGCTCCTGCGGCGAGTGCCTGTGCAACAACAACGAACGCGAACGCCCGGGCTACCGCCTGGGCGTCCACAACGACATCAACTGGTGCATGGCCAACACCAGCTCGATGTTTCACTGCACCACCTCGGTCATCGTGGGAGTGGCGTGACGGCCGGGCACGGTGCGCTCGCGGCCCTGGCGCTGCTGCTGACGTCGCCGGGCCACGCCAGCCCCGATGGCACGGCCCTCTTTGCGCAGCACTGTGCGGCCTGCCACCAGGCCGACGCGTCGGGCACGGTCGGCCTGGCGCCCACGCTCAAGGGCGAGCATTGGGCACGGCTCGGCGCCGAGCGTTCCTACCTGCCCACCGTGCTGCTCAAGGGTCTGTCGGGCCCGATCAAGGTCGGCGCAGAGACCTTTGTCGGCAGCATGCCGGCGTTTGCCCAACAGTTGAGCGACGCCGAGCTGGCCGCGCTCGGCAGCCATGTGCGGCGGCTGCAGGGCGCTGTCGACGAAGCGCCGCTCGCGGCCAGCGAAGTCAAGGCGCTACGCGAGCTGCCGGGCAGCCCACCGCAGTCGCGCCAGCGACGTGCGCAGCTGCTCGGGAGCTGAGCCATACGCGCCGCCGCCCTTCTGATGCCAGTGCTGCTGACGCTGGCGGGCGCCGCGGCGAGCACCGCCGCCGGCACGTTGGGGCGGCAAGCCGAACCGCGCGCAGGCGCGCCGTCGGTGGCCATCACCAGCAGCGTACGCAGCCTCTACGTCGTGCATTGCGCCGGCTGCCACGGCCGCGATGGCGTCGGCACCCGCGCCGGCAACGTGCCCGACATGCGCCAGCTCGGCCGCTTCCTGCAGCTCGACGGCGGGCGCGAATTCGTCATCAAGGTGCCCGGCGTGATGGGCTCGGGCCTCACCGACCAGCAGGTGGCCGACGTGACCAACTGGGTACTTTCCACGATCGCAACCAGCTCGCTGCCCGCCGACCATAAGCCCTACAGCGCCGATGAAGTGCGCCAGGCGCGCGCCGCGCCGCTGCTGGACGTGGCCGACGCGCGCGGCCGGCTGCTGGTGCAGGCACGCGAGCGCGGCATCGCGATCGACTGACGCCGCAAAAAGCAAAAAATCGCCTGCGAGCAGGCGCGACGAGGAGAGAGGCAATGATGAAGATCACCGCACTGTGCGCCGCCCTGGCGTTGCTCGGCCACGCGGCCCCCGCTGCGGCGGCCGCCACCGAAGCGCAGGTCCAGGCCCTGGGCAAGGACCTCACACCCGTCGGCGCCGAACGCGGCGCCAACAAGGACGGCTCGATCCCGGCCTGGGCCGGTGGCGATCTGAAGGCGCCACCCGGCTGGAAGCCGGGCCAGCCGCGCCCCGACCCTTACGCGGCCGACAAGGTCTTGTTCTCCATCGACGCCAGCAACGCCGACCAATACAAAGACCGCTTGAGCGAGGGCCAGCTGGCCCTGCTCAAGACGCTCAAAGGCTACCGCATGGACGTCTATCCGACGCGCCGCTCCTGCGGCTATCCGGACGCGGTCTACGCCAACACCCGCAAGAACGCCACCGGCGCGGCGCTGGCCGCCAACGGCCATGACCTCGACAAGGCGGTCACCGGCGGCGTGCCGTTCCCGCTGCCGGCGAGCGGCGCCGAGGCGATGTGGAACCACAAGCTGCGCTGGCTCGGCGAAGGCCGCATCGAGCGCTACTCGACGGTGTTCTCGCAACCCGGCGACGGCAAGTTCGTGCCGCTGGTGCAGGACCAGTGGACCGCCACGCCCAACGGCAACCCCGCCGGCAAGCCGATGCCCGAAGGCGACGGTGTCGAGTACCGCTTGCTCAACGAAGTGGTGACGCCGGCCGCACGCACCGGCGAGCTGATCCTGCTGCACTACTTCCTGGCCAAGGATAACGACGCCTGGCTGTACTTTCCAGGCCAGCGCCGGGTACGCCGCGCGCCGACCTTCTCGTACGACAACCCGGTGCCCGGCTACGAGAACCTGCTCGCGATCGACCAGTACCCGATGTTTGGCGGCCGCCTGGACCGCTACGACTGGAAGCTCCAGGGCAAGCAGGAGCTGATCGTTCCCTACAACACCTTTCGCTTCAGCGACGAGAGCAAGAAGCTCGCCGACGTGTTCGGACCCGCCTACCCCAAGCGCGAGCTGGTGCGCTACGAGGCGCACCGCGTCTGGAAGATCGAGGCCACCGTCAAGGCCGGCCAGCGCCACACCTTTCCCAAGCGCGTGATCTACCTCGACGAGGACACCTGGATGATGCTGGCCACCGACCTGTACGACGCTCAGGGCAAGGTCTGGCGCGTGCAGGAGTCGTTCCCCTACACCGCATGGGAGCTGCCGGCCTGCGTCTACCAGGGCTACATCATCTACGACCTCAATGTCGGTCGCTACATGGCCGACAACATGCCGCAGGAAGGCAAGGTCGACTGGCTCGCCGGCCGCGAAGGCCGCATCGACGCTACCCGGTTCAATGCCGATGAACTGCGTCGCGCCGGCGCACGCTGAAGGGAGCCCACCATGACGACCCGCACACGATTCCTGCGCCAACCGCTTGCTTGGGCGGCACTGGCCTGCCTCGGCGTGGCCACGCCCGCTCACGCGGTGCGCACCACCACCGACGGCGGCATCGAACTCGATTTCAGCTCGACGCTCTCGTTTGGCCTGCAGATGCGGCTGAAGAACCCGCGCGCTTCGGGCTTGGGCAACGACAACGGCGGCGCGGTGCCAACCGGCGCCGAGCTTGGATCGCTGCTCAACGGGCCCGGCAACGACGGCGCCGCGAACCCGGACTTCAACATCTTGAATGGCGACGACGGCAACCTCAACTACAAGCGCGGCGACATCGTCTCGGCCGCATTCAAGGGCACCCACGAGTTCGGCCTGAAGGCCCCCGACGGCTGGCGCGCGCTGGCACGCGCCACCTGGGTGGCCGACGCCCGTGCCGGCCACACGCGCCGCACCGAACTCTCGGACGATGCGAAAGACATCGCGGTGCGCAACTTCACTTTGCTCGACGCCTGGGTGTCCAAGGACTTGAAGCTGTTCGACAACCGCACGACGACGGTGCGCCTGGGCAACCAGGTCATCAGCTGGGGCGAGGACATCTTCATCATCGGCGGCATCAACCAGACCAATGCCTTCGACTTGCGCAAGCTCCACACCCCGGGCACCCAGGTCAAGGAAATATTGCGCCCGGCGCCGATGCTCAGCTTCAACGCCGGCCTGGCCGACGGCCTCAGTGCCGAGGCCTACTACCAGTTCCGCTGGAACGCCTTCCGCTTCGACCCGGTGGGCACGTTCTTCTCCACCGCCGACATCGTCGGCGCCGGGCAACGTGCGGCCTACATTCCCAGCTCCTTGCTCGCGGGCTTCGGGCTGTGTACACCGCCCACGCCCTGCGGCGATATCGGCGCGGGCATCCAGCCGGGCATCAACGTGATCGGCTTCGAGGGCGACAAGTTTCCGCCCAAGGGCCAGCAGTTCGGCCTGGCGATGCGCTTCAAGCCCAAGGGCTTCGACACCGAGTTCGCCCTCTACTACGAGCGCTACCATGACAAGCTGCCGTTCACCACGCTGTTCACCGACGCCGCCTACCTGGCGCAAAACGTGGCCGGCATCGGCTACTACAACGAGTACGGTCGCAACAAGAACCTGTACGGCGCCTCGTTCAACACCAAGGTTGGCCCGGTGGCGGTGGGTGGCGAGGTCTCTTACCGGCCACGCGATTCGGTGGCCATCGACGGCAGCGTGCCGTTCGCGGGCGCGTTCAGCATCTTCGATCCGGCCAACGCCGACGCCAACGGCCGCATCACCGTGCGCGGCTATACCGAGGAAAAAAAGATCCAGGCGCACCTGACGGGCCTCTACTTCACCGAGGTCAACTCGCCGATGGGCGCGCTCGTCAAGACCCTCGGCGCGGCCGAGGGCACCTTGCTCGCCGAGGTGGCGGTGACGCATTACCCGGACCTGAAGGTCGGCCAGATCCCCTACCTCATCTTCCCTTCGTACGAGTCGCCGACCAAGACATCCTGGGGCTACGCCTTCGAGTTCGACCTCAGCTACCCGCACGTCTGGGGCAGCGAGTGGAACCTGACCCAGGTGACGGTCTTCACCCACGACGTGAGCGGCATCTCGCCGAACACGCTGCCCTTCGTCGAAGGCCGCAAGTCGCTGTTCCTGGGCCTGAACTTCGACAACAGCTCGGTATGGAAGACGCAGGTCGGCTACGCCAAGTACTTCGGCGGTGGTCTGGCCAATTTGCTGCGTGACCGGGACAACCTGTCGGTGAGCATGTCGTACAGCTTTTGAGATGACGCTCGAGACGCTGAGCATGGACCCTGCCTTGCGTGAGGGCCGGGCTCGCGAAGCCGCGAGCCATTTGGCGCCCTGGTGATGCTTGCCCGTCTCGTCAGCGCCATAGAACGCCTCGTGTTCGGCCGCCGCGGCGCGCTGCTGCTCGCCTTGGCCGTCGTCACGCTGGTGATGGGCTCGTTCGCGGTGCGCCTGCAGATGACGGCGGGCTTCGGCAAGCAGTTGCCCGTCGGTCATGAGTACACCGACACCTTCGTCAAGTACCAGAACGTGCTGTTCGGCGCCAACCGGCTGGTGGTCGTCGTGCATGCGCGCCAGGGCGACATCTGGACACCCCAGGCGCTGCGGCGCCTGAACGACGTGACGCAGGCGCTTCTGTACCTGCCCGGCGTCGACCGGCGCAGCGTGAGCTCGCTGTGGACTCCGAACACACGCGTGATGCAGGTTACCGAAGAGGGCTACGAAGCGCGCGACGTGATCGGCGGCGACATCACGCCCGACAAGCTCGACGCCGCCACCGTGGCGCGCATCCGCGACAACGTGATCCAGGGCGGCTACGTCGGCAGCCTCGTGGCCAACGATTCCTCCGGCGCGATGGTCACCGCCGACCTGCTGGACGCCGACCCGCGCAGCGGCGCGCCGACCGACTACATCGCGCTGGGGCCGCGCATCGAGAAGGAGCTGCGCGCCAAGTTCGAAGACGCCGCGATCGAGATCCGCATCATCGGCTTTGCCAAGCAGATCAGCGACATCGCCGAGGGCGCCAAGGGCGTGGCGCTGTTCTTCGCACTGGCCTTCGTGCTCACTGCCTTTGCCGTCTACTGGTACTGCCGCTCCTGGGCCTTCACCGCCGCCGCGCTGGTGTGCTCGCTGGTGTCGCTGGTCTGGCAGTTCGGCAGCCTGCAGCTGCTCGGCTACGGCCTCGATCCGCTGGCGGTGCTGGTGCCGTTCCTGGTGTTCGCGATCGGCGTGTCGCACGGTGTGCAGCAGATCAACTTCATCGTGCGCGAGATCGGCGACGGCGCGACGCCGCTCGCCGCCGCCCGCGCGAGCTTCGGCGCGCTGCTCGTGCCCGGCACGATGGCGTTGTTGACGGCCTTCGTCGGCTTCGCGACCTTGCTGCTGATCCCCATCCCGATGATCCGCGAGCTGGCGATCACGGCGTCGCTCGGCGTGGCCTACAAGATCGTCACCAACCTGGTGATGCTGCCGGTGGTGGCTTCGTACGTGCGGCCGTCCGCGGGCTACGGCGAGCACATGCGGCGCGTGCGCGAAGTGCGCGCCCGCGCGGTGGTGGCGCTGGCGCGCCTGGCCGAGCCGGCGAGCGCGCGCCTGGTGGTGCTGGGCGGCGTGGCCGTGTTTGCGTTGGCCGTCTGGGGCAGCCGCGACCGCCATATCGGCTATGTGCAGCCGGGCGCCCCGGAGCTGCGCGACAGCGCGCGCTACAACCGCGACGCGGTCGGCATCGCCGAGAAGTTCTCGGTCGGCCTGGACGTGCTCACCGTCGTCAACGAGACCGCGCCCGACAGCTGCTACGACCACCGCAAGATGGTCTACATCGACGACCTGGCCTGGGAGCTTGCCAACACCGCGGGCGTGATCGGCACCGCCGCGCTGCCGGGTCTGGTCAAGCTCGGCGCGGCCGGGTTCAACGAGGGCAACCCGAAGTGGGGCGACATGCCGCGCGACGCGCGCTCGATGGCCAGCTTCATCGGCCTGGTCGGTGAGGGCTCGGGCCTGTACGACCCGCGCTGCACGGTGCTGCCGATCAACGTTTACCTCGCCGACCACAAGGCCGAAACGATCGGGCGCGTGGTGGCGGTCGTCAAGCACTACCGTGCCAGCGAAAAGATCGACGGCGTGACGGTGCGCCTGGCCAGTGGCAACGCCGGGGTGCAGGCCGCCACCAACGAGGTGCTGGAGGCGACCGAGCTGCCGATGATGCTGTACGTCTACGCGACCATCGCGGTGCTGGTCTACCTGACCTACCGTGACTGGCGCGCCGTGATCGCCTGCTGCCTGCCGCTGACGGTGGCCACCTTCATCGGCTACTGGTTCATGAAGGCGCAGGGCATCGGCCTGACCGTGGCCACCTTGCCGGTGATGGTGCTGGCCGTGGGCATCGGCGTGGACTACGCGTTCTACATCTACAACCGGCTGCAGTCGCACCTGGCCGACGGCGTGGCGATCGTGCCGGCCTTCGGCCGCGCGCTGTCGGAGACCGGCATCGCCACCGTGTTCACGGCGCTGACGCTGTCGGTCGGGGTGGCCACCTGGGTGTTCTCGCCGCTGAAGTTCCAGGCCGACATGGGGCTGCTGCTGGCCTTCATGTTCATGCTCAACATGGTGATGGCGATCACCCTGCTGCCGGCGCTGGCGGTCACGATCGACACGTTGATTCCGCGCCGCAAGCCGGTGCATCGGCCGTTCATGGCGCACTGAGCGATGCGCCTTCACCGCCCCTTGACCCGCCGCCGCTGGCTCGCCGCCGCCGCCACGCTGGCGCTGCCGGCCTTGGGCGCTGCGCGGGCCGACGACGGCGCCGCGGGGGTTGACGACGGCGCCGCGCGCCGACGCCCGCTGGCCGTCAAGGGCGTCTTGCTCGACATCGCGCGCGCCGGCCAGCGCCTGGTGGCAGTGGGCGAGCGCGGCCACGTGCTGCTGTCCGACGACGAGGGACGGCAGTGGCGCCAAGCCCGGTCGGTGCCCACGCGCGCGACGCTGACGGCGCTGCACGCGAGCGACGACCGCAGCTTGTGGGCGGCCGGCCACGGCGGTGTCATCCTGCGTTCCGGCGATGGCGGCGAGCACTGGACGGCCGCGTTCGGCCGTGCCGATGGCAGCGACGTGCTGCTGGCGATCCGGGTCGAAGCCGACGGGCGCGGTCTGGCGGTCGGCGGCTTCGGCTTGGCACTGCGCACCAGCGACGCCGGCGCGCACTGGCAGCGCGCGGAGCTGCTGCGCGGCGAAGACGGCGAGCGCCACCTCAACCGCATCTTCGTCTCGGCACGCGCGACCTGGCTGATCGCCGCCGAAGGCGGCCACCTGTTGCGCAGCGAAGACCGCGGCGAGCGCTGGCAGATCGTCAAGACGCCCTACGCCGGCTCGCTGTGGAGCGGCGCGGTGCTCAGCGGCGGCGCGCTCATCGCCTGCGGCATGCGCGGCAACGTCGTGCGCAGCATCGACGACGGCCGCGTCTGGACGCACCAGGCCATCGCTGGCGCCGGGTCGCTCGCCGCCGTCGTCGCGCTGCCGCGAGACCGCTGCGTGCTCGTCGGCGTCGACGGCAGCCTCGTCACGGGCAGTCAGGGTGGGGAAAAACTCGCCTTCCGCCGCCTCGAAGATCGCTCCACACTCACCGGCGTGGTCGCCCTGGCCAACGGCGCCCTCGCGGTGACCAGCACCGTCGGCGTGCGCCTCGTCGAAGGAGTGACGTGAACGGGCGCCAGGCCCAAGGGAAATGCCGATGGCCAGCGTGATCGAACACCACTCGCACGACGTCGACGACCAGGCCAAGGCCCTGTTGGGCTGGCGGCAGACCTACGAGCAACTCAGCGGCGGGCGCTTTCGCGGCTCGGCGTGGCAGTTCGTCATGGCCGACGGCGTGCTGCTGCGCGAGTCGACCAACCGGCATCTGCGCGAACAGATCACGCCACCGCCGGGCCATGTGGTGATCGCGGTGCCGCTGGCCGTGACGCCCGGGTCGGTGTTCGCCGGCCGTCCGCTCGAGCGCGAGTCGCTGATGGTGCTCGCCAGCCAGGACGAGTACGAAGTGGTCTCGGCCGGCCAGCTCGACCTGATCGGCCTGTCGGTCCACCGCGACGTGGTGGAGGCCACGTTGGCACCGGCCAAGGTCGAATGGCTGCGGCGCGCCGAGCGCGAACGCAACCTCGCGCTCACGCCCGACGTCGCGGCGGCGATCCGCCAGATGCTGCTGGCGGTCTGCGCCGACGCCGAGCGGCAGCTCGACTCGCTGGCCGAAAGCGTCGACGAATCGGCGCTGCTGTCAGCCACCTTGACGCAGACGGTGGTGCTGGCCATGGCCGGCGACGGCACCGAGCACGCCACGAGCATTCCGCGGCGCGCCGACACGCGCCGGCGGGTGGTCAAGCGCGCGATCGAGTTCATGCGCGCCAACCTGCACAACGACTTCGGCATCCCCGAAGTCTGTGCCGCCGCGTTCAGCAGCCGGCGCAGCCTGCAGTACTGCTTCGAGGAGTTCCTGCACACCACCCCGCAGGCCTACTTGCGCGCGCTGCGGCTCAATGAAGCGCGCCGCTCGCTCAAGCTGCACGCCGACCAGCCGATCACCAGCCTGGCCAGCAGGCTCGGCTTCAGCAGTGCGAGCCACTTCACCCGGCACTACAAGCTCATGTTCGACGAGCTGCCGTCCGAAACGCTCAAGCTCAACTGCTACGGCCCCGTCTTGTAGCGAATTCAACCGGGCGAACGATGACGAGCACCGACACCCCCCGCGCGCCGATCAACGGCCTGTCCCTGGTGCGCGGCGTGACCGACACACCGCTGTCCGACGAGACCGTGTACGACCTGCTGGCGAGCGCTGCACGGCGCTGGCCGCAACGCGACGCGGCGGTGTTCGTCGAGCAGGGCATTCGCTGGACCTGGCAGCAACTGCAGCAACAGGTCGACTGGGCGGCGGCCGGCCTGGCGCACCTGGGCGTTCGCAAGGGCGACCGTGTCGGCATCTGGTCGCCCAACCGCTGCGAATGGCTGCTCACCCAGTTCGCCACCGCACGCCTCGGCGCGATCCTGGTCAACATCAATCCGGCCTACCGGCTGGCCGAGCTCGAGTACGCGCTGAACAAGGCCGGCGCCTCGGTGCTGGTCACCGCGGCGGCGTTCAAGAGCAGCAACTACCTGGGCATGCTGCAGAACCTGGGCGTCGGGCAATCGGGTGCGGGCGCCAGATTGCCGCATCTGAGGGCGGTGGTGCGCATGGGCGACGAAGCCACCGCGGGCATGCTGAACTGGCGCGCACTCGTCCAAGCCGGCGCCCTGCACGCGGGCGAACTGCCGCACGCCCGCACGCTGCACTGCCACGAAGCGATCAACATCCAGTTCACCAGCGGCACCACCGGGGCGCCCAAGGGCGCCGCGCTCACTCACCACAACATCGTCAACAACGCCCATGCGGTGGCAGAGTGCATGCGCTTCTCCGAGGCCGACAGCCTGTGCATTCCGGTGCCGCTTTATCACTGCTTCGGCATGGTGCTGGCCGTGCTGGCCAGTGTGGCCCGCGGCGCCAAGATGGTGTTTCCGGGCGAGGCTTTCGATGCCCGGGCCACGCTGTCTGCCGTCGAGGCCGAGCAATGCACCGCGCTGCACGGCGTGCCGACCATGTTCATCGCCGAGCTCGACCATGCCGAGTTCGCGCGCTTTGACCTCGGCAGTCTGCGCACCGGCGTCATGGCCGGCGCACCGTGCCCGATCGCGGTCATGCAGCGCGTGCAAAGCGACATGCACATGCGCGAGGTGACCATCGCCTACGGCATGACAGAGACCAGCCCGGTGTCGTTCCAGAGCGCCACCGACGACCCGCTCGACAAGCGGGTCGCCACGGTCGGCCGGGTGCTGCCGCACCTGGAGGTCAAGATCGTCGACGCCCATGGCGCCGTCGTTGCGGTCGGCGAAAAGGGCGAGTTGTGTACCCGCGGCTATTCGGTCATGCAGGGCTACTGGGGCGACGAGGAGCGCACCCGGGAGGCGGTGCAGGGCGGCTGGATGCACACCGGCGACCTGGCCACGCTCGACGCCGAGGGCTACTGCAACATCGTCGGGCGGGTCAAGGACATGGTCATCCGCGGCGGCGAGAACATCTACCCGCGCGAGGTCGAGGAATACCTGTTTCGCCACCCCAAGGTGGCGGCGGTGCAGGTGTTCGGCATCCCCGACCTGCGCTACGGCGAGGAGCTGTGCGCCTGGATCATCACCAAGTCCGGTGTCGCCTGCACCGAAGACGAGATCCGTGCCTTTTGCCGCGAACAGATCGCCCACTACAAGGTGCCGCGCTATATCCGCTTCGTCGACGAGCTGCCGGTCACCGTGACCGGCAAGCCGCAGAAGTTCGTGATGCGCGAGGCGATGATGCGCGAGTTGGGGCTCGCCGTCGCGGCGAGCGGGTGACGCGGCCGTCCGGTTCCGGCCCCGGTTTCTAGATCTCGACCTTCGAGCCCAGCTCCACCACCCGATTGGTGGGCAGGCTCAGGAAGTCGGCCGCGCTCGCCGCGTTGCGGTGCATGCTGGCGAAGAGCTTTTCGCGCCACATCGCCATGCCCGAGCCGATGCTCGGGATCACGATGTCGCGCGACAGGAAGTAGCTGGTTTCCATGTCGTCGCATTGCACGCCGCGGTCGGCGAGCAGACGCAGCGCTTCGGGCACATCAGGGTCGTTCTTGAAGCCGAAGTTCAGCGTCACCTGCCAGCAGCAATGCCCCAGCGCCTCGATGGACACGCGCTTGTCGAACGAAACCCATGGCACCTCGTGATGGGTGACGGTGACGAACAGGTTCTGCGCATGCAGCACCTTGTTGTGCTTCAAGTTGTGCATCAGCGCATTGGGCGTGCTGCCGCGCTCGGCCGACAGGAATACCGCCGTGCCATCCACCCGCACCGGCGGATGGATGAACACCGACTTGAGAAAACTCTCCAGATCGATTGACTCTTCGCGCAGGCGCACGCCCATCAGCCTGCGACCCTGCTTCCAGGTCATCATCAAGGTGAACATCACGCCGCCGATGGCCAGCGGGAACCAGCCGCCTTCGAGCACCTTGATGGCGTTGGCGGCAAAGAACATGGCGTCGACCAGGAAGAAGAAGCCGGTCGCCGCGATGCACAGTGCCCACGGGTACTTCCAGCTGTAGCGGATCACGAAGAAGGTCATCGTGGTGGTGATGAGCATGTCGGTCGTGACCGCGATGCCGTAGGCCGAGGCCAGTTTGCTCGACGAGCCGAACGTCACCACCGCCAGCACGATGCACACGTACAGGCCCCAGTTCACGAAGGGCACGTAGATCTGGCCGGTCTCGCGCACGGAGGTGTGCGTCACGCGCAGGCGCGGCAGGTAGCCGAGCTGCATGGCCTGCTTGGTGACCGAGAAGGCCGCGGTGATGAGTGCCTGCGAGGCGATCACGGCGGCGGCGGTGGCCAGCACGATCAGCGGCACCTGCGCCCAGCCGGGCGCCATTTCGAAGAACGGGTTCTTCACCGTCTCGGGCCGCGCTAGCAGCATGGCGCCCTGGCCAAAGTAATTGATCACCAACGCCGGCATCACCAGGCCGAACCAGGCCAGGCGGATGGGGCGCTTGCCGAAATGGCCCATGTCGGCGTACAGCGCCTCGGCGCCGGTCACGCACAGCACCACCGCCCCGAGCGAAATGAAGGCCACCAGCGGCTGCTGCCACATGAACCGCAGCGCATGGTGTGGACTCAACGCAAACAGCACGGACGGGTTGTCGGCGATGTGGATGACGCCGAGCACGGTCAGTACCGCGAACCACACCACCGTCACCGGACCAAAAAACTTGCCGATGCCGCCGGTGCCGAAGCGCTGCGCGGCAAACAGCAGGGTGAGCACCACGAGCGTCAGCGGCACGATGTAGTCATGCAGTCCGGGCGCCACCACCCCCAGGCCTTCGACGGCCGAGAGCACGGTGATCGCGGGCGTGATGACGCCGTCACCGAAGAAGATGGCGGTGCCGAAGATGCCCAGCACGAGCAGGCGTCGGCGTAGCGCGGGGCGCTCCTTCACCGCCTGCGAGGCGAGCGCGAGCATCGCGATGAGACCGCCCTCGCCGTTGTTGTCGGCTCGCAAGATCAGCAGCACGTACTTGACCGAAACGATCACCGTCAGGGTCCAGAACACCAGCGACAGCACGCCGAAAATATTGGCCTGCGTGATGTCCAGGCGCCCGTGCGCGAACACTTCCTTCAGCGCATACAGCGGGCTGGTGCCGATGTCGCCGTAGACCACGCCGACGGCCCCGAGGGTCAGCGCTGCGAGCTTGCTGCCAGAGGGAGATTGGGAGGGGGAAGAGCGCACGAAGCGGGGTGCGGGTGGGCGGGAGCCGGCGATTGTGCGCCCGCACGGGAGGCCGGCCGCGCCCTATTGTTGCAGCGCAGCAACGAGCCGCGGGCGAAGGCTCGAGCCCCTTCGCACCGGGCGCCGGCTCACTCGTAGACCTCGGCGTCGGGGTCGGTCGCCTCGAGTTCGTAGCTCGCGCCCAGCATTGCCAGCCGACCGATCACGCCGTACATGTAGAAGCGGTTCGGGGCGCTGGCACCGGGCTTGACGCCAGGCTTGGGCAACTGGTTGTGTTCGGCAAAAGCCAGCGGCACGAAGCTCGCTCCTGGTGCATTGAGGTTCTCGTCGATGCCGCGCTCGGCGTGGACGCGGTAGAAGCCGCCGACCACATAGCGGTCAATCATGTAGACCACCGGCTCGGCCACGGCGTCGTTCACGCGCTCGTAGGTCGGCACGCCCTCCTGGATGATCACCTCGGAGACCCCCTGGCCGTCCTTGATGACGCTCATCTTGTTGCGCGTCTTGCGGTTGAGCTCGTCGAGGTCTTTGGCGTCGCGCACCGTCATGATGCCCATGCCATACGTGCCCGCGTCGGCCTTGACGATCACGAAAGGCTTTTCCTGAATGCCGTATTCCTTGTACTTGCGGCGGATCTTGCCGAGCAGGGCGTCGGCATGGCTCTGCACGCATTCCTGCCCGGAGCCGTCCTGGAAATTGACCTTGCCGCACTTGGCGAACATCGGGTTGATGAGCCAGGGGTCCATGCCCAGCAGCTTGGCGAACTTCTTGGCCACGTCTTCATAGGCCTGGAAGTGCAGGCTCTTGCGCCGCACCGCCCAGCCGGCGTGGAGCGGCGGCAGCAAGTACTGCTCGTGCAGGCCTTCGAGAATCTTGGGAATGCCGGCCGACAGATCGTTGTTGAGCAGGATGGTGCAGGGGTCGAAGTCCTTCAAACCCAGGCGCCGCTTGGTGCGCAGCAGCGGCTCCACGGTGAGCGCCGAGCCGTCGGGAAGCTGCAGCTGGGTCGGCGCGGTGATGGTCTCGTCTAGCGAGCCCAGGCGCACGTTGAGGCCCGCCGAGCCGAAGATCTGCATCAGCCGCTGCACGTTCTGCAGGTAGAAGGTGTTGCGTGTGTGGTTCTCGGGAATGAGCAGCAGGTTCTTGGCCTCGGGGCAGATCTTCTCGATCGCTGCCATCGCCGCCTGCACCGCCAGCGGCAGCATCTCGGGCGTGAGGTTGTTGAAGCCGCCCGGGTAGAGGTTGGTGTCCACCGGCGCGAGCTTGAAGCCGGCATTGCGCACGTCCACCGAGGTGTAGAACGGCGGCGTGTGCTCCATCCACTCGAGCCGGAACCAGCGCTCGATGGCCGGCATCGACTCCAGGATGCGCTGCTCCAGCTCGTTGATGGGGCCGTTGAGCGCGGTGATGAGGTGCGGGACCATGGGGGCTTCAGCCTTTGCCGGGTGAGCACGAGATTCTAGGGAGGTGGCGACGCGTGCGGGGCTTGCAAGCCCCGCACGGCAAGCGGCGCGTCCGAGAACGGGAAAGGCCGCCCGAAGGCGGCCTTTCCCGTCGATGGTCGATCGCAATTCAACCGTGGTACGCCGTCTCCCCGTGCGAGGTGATGTCCAGACCCTCGCGCTCGTTATCTTCGGCCACGCGCAGGCCGATCACCAGGTCGACGATCTTGAAGGCGACGAAGGCCACCACGCCCGACCAGACGATGGTGATGCCCACCGCCTTGGCCTGCACCCAGAACTGCGCGGCGATCGAGTAGTCGGCCTGGGTGATCATCGTGGCCGTGACCCAGTCGGCCACGTAGCCCGGGCCGCCGAGGCTCGGCGAATTGAACACGCCGGTCAACAGCGCACCGACGATGCCACCCACGCCGTGGATGCCGAACACGTCGAGCGAGTCGTCCGCACCCAGCAGCTTCTTCAGACCGCTCACCCCCCACAGGCAGGCGAGGCCGGCCACCAGGCCGATGATCAGCCCGCCGCCGATGCCCACGTTGCCCGCGGCCGGCGTGATCGCCACGAGGCCGGCGACGGCGCCCGAGGCCGCGCCCAGCATCGAGGCCTTGCCCTTGACCAGCGCCTCGCCGATGCACCACGCCAGCACGGCGGCGGCGGTCGCGGCCAGCGTGTTGATGAAGGCCAGCGCGGCAAAGCCGTTAGCCTCCAGCGCCGAGCCGGCGTTGAAGCCGAACCAGCCCACCCACAGCATCGCAGCACCCACCATCGTGAGCGTGAGCGAGTGCGGCGTGAACGACTCCTTGCCGTAGCCCACGCGCTTGCCGATCATGTAGGCGCCCACCAGGCCGGCGACCGCGGCATTGATGTGAACCACCGTGCCGCCCGCGAAGTCGAGCGCACCGGACTGCCAGACGAAGCCGGCCTTGCTGGTCATCGCGTCGACCACTTCCTTGCTCGAGTAGGCGTCCGGGCCCATCCAGAACCACACCATGTGCGCGATCGGTGCGTAGCTGAAGGTGAACCACAGTGCCATGAACAGCAGCACCGCCGAGAACTTGATGCGCTCGGCGAATGCGCCCACGATCAGGCAGCAGGTGATGGCCGCGAACGTGGCCTGGAAGGCGGCGAACACGATCTCCGGGATGTAGACACCCTTGCTGAAGGTGGCCGCGTTGGCGAAGGTGCCGGCCGCGTTGTCCCACACGCCCTTCATCATGAAACGGTCGAAGCCGCCGACGAAGGCGTTGCCCTCGGTGAATGCGAGGCTGTAGCCGTAGATGAACCACAGCACCACGATCATCGAGAAGGTGACGAACACCTGCATCAGCACCGACAGCATGTTCTTGCTGCGCACCAGGCCGCCGTAGAACAGCGCCAGGCCGGGGATGGTCATGAGGATCACCAGCACGGTGGAGACCATCATCCAGGCGGTGTCGCCCTTGTTGGGCACGGGTTGCGCGGCGGCGGCCGGCGCGGCTTCGGACGCCGCGGCCGCAGGCGCCGCGGCGGCGGCCGGCATGGCGGCCATGGACGCCGCAGCCGCCGGTGCCGAAGCGGCGTCCTGCGCGAGCGCGATGTCGGCAAAACCGAAGGCCGCGAGGCCGACGACCAGCGACGCGGCCAGAGAGGCAAGGAGTTTTCTCATGTTTTTCTCGCTTGTAGTGAGGCGCGCGTCAAAGCGCGTCCTTGCCGGTTTCGCCGGTGCGAATGCGGATGACCTGTTCGAGGTCGGTGACGAAAACCTTGCCGTCGCCGATCTTGCCGGTGCGCGCCGAGGCCTCGATGGCCTCGATCACGCGCTCGACGATCGCGTCGTCGACGGCGGCCTCGATCTTCACCTTGGGCAGGAAGTCGACGACGTACTCCGCACCGCGGTACAGCTCGGTGTGGCCCTTTTGGCGGCCGAAGCCCTTGACTTCGGTCACGGTGATGCCCTGCACGCCAATGGCGCTGAGGGCCTCACGCACTTCGTCGAGCTTGAAGGGCTTGACGATCGCGGTCACCATCTTCATGGTCGTCTCCAGTCGAATTTCAAAATTGCTGCGTATAGCACTCAGAATTTGTAGAGCGCTTCGACACCCAAGGAGCGCTCCGTCCGGTCCGGCGTCACGCGGTCCGATTTCAAGAACGCTTGCCTGTCCGAGCGATCGCCCCGAACCTCGGCGCGAAGCTCAAGATTCTTGTTCGGCAGATAGGCGAGCGTTGCAGTCGCCTCCTTCCATTTCTGAATGACACCCGTACGGTATCCGTCCTTGTCGTCGAAATACTCGGCGCGAACCGAAAGCCGCCACTGCTCGCTGAGCTGGTAGTTGACGTAGCCCGCCAGGCCCTGCCACTTGGCCTTGCCGCCGCTCGCGCTGGCACCGTCCTGGGTCGCATAGTCGTAATTGAGAATGAGCGTGAGCGGATCGCTGACGTTGAACGTCGCCACCACGTCGAGAAGATTGCGAGTGCCGTTGACGTCGGACCGGGGGTAGTTGGTGACCCGCTCCTTTCCGCTGTATCCGGTAAACAGAAGTGACATCGACTTGCTCGGCGTGACACCGACTTGCAGCTCGAGCGTCTTGTCGCTGTTCGTGTCTTGGACCGCATCCCAACCTTGATTCACGCCGCCGACGAGGCTCACGGCATCGCTCAGCTTGTACGTGGCGCGCACTCCGGTGTGCGTGAAGGGAATGGCGTAGCCAAACAGGATCGAGCGCGAGTAGTTCGTGTTGCCCGCGCTCTTGATCACTTCCGCGCCCGACAGCGTCACATACTTGCCGGCGATCACCGAGAGCGGCCCGGCTCCGTAGTACGCGAAGGCCTGCGTCACGTCACCGCGCTTGTCGACGCCGTTGGCCGGCCCACGAGTCTTGTTGATCGTTCCGTAGGCCGCGATCGTGTCGGCGTCCTTCCCGAGGGTCACGTCCAGCAGGCCGCCAAAACCGTTCTCCGGAGTCCTGGCCAGTTGCAGATCGATCGCTTGAAGATTGAGACTATTGCGCTCAAAGTCGAAGACGCGCGAGTTGATGCCGCTGACGAACTTGCCTGACCCTCGGAGGTTCGTGTATCCGACATCAACGTGACCGGTGAGATCGAACCCGGCAATGGAGTACACCGGTTGGGCCGCTGCCTCTACCGCTGCTGGCTTGTCGCTCGTTGCGGGCGTTTGAGCGTAGCCATTGGTCGCCACACTCACGAGACTCGCCGACAACAGCGCTTTCGAAAACTTCCGCATATTGGTTTCCTTGTGCATGGATGAATCGTCTTGCCGCGGACCCATCAGCACTAACCGTGCCAATTGCTCTTTGCTCCTGGCTTCGATATCGACGGTCCCGGCTGCCGTGGCGCCGCTCTGGGGGAAACCAATGCACCAGCAAATGCCGCAAGCACGCCGCCACAGGTACCGCATTGGTGCGACGCACTTCATCGGTGCGCGCGTTGGTGCGCGAGATCGGTTCGCCGCAGCTGGATGCGACGGCACAATCGCTGCGGCACTAGGGAGGGAGAGATGTCGCTCGCGATCATTCACAGCCGCGCCCTCGACGGACTCGCGGCACCCGAAGTCACCGTCGAGGTGCACTTGGCCAACGGGCTGCCGAGCTTCACGCTCGTGGGCCTGGCCGATACCGAGGTGAAAGAAGCGCGCGAGCGGGTGCGCGCGGCGCTGCAGAACAGCGGCCTCGAGTTTCCGCACAACAAGCGCATCACGGTCAACCTCGCGCCGGCCGATCTGCCCAAGGAGTCGGGCCGCTTCGACCTGCCGATCGCGCTGGGCATCCTCGCGGCCAGCGGCCAGATCGACGCCGCTCGACTGGCCACCTTCGAGTTCGCGGGCGAGTTGTCGCTGGCCGGCGACCTGCGCCCGGTGCGCGGCGCGCTGGCGATGGCGCTGGCGGCGCGCCGCGGCGGCGCCGCGCGCACGCTGGTGCTGCCCGAAGCCAGCGCCGCCGAGGCGGCATTGATCGAGGGCCTGGCGCCACGCGCCGCACGCCACCTGCTCGACGTGGTGCGCGCGCTGCTGCCGGGTGAGGCAGCGCAGCCCCTGCCCGTGGCCACACCGCGACCGGCTGGCCCGGCGCCCGCGCTGCCCGAGCTGCGCGACGTGAAAGGTCAGGCCGCGGCCAAGCGCGCGCTCGAAGTGGCCGCAGCCGGCGGCCACAGCCTGCTGTTGGTCGGCCCGCCGGGCACCGGCAAGTCGATGCTGGCGCAGCGCTTCCTTGCGCTGCTGCCGCCGCTCGACGACGCGCAGGCGCTCGAATCGGCTGCCGTGCTCAGCCTGGCGGGCGGCTTCGATCCCGCTCGCTGGCGCAGCCGCGTGCTGCGCGCGCCGCACCACAGTGCGTCGTCGGTGGCGCTGGTCGGCGGCGGCTCGCCGCCCCGGCCCGGCGAGATTTCGCTGGCGCACCACGGCGTGCTGTTCCTCGACGAGTTTGCGGAGTTCGCACGTGGCGCCCTCGAAGCGCTGCGCGAGCCGCTCGAGACCGGCCGCATCACCATCTCGCGCGCCGCGCGCCAGGCCGAGTTTCCGGCACGCTTTCAGCTCATCGCGGCGATGAACCCCTGCCCCTGCGGCCACGCCGGCTCGCCGCTCAAGGCCTGCCGCTGTTCGCCCGACGCCATTGCGCGCTACCAGGGCCGGCTCAGCGGGCCGCTGCTTGACCGGCTCGACCTCCAGGTGGAGGTGCCGGCCGTCGCGCCCGAGGTGCTGGCCGCCGCCGCCGACGGCGAAGCCGGCAGCGTGGTGGCCGAGCGCGCGGCCCGGGCCGGCGAGCGCCAGCGCGTGCGCCAGGGCTGCAGCAATGCGGCGCTCGACAGCGCCTTGCTGGACCGCCACGTGCAGCTCGACCCCGGCGCTTCGGCCTTCCTGCAGAAAGCCGCGGCTCGGCTCGGTTGGTCGGCGCGCAGCCAGCACCGCACCTTGCGCGTGGCCCGCACCATCGCCGACCTGGCCGGCGCCGAAGGCATCGCCACGGCGCACGTGGCCGAGGCGATCCAGTACCGGCGCGTGCTGGTCGCCGGCTGAATCAGACGCCGCGCAAGGTCGATCCTTCGAGCTGCACGCGCGCACCGACCGCGGGCGCCTGTGCCTGCTGCAAGGTGCGCAAGCTGCCGTCGTCCATGCGCAGCTTGACGCTGTAGACGGTCTTGGCCTTGACCTGCTTTTCGACTTCGTGGCCCGCAAAGCCGCCACCGACGGCGCCGAGCACCGTCATCGCGGCGCGGCCATTGCCCTTGCCGAACTGGTTGCCGACCACGCCACCGAGCACGCCGCCGGTCACCGCGCCGACACCGTTGGCGTCGCCCTTGACCTTGACGGCCTGCACCGACTCGACCACGCCGCAGTGGCGGCAGACCGCAG
This sequence comes from Methylibium sp., assembly GCF_031393925.1. Lineage (GTDB taxonomy): Bacteria > Pseudomonadota > Gammaproteobacteria > Burkholderiales > Burkholderiaceae_C > Methylibium. Next base: position 7,214 of record NZ_JANMWL010000238.1, on the reverse strand, counting down.
CGACCGGCGGCGCGACCGGCGCTTCGGCGTTAGGGCGCTCGGGTGCTGCGCGCTTCACTTTGGCAGCGGGTAGCGCGGGCGGCGCATCGACCGCCGCGAGCTGATTCGCCGCCGGGGCCGGGGCCGGCACCTGCGCCATGCCGTCGGCCCGGGTGTCGCGCCAGGCGGCGCCGGCAATGCCCGCGACCATCAGCACGATGGCGGCGATGACAAGCCAGATCCAGCGCGGCGCCGCGGCGATGGGACGGGGAGAGGGTTGTGCAGTGTCCATGGGTTGTTTCCTTTGCAGCGCCAATTGGACCGCAAGCAATCGTCGTGAAGCGAGCAGCGCTTGCATCACCTGTAAGCCGCGGTTAACTCTGCGAAATAACGCACTCAACCCAGGAATCCGAGGTCACGCTGGAAGTTCCGCAGGTTCGGGAACACCGTGTCGAGTTGCGTGTCGCCGATCTCCATCCACTTGCCGAGCGTGCCCCCGATCTGGTCAACCGCGACGCCGGGCAGGAAGCTACCCGAGCCGACCTCGTCGTCGTGGTTGATGCCGACGGTGGGGAAGCGTCCATAGACCTCCTTGCCGCGCACCGCGCCACCGACGACGAGGTGGTGCGCACCCCAGCCATGATCGGTGCCATCGCCGTTGCTGGTGAAAGTGCGGCCGAAGTCGGAAGCGGTGAACAAGGTGACCTGGTCGCGCACGCCGAGCGTGCCGAGCGTGGTGTCGAAGTAGCCGAGCGCGTGCGACAGCCGCGCCATCAGGTCGGCGTGGCTGCGGTTTTCGTTGTCGTGCGTGTCGAAGCCGCCCATGCTCACGAAGAACACCTGCCGCTGCGAACCCAGGCCGGCGCGCGCGCCGATGATGCGTGCCACGGTTTGCAGGCTGGTCGCGAGGTTGTTGTTGGCCAGGGCGCGCGTGGAAGGCTGGGTGTACTGCGCGGGAACGGCCACCGTCGATGCGCTGAAGGCGCTCTGGAAGGCCGCTTGCGCGTCGATCGAGCGGCGGGTGATCAGCGCATGCTCCTTGGCGAACAAGTGCTGGTTGTCGGCGGTGATGATGCTGCGCAGGTTGCTGGCCGCCGCGGCCGAGCCGAACAGGTTGCCGCTGAGGCCGCCGATGGCGACCGCGCCGCCGTTGCCCACCTGGTACTGGAACACCGACTGTCCGGCCATGAAAACGGCGTTGCCCGACACCGAGATGTTGGTGAAGAGCGTGCTGCTGTTGCGGCTGGCCAGCAGGTCGCCCAGGCGCCCGCCCCAGCCGACCCTGGCGCCTTCGGGCGCGAGCGCCTGCCAGGTCGACTGCTGGTCGTTGTGCGAGAACAGCTTGGGAGGACGTGGCTTGCTGCCGGTCGTGTAGTCGGTCTTGGTGAGCGGCACGACCAGCGGTCCGGCGTTGGCGATCACCGCCAGCCGGCCGGCATCGAACAGCGTCTTGGCCTCGCCCATGCTCGGATGCAGCGCGAAGCTGCGCGTGTTGTTGACGGGGAAGGCGGTGTAGTTGGGCACGATCGGCAGCACGCCGCCGAGTGCCGCGGGCGAGCCCGCTGCCGCCGCCGCGTCGGGCGCAACGCCCGCAGCGCGCAGCGCGATCGGGTCGGGCGCCTGGTTGCGCACCGCGTTGTAGGCGGCCCAGGACGCGCTTTCCGTCGGCAGCACCATGTTGGCCGAGTCGTTGCCGCCGTAGAGGAACAGGCAGACGATCGCCTTGTAGCCGCCGGTGGTCTGCGCGCTGGCCGCACCGAGCGTCGCCAGGTTGAGCGCGAACGGCACACCGGCAGCGCCGAGCGAGCCCGACAGGATCGACGCGGTGCGCAGGAACTCGCGGCGCGAAGCGTTCATTGGAGCCCCTCGTCCGTCGCGTACGTCGGCCGATCCCCAGGGGCCACGAGGGGCCCCTTCGTGACCCTCGGGATGCAGGCCGGCTGGGGAGCGGCCCAGCGCTCGGCCGGCGCGCTTGAATGAATTGGATGCAGGTCTTTCATCGCAGGCTCCTCGTCACTTCTGGATCAGGTAGTCGGGCGAGGCCAGCGTCAGGAACACGGCGATGCTGACGCGGTCGCGCCGGGCACTGTCGATGGCCGCCTGGTTGCTCACCGCGCCGGCACTGTTGGTCACCGCGGCCGGCACCGCGCGGCCGTTCACGCCGAGCACGATTTGCGCGCGCAGCACCGCCGGCATCTGTGCGCCCATCAGCAACAGGTTGGCACGCTCCACCAGCTGGTCGGCGTTGTCGGCCACGGCGAGATCGGCGCCGAAGTCGGGCTGCACATCGCGGCTGCTGCTCACGCCCACCCAGCCGCGCAGGTAGTTGAGGTAGCCAGCCACCGACACCTCGTGCGCGAGCTGCAGCTCGGGCGCGACCAGCCCGGCCGTGGCAATGCTGGTGTTCGGCGGCGCGTAGCCGGGGCGGTAGAAATTGAACACCGAGGGCGAGCGCATCGCGGTCTGGCCCAGGCGCGAGGCCGGATCGTCGGTGTTGTCGATGCCCAGGAAGCGGCCGCTCGTGGAGCGCGCCTTGTAGGCGCGCAGAAAATTGGCCAGACGCAGCACCGGCTCGCGCAGCTTGCCAAAGCTCGCGCTCGAGGCGTCGACGCTGCGCGCCTCGGCATCGAGCAGCACCGCGGCGACGACGGCCCTCATGTCGCCGCGCACGCCGGCGCCGTTGTCGTTGAAGGCGCGCGCCACGCGCGCCACGTAGGCCGGGCTCGGATTGCTGGTGACGAGCCGCTGGATCAGCTGCCTGCCAATGAAAGGCCCGACGTTGGGGTGGTGGAACAGCGTGTCGAGCGCGGTCTTGAGGTCGCCTTGCGGGTCGGGCGTGCCTTGCGCCGCGATGGTGGTGCCGAGGAAACTCTTGGCGCTCGTCGAATGGAAGTCGGTGTTGGCGCTGTAGCCGTTGTAGGCCTGCATCGGCTGCCAGTCGCGGTCGGGTTGGGCGCTGCCACCGAAGAAACGGCCGCGCGTGCGGTCGGCGAGGTTGGGCCCGCCGTACCAGCTCCATCCGGTGAAGACCTTGGCGAGCCCGACGATGTCGTCGTGCGTGTAGGTCTCGATGGGATTGCCGGCGCCATCGAGCCGAAGCGTGCCGTCGAGGTTCAGTTCGACCAGGCCGATCGACATCAGCTGCATCACCTCGCGCGCGTAGTTTTCGTCGGGCACGCGACCGGCGGCATCCTCCTTCTGGTTGCGCAGATGCGAGAGGTAGTTGCCCATCATCGGATGCAGGCTCACCGACTCGAGCAGGTCGCGGTAGTTGCCGAAGGCCTTTTCGCCCAGCATGTCGACGTAGGACGCAACGCCGCGCGGAAAGCCGGCAACCGTGCCGTCGACCAGCGAGACGACGAAGATCTGCGACAGCGCGAAGACCACGCGCTGGCGCAGTTGATCCTCGCCGCCGACCGCCTGCTGCCAGAACGACTCGTAGAACTCGCTCGCGCCGCTGCTGCCGCCGCTGACCGCTAGCTCGGCGGTGATGCGGTCCATGTAGCTGCGGTGCAGGGTCTGCGGCCGGGCGAACTGGTCGGCCAACCAGGCCGCGTAGCCGCGCTGGCTCACATCGGTGATCGATGCGTCGGTGGCGCCAAAGCTGGCCTGGGCCAGAAAGCGCGAAGCCTCGGTCGGGCTGGTGGGAACAAGGGTTTCGCTGGACCCGCTGTCCTTGCCGCCGCCGCAGGCGGCCATCAGTGCGGCAGTGAACACACCCAAGGCCACCATCCGACGAAGGCGAGCCGTGGCGCCGCTTTGCATCCTGTCCATGCGCTCCCCCGAAGCCGACGGTGCAGAAGCGCACCCGGCGCGAAGGGGAAGGCAGCTTCCATGCCGAGCGCGCAACGCGGCGTGCGCGTGACCGATGTCACGCCGCAGCAGTCAGCTCGGGTGAGCGGTGACGCAGCCGGGCGCAGGCATGCAGCGCAGCCGGTCAAGGTCAAGACCGGATGCGACTTCTGTCACGGAGTGCAACGCCTGTCTTGCGGCCGGCCGCCGGCCGCAAAAAGCGTTGTCAGAGCAGCGGTGCCAGCGCCCGACGTGCGTCGCTCGCCTCGAACGCATTGCGCGCCGCCCAATCGGCCACCTGGTCGTCGCCGATCTTGCCGACGTTGAAGTAGGCCGCCGCGGGATGCGCGAGGTGAAAGCCGCTCACGCTGGCCGCCGGCATCATCGCCAAACTCTCGGTCAAGGTCATGCCGGCGTCTTGGGCATGCAGCGCGTCGAACAGCGCGCGCTTGACGGTGTGGTCGGGGCAGGCCGGGTAGCCGGGTGCGGGGCGGATGCCTCGATACGCCTCGGCGATCAGTTGCTCATTGCTGAGTTGTTCGTCGGCGGCGTAGCCCCAGAGTTCCATGCGCACGCGCTGGTGCAGCCGCTCGGCAAAGGCTTCGGCCAGGCGGTCGGCCAGGGCCTTGAGCATGATGGCCGAGTAGTCGTCGAGGTCGAGGGCGAACGCCTTTTCCTTTTTCTCGACGCCGTGGCCGGCGCTGACGGCAAACAGGCCGATGTAGTCCGGCGCCACGCCCTTGGGCGCGATGAAGTCGGCCAGGCAGCGGTTGGGTCGCCTCACCCCGTCGACCACCGGACGAACGGTCTGCATGCGCAGGCCGTGCCAGGTGAGCAGCACCTCGGTCCGCGTGTCGTCGGTGTAGATCTCGATGTCGTCGTCATTGACGGTGTTGGCGGGGTAGAGGCCCAGCACGCCATGCGCCTGCAGCCAGCGCCCTTCAATCAGCCGCGCAAGCATGCGCTTGGCGTCGCTGAAGACGCGCTGCGCCTCGGCGCCCACCACCGCGTCGCGCAGGATCTGCGGGTAGGGGCCGGCCAGCTCCCAGGTCTGGAACAACGGCGTCCAGTCGATGCAGGCGGCCAGCTCGGCGAGGTCGTAGTTCCTGAACACGCGCCGGCCGATGAAGCTCGGCTTGGGCGAGGCGCCCGCGCGCCAGTCGATCGGCGTCTTGTTGGCGCGCGCCTGGGCCAAGGTCACCAGCGGCGTGGCCTTCTTGTTGGCGTGCTGCGTGCGTACGCGGTCGTAGTCGCGCTGCAACTCCGCGATGTAGCTCGCGGCGCGCTCGTCGGACAGCAGCTCGCTGCACACGCCCACACTGCGCGAGGCGTCGGGCACATAGACAACAGGCCCTTCGTAATGCGGCGCGATCTTCACCGCCGTGTGGACGCGGCTGGTGGTGGCGCCGCCGATCAGCAGCGGAATTCTCTTGAGACGGAAGTGATCGTCACGCTGCATCTCGGCGGCCACGTGCTGCATCTCCTCCAGGCTCGGCGTGATGAGCCCGGACAGGCCCACGATGTCGGCGCCTTCGAGCTTGGCCTTGGCGAGGATGTCGTGGCACGGGACCATCACGCCCATGTTGACGACCTCGAAGTTGTTGCACTGGAGCACGACGGTGACGATGTTCTTGCCAATGTCGTGGACGTCGCCCTTGACGGTGGCGATGACGATCTTGCCCTTGGCCTTGGCGTCGCCGCCGCCTTCGATGAGCAGCTTCTTCTCCGCCTCGATATAGGGCAGCAGGTGGGCGACCGCCTGCTTCATCACGCGCGCCGACTTCACCACCTGCGGCAGGAACATCTTGCCCTGGCCGAACAGGTCGCCCACCACGTTCATGCCGGCCATGAGCGGGCCTTCGATGACGTGCAGCGGGCGCCCGCCGTCGGCCTCGATGGCCTGCCAAGCCTCTTCAGTGTCGGCCACGATGAAGTCGGTGATGCCGTGAATGAGGCCGTGCGAGAGGCGCTCGCCGACCTTGCCGGCGCGCCACGCCAGCCGTGCGCTGTCGTCCTTGCCGACGCTCTTGGCACGCTCGGCGATTTCGATCAGGCGCTCGCCCGGCGAGAGCAGCGGCTCACCCGGCTTGTAGACGGGCGCTCGGTTGAGCACCACGTCCTCGACGCGCTCCTTCAGCTCGGCGTCGAGGTCGTCATACACGCCAACCATGCCGGCATTGACGATGCCCATGTCCATGCCGGCCTGGATCGCGTGGTACAGGAAGACGGTGTGGATGGCTTCGCGCACCGGGTCGTTGCCGCGGAACGAAAAGCTCACGTTGGAAACGCCGCCCGAGACCTTGGCGCCGGGCAGGTTTTGCTTGATCCAGCGCGTGGCATTGATGAAGTCGACCGCGTAGTTGTCGTGTTCCTCGATGCCGGTCGCGATGGCGAAGATGTTGGGGTCGAAGATCACGTCCTCGGGCGCGAAGCCGACCTCGTCAATCAGGATCTTGTAGGCGCGCGCGCAGATCGTGGTCTTGCGCTCGAAGGTGTCGGCCTGGCCCTTCTCGTCGAAGGCCATCACCACCGCGGCGGCGCCGTAGCGGCGCACCAGGTTGGCCTGGCGCCTGAATTCGGACTCGCCCTCCTTCATGGAGATCGAGTTGACGATGCCCTTGCCCTGGATGCATTTGAGGCCCGCCTCGATCACCTCCCACTTGGAGCTGTCGATCATGATCGGCACGCGCGCGATCTCGGGCTCGGAGGCGATGAGGTTCAAAAACCGCACCATCGCCGCCTTGCTGTCGAGCATGGCCTCGTCCATGTTGATGTCGATCACCTGCGCGCCGTTCTCGACCTGCTGGCGCGCCACGGCCAGCGCCTCCTCGAACTGGCCCGCAAGCACGAGCCGCGCAAACGCCTTGGAGCCGGTGACGTTGGTGCGCTCGCCGATGTTGACGAACAGCGAGCCTTCGCCGATGGCGACCGGCTCGAGCCCGGCCAGGCGCATCGGCGGCAGGGAAACGGGGGGGTCGGAATCGGCGGCAGCGGTCATCACAGGCATTCGGGCTCAGCGTCGCACCCGGTGCTGCGGCCCACCCGCAGCCCGCCGGGCGGCGGGTGGGTGAGCGCCGTTGCAGGAGGCGCGCGCTTCAAGATGCCGACGCCCCGTCTCGAGCCTGGCGGCCGCCGGGGGATCCGGCGAGCCGTCGCAACGCTCCTCGAGCGTCGCGATTTTATAGGGCGCTGCGCGCCTAGCCGCGCCCGAGGCGAACTCGCTCTACGGCGCCGCGAATCCCCAGGCCGCCAGCCTTCGCTGCCCAGGGGCGCCGCGCAGGTGCGCTACGAACCGCAGCGCGGCGGGGGAGACGGGTCGCAACAGGCTCAGCCCATAGGTGGCCGACACGTTGAGATCGTCGGGGAGAGTCAGCACCTGAAGCGGCTGCTCGCGGCGCGCGATTTCGGCGTTAGTGCAGTAGGTGATGAACACGTCAGCCTCG
>NZ_JANMWL010000226.1:0-14765 GCF_031393925.1 Methylibium sp. | reverse complement strand
GCGTCGGTCTTTGCAACGTTGAAGACCACGGGTGTTTGAAAAGGCGCGTCCGGGCAGGCGGCAGCGCGCTTTCGAGGCGCTGAGGAGCACAGGGTTCGTGGCCGCGCGCAGCGCGTCGTCATCTGACTCGTCGCGCTTGTTTGAACGCAGCGAACGCAGTGAGCGCAGTGAGTTGCGCGACGGGCCACGAGCCCGAGCACCGCAGGGCAGTCGGAGCAAAGCGCAGACCGCCTCGACGAAGCGCTGCCGCCTGCCCGGACGCGCCTTTGCGTCCCTCAATCCACCCCTTGCCCTTGCCCTTGCCCTTGCCCTTGCCCTTGCCCTTGCCCGCACGCCGTACGCCGAAAATTGCCGACGGCCCAGTTGCAGACTGCCTTTCCTATTCGAATGAAGGCGAATCCGCATCAAAGCGTCCAGCGCCAGTCGCGAACCTCCGGCATGTCGTCGCCGTGCTCGCCGATGTAGAGCTTGTGACGTTGCATCGTCGCCCAGTAGCGCGCCGTCGCCTCCTCGACCTGACCCGCCAGCCTTGGAATTCGCCGGATGGCGTCGAAGGCGAGTTGATAGCGGTCGAGGTTGTTCAACACGACCATGTCGAAGGGCGTGGTGGTGGTGCCCTCTTCCTTGTAGCCGCGCACGTGAATGTTGTCGTGATTGCGGCGCCGGTAGGTCAGCTTGTGGATCAGCGCGGGGTAGCCATGAAAGGCGAAGATCACCGGCTTGCTGGTCGTGAACAGTTCGTCGAACTCATGATCTCCCAGGCCGTGGGGATGCTCCGACCGAGGCTGCAACACCATCAGGTCGACCACGTTGACGACGCGCACGCGAACGTCGGGAACATAGGTGCGCAGCAAGGTCACGGCAGCGAGCGTCTCGAGGGTCGGCACATCGCCGGCACAGGCCATCACGACGTCGGGGTCGCCCGCATCGTTGCTCGCCCATTGCCACGTGCCCGCGCCCGCGGTGCAGTGGCGCACGGCCGAGTCCATGTCCAGCCACTGGAACGAAGGCTGCTTGCCGGCAATGATCAGGTTGACGTAATTGCGGCTGCGCAAACAGTGATCCGCGACCGACAGCAGGCAGTTGGCGTCGGGCGGCAGATAAATGCGCACGACATCGGCTTTCTTGCTCGCGACGTGATCGATGAAGCCGGGGTCCTGATGGGAAAAGCCGTTGTGATCCTGCCGCCAGACATGCGAGGTGAGCAGGTAATTCAGCGATGCGATCGGCTCGCGCCAGGGAATCTGGTTGCATACCTTGAGCCATTTGGCGTGCTGGTTCATCATTGAATCGATGATGTGGATGAAGGCCTCGTAGCAAGAAAATAAACCATGGCGTCCGCTGAGGAGGTAGCCCTCGAGCCAGCCTTCACACAGGTGCTCGCTCAGCACTTCCATCACGCGGCCGTTGGCGCTGAGGTGGTCGTCGCCCTCCTCCAGGTCAGCCATCCACTGCTTGCCGGAGACTTCAAAGACGGCTTCCAATCGGTTCGACGCGGTCTCGTCCGGGCCGAAGATGCGGAAGTTGTTCATCCCCAGGTTGAGCTTCATCACGTCGCGCAGAAACTTGCCCAGCACTCGCGTCGCTTCCGCTTCGACGCCGCCGGGCTCGGGCACCGACACGGCGTAGTCATGGAAGCGCGGCATGGCCAGCGGCTGCAACAAAGCCCCGCCGTTGGCGTGCGGGTTGGAGCCCATGCGGCGACGACCGGTCGGCGCGAGCGCAGCCAACTCATCGAGAAACTTGCCGCGCTCGTCGAACAACTCCTCGGGCCGGTAACTCCTGAGCCAGTCTTCGAGTTGCTGCAAATGCTCGGGCGTCTTGAAGTCCGCGATCGGCACTTGATGCGAACGCCAGCTGCCTTCGACCGCCTTGCCGTCGACGAACTTCGGTCCCGTCCAACCCTTGGGTGTGCGCAAGACGATCATCGGCCAGCGTGGGCGCCTTGGAGTTTGCGACTCGCCGAGAGCCCGCGCCTCACGCTGAATTTGATCGATCTGCGCCAGCACCGCATCCAGCGTGCCGGCGAGCGCCTGATGTACCAGCGCGGGGTCGTCGCCCTCGACGAAATGCGGCTCGTGGCCGTAGCCGCGCAACAGGTCGGTCAGCTCCTGGCGGCTGATGCGCGCCAGCACCGTCGGGTTGGCGATCTTGAAGCCATTGAGGTGCAGGATCGGCAGCACCGCACCGTCACGCGCAGGATTCAGGAACTTGTTGGAGTGCCAGCTCGCGGCCAGCGCACCGGTTTCTGCCTCGCCGTCGCCGACGATGCAGGCGACGATCAGGTCAGGGTTGTCGAATGCCGCTCCATAGGCGTGGGCCAATGAATAACCCAGTTCCCCACCTTCATGAATGGAGCCGGGAACTTCCGGCGAGACGTGACTGGGAACTCCGTGCGGCCATGAGAACTGGCGAAAGAGCCGCCGCAGGCCGTTGCGGTTGCGCTCGATCGCCGGGTAGTGCTCGGTGTACGACCCTTCCAGATACGTGTGCGCCACGATGCCCGGCCCGCCGTGGCCGGGGCCGATCACGACCATCATGTTCAGGTCGTTCTCCTTGATCAGCCGGTTCAGGTGGAGATAGATGAGGTTCAAACCCGGTGTCGTGCCCCAATGGCCCAGCAGCCGGGGCTTGACGTGCTCGAGCGTGAGCTTTTGTTCGAGCAAGGGATTGTCTTGCAGGTAGATTTGCCCGACCGAAAGGTAATTGGCCGCGCGCCAATAGGCGTTCATCTGCTGCAAGGTCTCGGGTGTCAGGGGATCAGACATCGGGGTCTCCGGGATCAATGACTTTCAAGATAAAGACGCGGGCGAGATCGCCGCGTCGACCATCGCCTGCGCCTCTTGCAGGATGCGCTGCAGGTGCTCGAGACCGTTGAAGCTCTCGGCGTAAATCTTGTAGATGTTTTCGGTACCGGAGGGCCGCGCAGCGAACCAGCCATTGGCGGCGATGAGCTTGATGCCGCCGATGGGCGCGCCATTGCCTGGCGCGTGACTCAGGATGCTCTCGACCTTTTCTCCGGCCAGTTCGTTCGAGGCAAACCGTTGTGGCGACAGTGCCGCCAACTGCTGCTTCTGCTGTGCGGTCGCAGGCGCCTCCACCCTGTCGGCCACCGGGTTGCCGAACTCGTTCGCCAGGTCCGCATAGAGCTGGCCGGGGTCGCGGCCGGTGCGTCCGGTGATTTCGGCCGAGAGCAGCGCGGCCGCGATGCCGTCCTTGTCGGTCGTCCAGACCGACCCGTCGCGGCGCAGGAAGCTTGCACCTGCACTTTCTTCGCCTGCGAAGCCGAGGGCACCGCTGTGCAGACCGGCGGCGAACCACTTGAAACCGACGGGCACCTCGACGAGTTGGCGGCCGAGCCTGGACGTCAGCCGGTCGATCAACCGGCTGCTGACGATGGTCTTGCCAACGGCAGCCTGTCGCCCCCAATCCGGGCGGTGTTGGAACAGGTAGTCGATGGCCACCGCCAGGTAATGGTCAGGCGCCAGCAAGCCGCCACCCGGTGTGACGATGCCGTGACGGTCGTGATCGGTGTCGCAGGCGAAGGCGATGTCGAAGCGGCTCTTGATGTCGACCAGCCCTTGCATGGCGTACTTAGAGGACGGGTCCATGCGGATTCTTCCGTCCCAGTCGAGCGGCATGAAGCCGAAGGTCGGATCGACGAGTTCATTGATGATGCTCAGGTCGAGACGGTAGCGTTCCGCGATGGCCGCCCAGTAATGGACTCCAGCGCCGCCCAGCGGGTCGACACCCATGCGAAGCTTCGCGTTGCGGATCACGTCCATGTCGATCACGTTGCCGAGATCGCCGACGTAGGCGTTCAAAAAATCGTGGCGATGCGTCGTCGCCGCTTGCAGGGCTTTCGCGTGCGGGATGCGCTTCACGCCTTCGAGGCGCGCTTGGAGCATGCGATTGGCCTCGGCTTCGATCCAGCTCGTGACTTGCTGGCCAGCCGGGCCGCCGTGGGGCGGGTTGTATTTGAAGCCGCCATCGCGCGGCGGATTGTGTGAAGGCGTCACCACGATGCCGTCAGCGAGGCCGGTGTCATTTGAATGATCGCGACCGCGGTTGTGGCCAAGGATCGCGTGCGAGACCGCCGGCGTTGGCGTGTATTCGTCGCTCGATGCCAGCATCACATCGACGCCATTGGCAGCCAGCACTTCGAGCGCGCTGGCGCACGCGGGCGGCGACAGCGCATGCGTGTCGATGCCGAGGAAGAGCGGCCCGGCGATGCCATTGGCTCTGCGGTAATTGCAGATCGCCTGCGTGATCGCCAGCACATGCCATTCGTTGAACGAGCGGTCGAGCGCCGACCCGCGGTGCCCCGAGGTGCCGAAGGCGACGCGCTGTGCCGCGACCGTCGGGTCGGGCACTTCCGAGTGATATGCACTGACGAGCTTCGCCACGTCGATGAGCATTGATGCCGTCGCCGGCTTGCCCGCAAGAGGGCTGATCAGGGTCGTCATGGTGCGGCGGCCGGGCGCGCTTGCCGACTCGGTCATGCCGATCGCGCCCTTGCTGCTTGCGAACTCTTTTCCAGAATGCGCGCCATCAGCCCGCGCCAGGACTTGGCGAACGCCTGAACGCCTTCTCGCTGCAGTTGCGCGGCGAGCGCCTCACCGTCGACGCCTTCGCGTTTGAATTGCTCGAGTACGGCCTGCGCATCGCCACCATCGGCGGGCAAGCTCGCGCCAACCTTGCCATGGTCGGCAAAGGCAAGCAGCGTCTTCTCCGGAATCGTGTCGATCGTCTCCGCCGCCGCGAGGGCTTGGACGTAGAGCGTGTCGGGTGCGGCGGGGTCTTTGGTACCGGTGCTGGCCCAGAGCAGGCGCTGCGGGCGGGCTCCGGTGGCAGCGAGCCTGTGCCAGCGTTCGGACGCGAGCAAATCGCGATAGGCCTTGTAGGTTCGCATCGCAATCGCGATGCCGAGGCGATTGTGGAGTTGCGGCTGCAGGTGCTCCTTCATCGCGACGTCCCACCGGCTGACGAACAGCGAAGCGACCGATTCGACTTTCGGGTCCAGACCTGCTTTGATGCGTCGCTCGATGCCGCGCAGATACGCCTCGGCCGCCGCCACATAGTGCTCATGCGAGAACAGCAAGGTGACGTTGATCGGCACGCCATCGAAGATCGACTGCTCGATGGCCGCAATGCCTTGCGGCGTGCCGGGGATCTTGATGAAAAGGTTGGGGCGCGCGGCGCGCGCATGCAACTGCGCAGCGGTCTTGATGGTGTTGGCCGTGTCACTGGCGAGCAGCGGCGAGACTTCCAGCGAAACCCAGCCATCAACTCCTGCGCTTGCATCGAAGATCGGCCGGAACAGGTCGGCGGCCTGCGTCAGGTCTTCCAGCGCGAGCTCGAAGAAGATGTCCTCACTCGACAAGCCGCGAGCGACCAGCGTTTGGATCGCGTCGTCGTAGAGGCTGCCGCTGCCGATTGCATGCTCGAAGATCGTCGGGTTGGAGGTCAGGCCGGTGACCGAGAGATCGGCGATGTAGCGCGCCAAGCGACCGCTCACCAGCAGTTCACGGGTGAGGTTGTCGAGCCAAAGGCGCTGCCCCAGTTCGTGGAGCTTGCGGGTGTTGACGTTCATCATTTCTCCTTCGATGCGAGCGCGTCGCGGCCCGTCGAGGCCAAGCCCAAGTCCACGTCGAGCAGGAACACGACGTCTTGCGGTGATGTCATGACGCGGGCTTCTCGAGGTGGCCGCCGAACTCGTGCCGCATCGCCGACAGGACTCGGTTGGAAAAATCGGCATTGCCGCGCGACGTGAAGCGCTCGAACAGTGCGGCACTCAGAACCGGCACCGGCACCCCTTCGTCGATGGCCGCCTGGATCGTCCAGCGGCCTTCGCCCGAATCCGACACGTGGCCGCCGTATTGCGCGAGTTCGGGGTCCTCGAGCAAGGCCGAGGCGGTCAGGTCGAGCAGCCAGGAGCCGATCACGCTGCCGCGGCGCCACACCTCGGTGATCTCGGGCAGGTTCATCTCGAATTGATAGCACCCGGGGTCGCGCAGCGGCGTGGTCTCGGCGTCGTGCTCAGCCTCGTGCGGTTGATCGCGCTTGCCCACGTTGGCATGGCGCAGGATGTTCAAACCTTCCGCGTAGGCCGCCATCACTCCGTATTCAATGCCGTTGTGGACCATCTTGACGAAGTGCCCTGCCCCATGCGGTCCACAGTGCAGGAAGCCCTCGTCGGCACTGCCTGTGCCGCGCTTTCGGCCGGGAGTCCGCGTTGCAGCCGCGACGCCTGGGGCCAACGCGGAGAAGATCGGCCGCAGGTGCTCGAAAACGTCGGCTTCGCCGCCGATCATCAGGCAGTAGCCTCGCTCCAAGCCGGCCATGCCGCCGCTGGTTCCGACGTCGAGGTAGTGAATGCCTCGCGCCCGCAATTCGGCTCCACGCCGCATGTCGTCGCGGTAGTACGAATTGCCGCCATCGACCAGGGTGTCACCGCCGTCCAACAGCGGCACGAGCTCGCCGAGCGCGCGGTCGACGACCGCCGCCGGCACCATCAGCCAGATCGCGCGCGGCTTGGTCATGCGCGCAACCATCTCCTGCAGCGAGGCGGCCCCGACGGCACCGTCTTTGCGCAGTGCTGAAACGGCCGACGGCTGCACGTCATGGACGACGCACTCGTGACCATGCTTCAACAGCCGCCGAACCATGCTGGCACCCATCCGACCCAATCCGATCATGCCGAGCTGCATTGGGCCTCTCCGTCGATGTGCGGCTCCTTCAAGACCGGGCGGGACCGGCGGGCCGGCCGGCGAGCGTCGAGCGCACCCGTTCGAGCCTCTCGCGGACCTCGTGCGCGACGCGGCCGACCTCGGGGTCGCTGGTCATTTGCAGCACGGCAACCGGGTCCATGAAGCCGACGACGAGATGGCCATCGGCCTCCTCGCGCACGACCACATTGCACGGCAGCAGCAGCCCGATGTCCGGCTCGGCGCTCAGCGCGCGGTGGGCCAGCGGCGGATTGCAGGCGCCGAGGATTCGATAAGGCCGCCCCTCGATGCCGAGCTTGGCCTTCATGGTCGCCTGAACGTCGATCTCGGTGAGGATGCCGAAGCCCTCGGTCTTGAGCGCCTCGGTCACGCTGGCGACGGCCTGCGCGAAGTTGCGCTCCTGCAGGACGCAGTGAAAGCCGTAGTTGGAAGCCGCAGGCGGGGGCGCAATTTCTGGGGGGTGGGTCATGACTTTCTCCTCACTGCTTGGTCGGCGCCGCGGGCAGACGATCCATCATCATCTGCATCGTGGCCTGCATCATTTCCATGCGCTTTTCCATCATCTGATGGTGCGCAGCCATGTCGTCCTTCATGCTCCCCGTGCCGCCCATGCCTGCGGAGGACATGCCGTTCATCATGGTCATGCCTTCCTGCATGGTCTTCATGTGCTCGGCCATCAGGGCATTGCGCTCATCGGGCGTCTTGGCGGCCACCATCTTGTCGTGCATCTGCCGCATCGCCTTCATCTGGGTGTCCATGCGCGCCATGTCGGGGCTGGACTTGCCCGGCATGGCCTTGGCAGCCGGGGCAGAGGCCGCAGCTGCGGGGTGATGGCCAGCATTCGGATCGTGCTGGGCGGCCCAGCTCGGTGCGCCGGTGGTGGCGATGACGATCGCGAGCGGGACAGAGTGAACGAATTTCATGCGGACTCCTGATCTGCGTGGTTGAAGGGGATGCTGTGCGATCGCTGCGACGCGCAAGCGGCGCAGGCGTGTCGCGCGTCGCTGACGAGTGCGAATGGCTCATGCTAAGCAGGCATCGCGCCGAAGTATTGATCTCCGTCAAACGACGGCGCATCGAACATCGAGTCGGGAGGGCCGTCAAGCCTTGGGCAGTCGTTCGTAGAACTCGACCTGCATGCGCATCGCGCCGATCGGCTCCACCAGGTGCGGCTGATCCGGCAGCAGCAGTCCGGGCGAACCACGCGAAAGGATCTTCGTCTGCGGCGGGTCCATGAAGGAGAGCTGCACCTGCGCCTCCAGCATGCGGATGACGCCCCAGACGCCTGGCTCGGTGCGACGCTCGCGGCGCAGGGCCGCCGGCAGCGTGGCCTGGTCGAACACCGGCGTCGAGTGAGAGGGCTCGGATGCGGAGCTGCGCTTCATGTCATGCGTCGATGCGGAGCGTGTCGGCGTGCGGCGGGTAGGGCGCCGCATGTACGCGATCGACCGGCTCACCGGCCAGCTTGCTGGCGTAGCCATGGTTCAGGTCGCGGTGGTGCGCTTCATCGGCACGCACCACGAGCACGACATCGTGCAGGGTCGCGTAGGCCGGCAGCCCCCAGTAGTGCTTGGCGATGTCGGGGGCCGGCACATTGGGCGAGCGGCCCTCGTCGATCTCTTGCAGGTAGAGCGTGTAGCTGAGCACCGCCTCTTCCTCGAAGTAACCAACGACGCGGTGCGCCGTGCGCGACGACACGAGGTAGAGCAGGAAGAAGCCGACATAGAAGATCCATTGCGCGAGCAGGATCACCAGCCGCTCAAAGGCGGTGGGCTTGGCGATCGCGACGAAGGTCATCAAGTGCATGCGCTCGTTCTCGGCCTCCTCCATCAAGGTGCGGATCCAGCCTTCGTCGTCGACCATGCGGCGCAGGCATTTGAGGTGCGTGAGCGTTCCGCCCACCATGCCGGGAACGGCGGCCACCGTTTCGAGCACGATCGCCCGGTGGCCGTAGCGCTTGGCGAAGAAGGTGTCGGCCAAGAAGCGCAGCAGTTTGGTGAAGCCGAGCGCGAAGCGGTCGGAAAAGCCGTTCGGGTCGTGATGGACCTGCGGCTCGGCGTCCCGCTGTTCGGCGCGAGCGGATCGGGCGGGCTTGCTGTCCTGCATCAAGAGGTTTCTCGTCGTTCGCTTTGAAATGTCGGTTGCGTTCGGGGCAAGGTCATCGCCTGGGTTGCCCCGCGTCGACGCCCGATCAAACGATGCGCCTTTGGCGACCTCGCGTCTGTACGCTGGCGCACGCAGCAAGCTCGCGTCCTTATCACCCGGACGTGCCGCACCGTGCGCTGCCGCACAGACCGCAGGGCGTGGCGCGATTAACTTGGGAGGCAACGCGCCGCATCGGTGACGTCGGCTTCGGTCTGCGCTGGCTCGGGTGTTCGACCGGCTTTTCACACGGAGACCTCCATGGCACTGGACCACGCCCAACCCGGCCAAGTCATCGACCTCGAGCCGCTGGGCGCCGCCTTGCGCGCGTCTCTGAGCCACGCCATCCTCAAGACCCGCACGCTGGAGCTGATGCGCGTGGTGTTGCGCGCCGGGGAGGCCTTGCCGCCGCACCACATCCACGGCGAGATGACCTTGTTGTGCATCGAGGGTGCGGCCGAGATCGACCTCGGCGCATCGACGTGCCAACTGCGTGCGCGCCAGCTCGTCTTGCTGCCGGCGAGAGTGCAGTACGCCGTGCGGGCGTTGCAAGACACGTCCTTGCTGCTGACCATCCGACTGCCGGCCGGCCGTGGTGCGCGGCGCTGCGTTGTCGACGACCCGAAGTTCGCGACGGCATCCGCGTCGATGAAGGCAGCGTGAAAGACGCATCCGGGATGGCCAAGGTGATCGGCGCCCGGGATGCCTGAGCAAGCCACCGTGCCAGCGCAGACGCCCGCGCTCTGGCGCAACGGCTTTCGCCCCTTCTATCTGCTGGCCAGCGTGTTCGCCGCGCTGTCGGTCGCGCTATGGGCGCTGCAACTGGCCGGCGTGCTGGTCCGCCCTTACCTCGCGGGCGCGTTGTGGCATGCGCATGAGTTGCTGTTCGGCTTCACGCTCGCGGTGGTGGTGGGCTTCCTGTTCACGGCCGGGCGCAATTGGTCAAATCGCCCCACGCCGAGCGGCCTGAGCCTCGCAGCGTTCGCCGCGCTGTGGGTGGCCGCGCGCGTGCTCGTGCTCACGCCCTTCGGCTGGGCCGCGGCGCTGGTCAACACGGCCTTTCCGCTGGCCGCCGCGGTGGCGCTCGCGATTCCCTTCCTGGCCGCGCGCAACCGGCGCAACTACTTCTTCGTCGCCATGCTCGTGCTGATTGCCGCCGCCGTGCTGGCGGTTCACCTGGCGCAGCTTGAGGTGATCGCGCTGCCCGCCTGGCTGGGCATCCAGGTCGCGCTCGACGCGGTGCTGCTCATCATGACGGTGATGGCCGGCCGCGTGATCCCGATGTTCACCAACAACGGCATTGCGGGCGCCAACGCGACGCTGCGACCCTGGCTCGAGAAGGCGGCCCTCGGCTCGGTGCTGGTCCTGCTGCTGGCCGACACGCTGCAGCTCGGCGGTTTAGCGCTCGCGCTGGTGCTCGCGCTCGGCTCGGCCGTCCACCTGGTGCGCTGGTGGCTCTGGCAGCCATGGAAGACGCTGCGCACGCCGCTGGTGTGGGTGCTGCACGCCGCTTATCTGTGGATTCCCGTGTACCTGGCGCTGCGCGGAGCCGCCGCGCTGGGCCTGGTCGCCGCGTCCGTCGCTACCCACGCGCTGACGGTGGGCGCCATCGGCGGCCTCGTCATCGGCATGATGACGCGCACCGCGCGCGGCCACACCGGCCGGCCGCTGCTGGCCGACCGTGCCGATGTCGCCTGCTACGTGCTGGTGCTCGCGGCTGCCGTCGTGCGCGTCGCCGTGCCGCTGGCAGCCCCCGCGGCGACCCTGCACGCCGTGCTCGGCTCGGCCGCACTGTGGTCGGCCGGCTTCGGCCTGTACGCGCTGCGCTACTGGCCGGTGCTGAGCCGAGCGCGCGTGGACGGCAAGGCGGGCTGAGGCGATGCTCCTCCTGACAGCACGACGCCAAGGCGCTCGCTGCCACGAAGTGCGACCGAATCAACGGCTCGACGAGGTCGACGTGGAAAGCACGCGACGCGTTCCCGCGGGAAATGCCCGCGGCCCTAAGCCACGTCGACGATGAACTCCGCATCGAAGCGCGGGTTCTCATTCGTGCCGGCCTTGACATAGCCGCGCGGGTTGCAGACGACGCGCGTGCCACCCAGGTCGTAGTCGAAGCTGTCGTGCGTGTGCCCATGGATCCACAGCTGCGCGCGCTCGGCGCCGGCAAGGTGTGCGGCATCAGAGACAAAGCAGGCATTGATCGGCGAGCCGGCAAAGCGAGCATGGATGCTTTGGCGCGACGGCGCGTGATGGGTGATCACCACCGTCGGCCCGGCATGCGGTGCGGCGAGCCGGCGATCCAGCCAGTGGGCGTGGCGCTCGAACAGCGCCGCCGAATCGTCGGGCGTGAACAGCGCACTCGTCGCATCGCCCATGCGGATGCGGCTGAAGTCACGCATCAGGCGCTGCGCTTGCTCGACCGCCTGCGCCCTGCCCTCAGCCTCGCCGAACAGCTTGAAGTCGGTCCACAGCGTCGTGCCCAGGAAGCGCACGCCGCCGATGACGATCTCGCCGTCGTCGAGCACATGGACGTGGGTGCCCAGGCACAGTCGCTTCAGTTCATCTGCGGTGCCCTCGATGCTGCCGCCGTAGAACTCGTGGTTGCCGAGCACGTAGAGCACCGGCTTGTCGAAGCCCAGGGCCCATGCCGCGGCCTCCCGCGGGCGCGCGATGTCGCCCGCCAGCACCACCACATCGGCGTCGGTGCTCGGCCGCTCCATCGCGCCGACGCCCAGGTGCAGATCGGACAGGATGTTGAGCTTCATGGAAGGCAGCCCGCGCGACCTACGCCGCGAGGCGCAACGCTCAGCGCCCGCCGGGCCGCCCCAAGGGCGCTGAACGCCCCCTCGGTGGGCAGCGAACAAGGTGAGCGTGGGAGCTTCATCTCAGCGCAGGTTGCCGGTATGCCCCAGCGAATAGCGCCCGGGCTGCGGCCACACCGTCAGGCCGTGCGGCTCGTGCCCGACCTTGACCTGGTCCACCGCGCCGGTGTCGGTGTCGAAGCGGTAGACCACGTCGTCGTAGCGGCCCGAGAGCCACAGGTACTTGCCGTCGGCGCTGACGTTGCCCATGTCGGGGCTGCCGCCGCCGGCAATCGGCCAGTCTTTGGTGACCTTGCCGGTGGCGAAATCGATCACCGACACGCTGCCCTTGCCATGCGGCTTGCCACGGATCTGGTTGCTGCCGCGGTTGGCCACGTACAGGCTCTTGCCGTCGCGGCTCGGGTAGAGCCCGTGCGTGCCCACGCCGGTGGGCAGAAAGCCGGTCTGCATGAAGCTCTCGCCGTCGACCACGTGCACGCCGTCGGCCATCATGTCGGCCACGTAGTAGGTGCTGCCGTCGGGCGAGATGCGCACGTCTTGCGGCATGCCGGGCGTGGTGCAGATCTCGGCGCCGAGCTGCGAGGGGTCGGGCACGTACTTGGGTTTTTTGCCTGATTTGTCGATCACGGCCAGGGCCTCGGGCCGGTTGAAGTATTTGCTCAGGCGCAAGGTGCCCAGCACCTTGCGCTCCACCAGGTCGATCTTGGTGATGGCGCCGTTGAACTCGCAGGTGAACAGCGCCGTCCTGCCGTCGATGGAGAAGTCGGCATGGTTGATGCCGGCGCACTTGGGCGTGTCGATGGAATAGGCCAGCTGCATCGTGACCGGGTCACGGAAGTCCAGCCGCTTGTAGGCCTCGGCCACCACGATGGCGTACTTGCCGTCGGGCGACCAGTACATGTTGTACGGGTCGTCGACGGGGATCGCCTTGCCCGGCTTGGCGGTCAGCGGGTCGATCGGGGTCAAGCTGCCGTCGGTGCGGCCTTCGGCATTGTTGGCCACCCAGAGCAGCTTCAAGTCCCACGACGGCACCACATGCTGCGGGTTCACGCCGACCTTGAAGGTGTGCGTGATCTTCAAGGTGGCCGGGTCGATCACCGACACGGTGTTGTCGCTGCGGTTGGGCACATAGACACGCTCCAGCGCCCCGGCCACCGCCGCGCTCAGCTTGCCGACCGCGATCTCGCTGTAGAGGTTGTGCGGGTCCACCACGCCGGGCATGCCCGGCACCGTGCGCACGGGAGCGGGTTGTGCCGCTCGAGCGGCTTGGGCCGGCGCCGCGGGCCTGGGCGCCGAAGGGGCCGCACCCTGGGCGGTGACCCACAGCGTGGCGGTGGCCAGCGCGCCGAAGGTGAGGCCGGCAAAGAGAGCGTGTCGTGAACGCATGGTGAATTCCAAAATCGAGATCGGGACGTGACGAAATGAAGCGCGCTCAGCGCCGGGCGGCGATGGCGCTGCGGATGGCCGCGACGCTGTGCGTGACGATCAGGTCGACGCCCAATTTTCCCAGTTCGGCGCTGGCGGCCCGCGGGTCGCCCGAGACACCCGCCGCGGTGCCCGCGCGCGGCAGTTGATCAGATCGCACCCCGCTCGCATCGACGGCCATCAGCAGCGAGGTATCGGCCGCGCCGGCGTGGGTGCCGATCTGCGCCTCGGTCAGGCCCTTGGCACGCAGTGCCTGGATGTAGGGCGCCTGGGCGGCGCGGTAGTAGTCGGCGATGAAATGGGCGCGCGCCGGCGTGGCGGCCCAATCGCGATTCAGGCGCGCCGCCACCGCCGCGAGCAGGTGCTGATAGCTGCCGTGGTCGCCGACCAGCACCACGTCGCGAAAGCCGTGCTGCGCGAAGCTGCGCGCCGCCGCATCGAGCACGCTCTTGAAAGTCTCTTCGGGGATGGAGATCGTGCCGGCGAAGCGCATGTGTTCGGTGGGCGGCGCGATGCGACCCTCGGGCACATAGGACAGCACCGGCGCCACCAGCGCATTGCCGAGCGCCGCGGCAATGCGCCCGGCAAGCACATGCGCGCGCGTGTTGTGCTTGCCCAGGGCCATGTGCGGCCCGTTTTGCTCGGTGCCACCCACCGGGATGAGGATGGTGGTGCGTTGGGCGCTCAGGGCGTCGCGCACTTCGGTGGTCGTCAGCTCCTCGAGATAGACGCTGGTGGAAGCCGCCCACGCAACCGGGCTGCACATCGCCAACGTGAGCGCGAACGAAGAGGCGAGCAAGGTGTGTCGACGGCGCATGTTCACGTCAGTGGCGCCGCCGTGCTTGGCGCGACCCGCGACGCAGTAAACGCTGCCGGGGTGCGGGAGTCTTGCTCCCTCGCCCTGGGAAAGGGTTGGTGGCGAGGCGGGGCTTTGGAGCCGTATGCGGCGAGCCCGACAAGCTGCATCGGCTTGCAAGCCGATGCGCGCACTGCAAGCCTTGTCGTTGCGGTAAGACGCTTCATCTCATGGGGCCGGCGTGGCGAGCGGCTTACCCTTCTCGACGACGTACACGGCCAGCAGGCGGACCGTTGCATCACCCGCGTTGTGCGCG
This sequence comes from Methylibium sp., assembly GCF_031393925.1. GTDB lineage: Bacteria > Pseudomonadota > Gammaproteobacteria > Burkholderiales > Burkholderiaceae_C > Methylibium. Next base: position 536 of record NZ_JANMWL010000226.1, on the reverse strand, counting down.
TCATGGACGACGCCGGCCGGGATCACGAGCGCCTCGCCGGCCTTGACGACCCGTGGCGGCTGTCCGTCGATCAGCAATTCAACCTGGCCTTCGAGCACGTAGCTGATCTCGTCGCCGGGATGCGTGTGCCGCCCGGCACGGGCACCGGGAGCCACCTCGACGCGCGCCACCACGGCCTCGCGTCCGGCAACCGAGATGTCCACCTTGGTCAGCAGCGTGCGCGTGAGACCGCTGTTCTGCGCCATCAGCACGCCGGCAGCGATCGAGAGAGCAATGCCGACCAGCAAAAGCCGTGGCGTGGTGTTCATGTCCGATCCTTTCGGGTGTGGGGCAGCGTGCGCGAAGTATCGATCCTGTTGAACCCGCTCGCCTCCTGGAACGCCATGCTCCTGACCTGGTTGCGCCCCGCGCACTTGGCCTCGTAGAGCGTCCGGCGACCACCAGCGCACCGGCCGCGTCGGCGTCGTGCAGCCTTGGGTTCGGGCCTTGGCCGTCACGAGGGTGTCCCCATCCGCGACGAGATGCAGCACGCCCAG
>NZ_JANMWL010000202.1:0-7596 GCF_031393925.1 Methylibium sp. | reverse complement strand
TGATCACGGCGCGGTTCGACCGCCAACTGCCGCTGGCCGATCGCATTGCGCTGCGTTTGCATCTCTTTGCCTGCAAGGCCTGTCCCGGCTTCGAGCGGCAGGTCCGGCTGATGGACCAGGCGATGGGCCGCTGGCGCTCCTACATGGAGCGCGAGTAAGACCCCAAGCCGCTGCTTGCAGACCGTCCCCGAGGGGGTCACCGAACTCGGGCGCGGCCCTTCGTTTCCTCGAGAGGCTCTCCGTAGCCGCCGCCGCCCGGCGTCTCGACCACGAACACATCGCCCACGGCCATGTCGACTGAGCCGATGTGCCCCAGGCTCTCCACGCGGCCGACGCTGCGCTCGATGCGATTGCCCCCGAGCGCACCGGCCTGCCCACCCGCCAGGCCGAAGGCGGGCACGATGCGTCCGTTGGAAAGGATCGAGGCCGTCATCGGCTCGAGGAAGCGCACACGCCGCACGCCGCCATCGCCGCCCCGCCACTGCCCGGCACCGCCCGAGCCGCGGCGGATCTCGTAACTCTCGAGCCGCACCGGAAAGCGGAACTCCAGCACCTCGGGGTCTGTGAGGCGTGAATTGGTCATGTGCGTCTGCACCACGCTCGTGCCGTCGAAGCCACCCACCACGCGGCCGCCCTCGTCCTTGAAGACGCCCGCGCCGCTGCCGCCGGAGATGGTTTCGTAGTACTGGAGACGCGCGTTGCCGAAGGTGAAGTTGTTCATCGTGCATTGGCTCGCCGCCATCACGCCGAGCGCGCCGTAGAGCGCGTTGGTGATGCACATCGAGGTCTCGACATTGCCGGCCACCACCGCGGCCGGCGGGCGCGGGTTGAGCATCGAGCCTTCGGGCACGATCACCTGCAGCGGTTTGAGACATCCGGCGTTGAGCGGAATGTCGTCGCCCACCAGGGTGCGGAACACGTAGAGCACCGCGGCCATCGTCACCGCCTTGGGCGCGTTGAAGTTGTTCGGCAGTTGCGCGCTGCTGCCGCTGAAGTCGATGGTGGCGCTGCGCGTGGCCGCGTCCACCGTGACGCGCACGTCGATGCGCGCGCCGTTGTCCAGCGGCAGGGTGAAGGCGCCGTCTTTCAGCGCGGTGATGACGCGGCGCACACTCTCCTCGGCGTTGTCCTGCACATGGCCCATGTAGGCGTGCACGGTGGCCAGGCCCACCTGCGCGACCAGTGCGGTGAGTTCCTGCATGCCCTTTTCGTTGGCGGCGATCTGGGCGCGCAGGTCGGCCAGGTTCTGCTGCGGGTTGCGCGCCGGGTGCGCCCCGGCCGCAAGCGCAGCCAGCAGCTCGGCCTCGCGGAGCCGGCCGTCTTCGACCAGCAAGAAGTTGTCGAGCAGCACGCCTTCGTCGGCGATGGAGGTCGAGAACGGCGGCATCGAGCCGGGCGTGACGCCGCCGACGTCGGCGTGGTGGCCGCGCGAGGCGACGTAAAAGGCCGGCCGGTCCAAGCTCGGTGGAGGTATTGCTCCTTCCCGCTCTGGGGGAAGGTCGGGATGGGGGCTCGTCGCGCCGGGCCGCACTGGCCCCCACCCCAGCCCTCCCCCGGAGGGGGAGGGAGCCATGCCATGCGGGCGAGAGCCGGCCACCCCGGCCCCGGCATCTCTCGCCGTGGGCAATGGAAGAAACACCGGCGTCACCACCGTGATGTCCGGCAGGTGCGTGCCGCCATGGTAGGGATCGTTGAGCGCGAACACATCACCCGGCTTCAAGCCCGGGTTGCGCGCGATCACCGTGCGGATCGACTCGCTCATCGAGCCCAGATGCACCGGCATGTGCGGTGCGTTGGCGATCAGCTGGCCAAGGCCATCGAACAGCGCGCAGGAGAAGTCCAGGCGCTCCTTGATGTTCACCGAGTGCGCGGTGTTTTGCAGCCGAAGTCCCATCTGCTCGGCGATGTTCATGAACAGGTTGTTGAACACCTCCAGGCGCACCGGGTCGGCCTCGGTGCCGAGCGCGTGGCGGCGCGCGCGCGGTTGCATGCGCGCGAGTTCGAGTGCGCCGCCCGCGGTGAGCACCGCCTGCCAGCCGGGCTCGACCACGGTGGTGGCGTTGCGCTCGGCGATCACTGCCGGGCCGACGATGGTGGCGCCCGGTGCGAGTGCTTCGCGCTGGTGCAGGCCGGCCTCGCGCCAGCGGGCACCGTCGTCGGCCTCGGCGTGCATCGCGAGCAGGGCCAGCGGCGCGGGCCGGTGCGCCACGGCCTCGCCCAGCGTGCTCGCTTGCAAGGCCTCGCCGGCACCGACCGCTTCGATCGACACCGCCTCGATGACGAGCGCCTTGCCCGGCATCAGGAAGGCATAGCGCTGGCGGTAGACGGCCTCGAACGCCAGGCGCACGCTGGCCTCGTCGGCCGCGTCTTCGATGGGCAGCACCAGGGCGGTATCGGTGCCTTCGTAGCGCACATGAATGCGTGAGCGCAAGGTGATGCGCCCGGCGGCCACGCCCTGCCCCGCGACTTCGGCGCGCGCCAGCCCGCCGAGCACGCCGAGCCGCTCTGCGGCCTGCTCGAGCCCGTGCGCATCGAGCCGGCATTCGAGTGTCGCCTCGCGCATGGCGGTCTGGTCGGCCAGCCCCATGCCGTAGGCGGACAACACGCCCGCCAGGGGGTGGATGAAGATGCGCGTCATGCCCAGTGCGTCGGCCACCAGGCAGGCGTGTTGACCCCCGGCACCGCCGAAGCACTGCAAGGTGTAGCCGGCCACATCGTGCCCGCGTGCCACCGAAATGCGCTTGATGGCGTTGGCCATGTTCGCCACCGCGATCTGCAGCGCCCCCGCGGCGACGTCTTCGGCGCTGGTGGCGCGACCGGTGGCCGCGCTCATCTCGCGCGCCAGCGCGGCAAAGCGCAGGGCCACGGCTTGGCGGTCAAGCGGCTCGTCGCCCGCAGGGCCGAACAGCCGTGGAAAGTGCGCCGGCTGCAGCTTGCCGAGCATCACGTTGGCATCGGTGGTGGTGAGCGGCCCGCCGCGCCGGTAGCAGGCCGGGCCGGGGTTGGCGCCGGCCGACTCGGGCCCCACGCGCAGGCGCGCGCCGTCGAAGCGGATGATCGAGCCGCCGCCAGCGGCCACGGTGTGGATGCTCATCATCGGCGCGCGGATGCGCACGCCCGCCACCTGCGTCTCGAAGGCGCGCTCGTAGTCGCCGCCGTCGCTGCCGGCGAAGTGCGACACGTCGGTGGACGTGCCGCCCATGTCGAAGCCGATCACGCGGCGGTGCCCGCCCTCGAGCGCGGTACGCACCATGCCGACAATGCCGCCGGCCGGGCCCGAGAGGATGGCGTCCTTGCCCTGGAACGACCCCGCCTGCGTGAGCCCGCCCGAGCTTTGCATGAAGTAAAGCGGCACGCCCGGCATGTCGGCCGCCACGCGTTCGACGTAGCGCCGCAGGATCGGCGAGAGGTAGGCATCGACCACCGTGGTGTCGCCGCGCGACACCAGCTTCATCAGCGGGCTCACCTCGTGCGACACCGAGACCTGCGTGAAGCCGACTTCGCGCGCAATGCGCGCCGCCGCCGCTTCGTGCTGCGTGTAGCGCCAGCCGTGCATGAACACGATGGCACAGGCGCGCAGGCCGGCGTCGAAGGCGGCCCACAGGCGTTCGCGCAAGGCGGCTTCATCCAGCGGCTCGATCACCTCGCCCTGCGCGCCGATGCGCTCGGCCGCCTCGACCACGCGCGCATACAACAGCTCGGGCAGCAGGATCTGGCGATCAAACAACCGCGGCCGCGCCTGGTAGGCGATCCGCAGCGCGTCGCGAAAGCCGCGCGTGGTGACCAGCAAGGTGGGCTCGCCCTTGCGCTCGAGCAGCGCGTTGGTGGCCACGGTGGTGCCCATCTTCACGGCTTCGACGCGCTCGACCGGCACCGGCTCGTCGCGTCCGGTGATGCCGAGCAGTTGCCGGATGCCGGCCACCGCCGCGTCGTCGTAACGCTCGGGGTTGTCGCTGAGCAGCTTGGCGGTGTGCAGGCGTCCGTCGGGTGCGCGGCCGATCACATCGGTAAAGGTGCCGCCGCGGTCGACCCAGAATTGCCAGCGTGTCGTGTGATTCATCGTTTTCTGCGCAACGATCGCAGGCGCCGCAGGTCCGCTGCAGAACCGCTACTTGTATGCTTCGGCGCCCCCCGCCGTTGCGAGCATACGCCGGCCTAGCAGTCGTCTCACACCGGTGAGTGCTGCCCGATCAACCGTCCGCGAGTTGCCGCCATGACCGATCTTTCGACACCCCTGTCCATGACCACCGGCCCGGCAGCGCCCGGCGAAGGCAAGTCGCGTCACGCCGGCTTTTGCTGGCCCACGCCGCCCTATGCCGGCTACCCCGCGGCCGGCGAGCAGACCCAGGCGCAGGCCTGCGCCATCGAGGGCTTGAACGGCAAGCTGGTGCAGGGCCGGCTGATGATGTTCGTGCCCGACGAGGAAGTCGCGACCGTGCAACTGCCGCCGGCGCGCACCACCTTGCAGCTGCGCTTCAACCAGTTCCGCAGCCTGGCGCTGGCCGAGCCGCTGGCGCCCATGACCGCCGACCCCGCCGACCCGCACGCCGACGTGCTGGAGCACCGCCCGCACAGCCACTACCGGCTGCAACTGCACGATGGCACGGTGCTCGAAGGCGAAACCATCGGTCATGTGGAGCTGCCGTTCGGCATCTTCCTGTTTCCGCCGCACGGCGACGAGGGCAGCGTGACGCGCCTGTTCGTGCCCAACGCGGCGGTTGCCGACGGCGAGGTCGGGCCGCGCATCGAAGACGTGCTGGTGGAAAGCGACACCGTCAGCGCCGCCCTGATCGACGAGGCGACGCAGCTTCAGCACCAGCTGCGCACGCAAAAGCTCGGCGAAATCTTGCTCACGCGCCACATCGTCACGCCCGAGCAACTGCTCGGCGCGATTGCGGAGCAAAGCCGCATGCCGCTGGTGCGCATCGGCGAGGCGCTCACCACGCTGGGCCTCATCGACCAGTACCAGCTCGACGAGGCGCTCGAGCAGCAATTGGTCGACCGCAACGTGCCGGTGGGCGAACTGCTGGTGCGCCTGGGCCGCATCTCGCGCCAGGATCTACAGACCGCGCTGGCGCGCAAGATGGGCTATCCGATGGTCGACGTGGCGGCGTTTCCGGTGGAGTCCGAAGCGCTGCGCAAGCTCCCCTTTGCCACCGCGCTGCGTCTGGGCGCGCTGCCGCTGATGCTGCGCGACGCGACCTTGGTGGTGGCGCTGGAAGACCCGTCGCGTCGCAAGGCGCTCGAGGAGATCGAGTTCTCCAGCGAATGCAAGGTAGCGCCAGTGCTGGCACGCCATACCGAGCTGGAAACGGCGCTGCGCGAAGCCTATGGGCGCATTGGCGTGGACACGGGCAGCGGGGCCGTGCGCGATGCGGCCGGCTTCGATTTGGAGAACGCCGACGCCGGCAAGCTGCTCGCGAACCTCGAGCGCGAAGACCTCGACCACCAAAAGCGCGACGCCGGCGAGCGGCAGATCGAGCAGAGCGACAACTCGCTGGTGCGGCTGATCCACACCATGATCATCGAGGCCTACAACGAGGGCGTGAGCGACATCCACGTCGAGAACTACCCGGGCCGCGACAAGCTGCGCATCCGCTTTCGCAAAGACGGCCTGCTGCGCGCCTACCTGGAACTGCCGCACACCTACCGCAACGCCATCATCGGGCGCATCAAGGTCATGTGCGACCTCGACATCTCCGAGCGCAGGAAACCCCAGGACGGCAAGATCAACTTCGCCAAGTTCTCGCCCTCGCACCGCATCGAGCTGCGCGTGGCCACCATCCCGACCAACAACGGCCTCGAAGACGTGGTGATGCGCCTGCTGGTCTCGGCACGCCCGGTGCCGCTGGACCGGCTGGGTCTGAGCGAGCGCCACCTCGGTCTGCTCAAGGCCGCGATGGAACGGCCCTACGGCCTGGTGCTGTGCGTGGGGCCCACCGGCGCCGGCAAGACCACCACCCTGCACTCCGCCCTCGGCCACATCAACGTGCCCGAGCGCAAGATCTGGACCGCCGAAGACCCGATCGAGATCACCCAGCCGGGGCTGCGGCAAGTGCAGATCAACCAGAAGATCGAGTGGACCTTCGCGAAGGCCTTGCGCGCCTTCCTGCGCGCCGACCCGGACGTGATCATGGTCGGCGAGGTGCGCGACATCGAGACCGCGCGCATCGCCATCGAAGCCTCGCTCACTGGCCATCTGGTGCTCTCCACCTTGCACACCAACAGCGCGCCCGAGACGGTGACGCGGCTGCTCGACATGGGCATGGACCCGTTCAACTTTGCCGACTCCCTGCTGCTGGTGGTGGCGCAGCGGCTGGTGCGGCGCCTGTGCGCCGAGTGCCGCGTCAGCCGGCCGCTGACGCTGGTCGAACTGAATGAACTGCTCGATGACCACCTGTTCGTGCAACAGGCCGCACAACCCCAGGCCGCACGCGCGGCGCTGCGCAGCGATTGGCTCGGCCGCTTCGCCGTCGACGGTCGCTTGATGCACTTCTCGAGCCCCGGCTGCGCCGTCTGCGGCCGCACCGGCTTTCGCGGCCGCTGCGGCATTCATGAGCTGATGCCGATCTCACGCGAGCTGCGCCGCCTCATCCAGACCGGCGCACGCTCCGAGGAACTGCAGCAGACCGCCCTCACCGAAGGCATGTTCACGCTGCGTCAAGACGGCATCGAAAAAGTGCTGCAGGGGCTGACCTCGATCGACGAGGTGCGGGCGACGAGCAACGTGTAGACACGTGCCGGCGGCTTGGCGCCGACGGGCGCGCCGCTGTCGCGGGCGAAAGTGCGCGCAACACGACAGACGCGCACGACGCCCATGCCATGGCGGCCGACCGAACGCTCTCGAACGACGACCTCGACCCGGCGGCGGGTGGCGGGCTGCTGCACCGCCGGGTCTTCATGCGCCGCGGCCTGGTGTTAAGCACGGCGCTCGCCGCAGATGCCGCGCTGGCCCTCCCACCGGAGGCAGGCAAGCCAGCCGACGCGGCCGGCGCGGCAGACCCGCCGCCCTGGACGCTGCAACCCGGCCTTCCCTTCACCGAGTACGGCCAGCCTTCGCCGCACTCGCATGGACCAGAGGTCCGCCGCAGCGGGCTCGTCCAGGCCCAAAACGGATTCCCGCTCATTCGAATAAGACCTGCGGTGCGCATGTGGCCCGTTCCATTACGCGGCTCGGGTTGGGGCGTTTGGTCGGTTTGTCGGCTTGTCGGTTTAAGAAGCTCCGCGACGCGGCAAGCGTTGCCTGGCGTGGGTGTGCGCAAACCAGTGCACCGCCGTGCCTGCGAACGCGCGCCCTGGCAGGCGTCCCCGCCGAGACCGCGCGCCGCAAGCCCACGGCGTGGTGTTCGCAACGCAACCCACCGCCGTGTCTGCAAAGGCGCGTCCGGGCAGGCGGCAGCGCGCCTTCGAGGCGCTGAGGAGCACAGGGCTCGTGGCCGCGCGCAGCGCTTCGTCCTCTGACTCGTCGCGCTTGTTTGAACGCAGCGAACGCAGTGAGCGCAGTGAGTTGCGCGACGGGCCACGAGCCCGAGCACCGCAAGGCAGTCGCAGCGCAGCGGAGACCGCCTCGATGATGCGCTGCCGCCTGCCCGGACG